>NZ_CP022530.1:313125-626250 GCF_002237535.1 Bacterioplanes sanyensis
TGTGGGTGCTGCGTGGCAATGCACCAGCACTGGCGCTCCTCATGCCAACGTATTTGCTGCACATTGGTATTGGTTTGCGTGCACTGGCGTAATTGGTGTTTGTCGATAACGTGGTCGGTGTATTCACGCAGTTCATCTTGCTCGGCAAACATTTGTGACCAGTCGTAAGGCTCCGACTCAATCGAATACAACGGCGACTGCACGTCCACCGCCGCTCCTGGGTATGAGTTTTGTGCCCAGGTCCCGCCCATGAACTCACGTCGTTCCAGAATTAAAAAATCGTCAATGCCACGGCGCTTCAAGTTGATCGCGGCACACTGACCGCCAAAGCCGCTGCCAATAATGATGACGGTATACACGCTGCAACCTCTTTTTGAATGGTTATTTTCATCTGTCGCCACAAGAATTGAGTGCTAGCCTGCCTAGCACATCGACTTGTAATCGCACACTGGCAAGCCACGTCACAGCAAGGCTACCGACAATTTGGATGTTTTATTTATCCAGCAAGGCCTGCTTGCCCTGTCGTGGTGATTCCCGCAATAGAGCCTCCGGTGTTGGTCCAAGGCATTGTTATTATTCTGCGCTTATCTGATGATAGAAAACTCCACTCTATTTGTGACGACACGTGTCGTCAAATACTATTATGAGTCCGATTCCGCCAACCCCCCGATCAAGCGACCAGCGCACAGACAACGACACCAGCGCCCCCAACACTGTCGCCAACAACAGCGCAACGGCTGGCATCTGCGAGCCCTCTGCGCCGCGTCGTCGCTACGCCGGCTTAAGCCAAGCCCAGCGTCGTCAGCAACAACAGCAGCAGTTGATTGCCGCCGGTATTGAGCTATTTGGGCGTCACGGTTTTCGCCACACCACGGTGCGAGGCCTGTGCCGCGAGGCAAAACTCACCGACCGCTATTTCTACCGCGAATTTGGCAGCCTTGAGAGGTTATTGCGCGCCGTTTATAGCGACTGTATGGATCGCCTGTATCAGCAGGTGTACGCCAGCGTTCAGCCTGCCGCTGCGACGACCGACGCAACGCTGTTGTTTCGCCGTACCTTGCAGCAGTTCTTTCAATACATGCGCGATGAGCGCATCGCACGAATCTGCATGATCGAGTTGGAGGGCGTCAGTGACTCCATGGATCAGCACTATCACAGCTACATCCGCAGCTTTGCCAAACTGGTGCTGCACACTGCACAAAGGCTGTCGGCACACCAGCAACCGCCAACAGAGCACGATTTGTATCTGGCCATGGGGTTGGTCGGGGCGATTCGGCAAATGACCACGCATTGGCTGCAAAGTGGCTATAACACGCCGGTTGAAACCTTGGTCGATAGCGCGTTGTTGCTATTTCACAGCGCACTGCGACGTCAGTCATAAGCGCCGCTGGACAGTGCATAGCGCAGCGCTATACTCGCGCCAATTGCCGGGGGCCGTATGAAATTCGACGACGTTAAAAAACTGCAGCAGAAAAAGTATCGCCAACAGTCGCGTGCTTTTTTGCTCGAAGGTGAACACCTTATTCAAGAGCTGGACAAAGCCCGCCAGCACAATCCAGCACTGGCCAATGCCGAACTGTGGATTACCGAGCACTATCAGGACTGGCCAGGCGACTGGCGCAAGCACTTGATCAGTGAGCGGCAAATGAAACAGCTGTCGGAAACCAAGACTCCGCAAGGCATTGTCGCTGTCGTGCCCATGGACGCGATTCAACCCAAGGTTGCAACTGAGCGCGCGGTGTATTTGTACCAAATTCAGGATCCGGGCAACCTCGGTACGATATTACGCACCCTGGCCTGGTTTGGTGGCTTTCGCTGTTTATTGAGCCCAGGCAGCGTCGATCCGTTCAATAGCAAGGTGTTACGTGCCAGCATGGGAGCCACCTTTCATGTGCCGATAGAGCAAGATGTCAGCCTGGAGTCGTTACCCCAGCGCTTTCAGTCGCTGGGATATTTGGATATGCAAGGAGCTGCAGTCACTCATAACGACTTTCATCGGTGCGATTGTCTGATCTTTGGCAATGAAGCGCGCGGGGTGCCGCGTGATGCATTGGCTGCAGCGCAAGCATTTACCATCGCCGGGCAAGGGCGAATTGAGTCGCTGAATCTAGCGTCCACCGTCAACATGTGTGTGTACGAACTTCAGCGCGGCTAAGTCCGCTCAGTCTTTAACAGCAAAGCCAAAACCCAGGGCAGGATAAAAGCACGTTAGGAAGGCAGAAAATCTGGGGAAAGTAGTGAGGAAAGACCGGCTCAGTCGACGACTAAGCCGGTTAATGCGGCCGAATTAACGACCGTACAAGTTCTCAATAGCAGCAAAAGTACCGTCAGCGATCAGCTCTTGCGCGGCTTTTTGCAGCGCCGCCACCATTTTAGGATCGGTGTCTTTGTTCAGCGCCAAGTACAGCGGCGTGTTTTTAAACGTCAGTACTTTACGTGGGTCCATATTGACCGCATCCGACGCAGTGTATGGGCCAGCCAGCTCATCGGATACCCAAAGATCGATCTGACCGAGCTGCAAGCGACGTGGATTCAGCGCGTCGTTATTGATCACCGAGACGTTAAAGCCTTGCTCCAACAAGTAGTTGGTCATGACATCGCCTTTGTAACCACCGATTTCGTACTTTTTCGCATCGGCTAACGAGTTCAGCGTAATGTTGGACTCCGGCTGCGAGAACAGCGTCCAACCAATGTTGGTCAGCGGGCCCACCCACTCAAACCAGGCTTCACGTTCTTCCGTACGGGCGGCACAATAAATACCGTGATTCGGCTTGCGCTTAACACGGTCCAAACCAAAGCTCCAGTTACGTAGTTTGATTTTCACTTCGTAAGGAACTTTTTGAATAATCTCTTTCACCATGTCGGTACACAGGCCGCCGATTTCCTCGGCATCATGCGCAAACGGACGACCATCCAAGGTCATGTTGTAGGGCGGGAACTGCTCCGTAAACAGGAACAACTTGTTGTCTGCCTGTGCATGGCAAGCCAGGATCAGGGCCGTCATTGCAAACAGTTTTTTCATGCCTGTGTCATCTCCGCTGTGCTGGTGCTTCTTTGATAGCCTAGCTGATTGGTATCGCTAGGTTGTCAAACATTGTTATGGTTTGTTTCTGCGCGGATTGTACCTACTGTATAGTATTTAGCCAGCACTAGTAAAAAACTTGTCATATATGTCGTATCAAGGCACCGACATGGGGCGCCACTAAGTAATTTTATGACGCAAATAAGCGCCGACTGGCTCATAACATTACCGTCGCGACACAAATCGTAACCCCAGTTCACGCGGCACCGTTTCTTTATCCAACCACACTGAGTTTATGTAACCGGCCCAAACTCCTGTAACCCTTTCATGCAACAGCGCCCCAAGTAAACACAGTACCCGCGTTGCCGCCAAGGCCATTCTGAGAGACAATAGCGCGCCTCTGAATAGGGGTAGCGGTGTGGGCCGTGACAGCCTCTTATCTAATCAACCAATCACCATGATTGCAGGAGTCGTTACATGACCACCCGTTCCGAACTGGCCAATGCCATTCGCGCTTTGAGTATGGACGCCGTTCAGAAAGCCAAATCCGGCCACCCCGGTGCCCCAATGGGCATGGCTGATATTGCCGAAGTCCTGTGGAACGACTACCTCAAACATAACCCCAATAATCCAGAATGGGCTGATCGCGACCGCTTTGTGCTGTCCAATGGTCACGGCTCCATGCTGATTTATTCACTGCTGCATTTGGCCGGTTACGATCTGACCATTGATGATCTGAAAAACTTCCGTCAGCTGCATTCAAAAACACCAGGCCATCCTGAGTATGGCTATGCCCCTGGCATCGAGACCACCACTGGTCCGCTGGGCCAAGGCATCGCTAACGGTGTCGGCATGGCCGTAGCTGAAAAAGTACTGGCTGCCCAGTTCAACCGCGATGGCCACGATATCGTTGACCACAACACCTATGTGTTTATGGGCGACGGCTGCATGATGGAAGGTATTTCCCATGAAGCCTGTTCTCTAGCCGGCACCTTGGGCTTGGGCAAACTGATCGCCTTCTACGATGACAATGGCATTTCCATCGACGGCGAAGTGGAAGGCTGGTTTACAGACGACACGGTTAAGCGCTTTGAATCTTACGGTTGGCAGGTAATTCCTCGCGTTAACGGCCACGATCCAGAAGAAATCAAACAAGCCATCGACACGGCCCGCGCCAATAGCGAGCAGCCAACGCTGATCTGCTGCAAAACCATTATTGGTTTCGGCTCGCCTAATAAAGAAGGCAAAGAAGAATGTCACGGCGCACCGCTGGGCGACGATGAAATTGCCTTAACACGCGAGCGTCTGGGCTGGACACACGGTGCGTTTGAAGTTCCTGAAGACGTGTACCAGGGCTGGAGCGCGAAAGAAAAAGGCGCAGCAGCTGAGCAAAACTGGAATGACAAGTTTGATGCCTATGCGCAAGCGCACCCAGAATTGGCGGCTGAGTTTAAACGCCGTATGGCTGGCGACTTGCCAGCTGATTTCGCGGCCCAAGCCCAAGCTTACATTGAAGAGTGCCAAGCCAAAGGGGAAGAGGTCGCATCACGTAAAGCGTCGCAAAACACCCTCAACGCTTTTGGCCCTATGCTGCCTGAGTTCCTTGGTGGTTCTGCCGACTTGGCTGGCTCTAACCTGACCTTGTGGAAAGATGCCAAAGGCGTAAGCGACATCGACGCCTCGGGCAACTACCTGTTTTACGGCGTGCGTGAATTTGGCATGAGCGCCATGATGAACGGCATCGCCTTGCACAAAGGCTTTGTCCCCTACGGCGCTACCTTCCTGATGTTTATGGAATACGCTCGCAATGCCGTGCGTATGGCTGCCTTGATGAAGCAACGCAGCATCTTCGTGTACACCCACGATTCCATCGGTTTGGGCGAAGACGGCCCCACTCACCAGCCGGTTGAGCAGGTTGCTAACTTGCGCAACACACCTAACCTGGAAACCTGGCGTCCTTGCGACACCGTTGAGTCAGCAACCTGCTGGAAAGCCGCCATTGAACGCACAGATGGCCCAAGCGCGCTGATTTTCTCCCGTCAGGGCTTGAAGCATCAGCCACGCAGTGCTGAGAAAGTGGCCAATATCGCCAAGGGTGGCTACATTCTGCGCGACGCTGTTAACCCACAAACGGGCACCCCTGATGCCATCATCATTGCCACTGGCTCGGAAGTAAATCTGGCCATAGAAGCAGCTGAGCAGCTGGCTGGTAAGCAGGTACGTGTGGTGTCTATGCCGTCGGCTGAAGTGTTCTGCAAGCAAGATGCTGCTTACATTGAGTCGGTACTGCCTGCGAGCGTGAGCGCACGTGTCGCGGTAGAAGCACTGCACAAAGATTTCTGGTACAAGTTTGTTGGCCTCAACGGCAAGATCATTGGTATGGATACCTTTGGTGAGTCGGCGCCAGCTGGCGATTTGTTCAAAGAGTTTGGCATCACCACAGACGCCGTGGTCGAGGCAGTCAACAGCTTGCTGTAAACTGTCCAGCCTCACCCTGGTGATAGCACCAAAGCCGCAGCTGAGACTGCGGCTTTTTTGTGTCTGCAGTGTGGATCGGCTAAGTTGGAGACAGTTTTCAATGGAGGACGGCATGCTGCGGTTAGTTGCCTTTCTGTTGCTGTTCACGACGCTGCAAAGCCATGCCTTGCGTATCATCAGCCTGGAAGAACCCCCCACCAACTATCGCCTGAATGGCACATTTACTGGCACCACCACGGAGCTGGTGGAAGCCTTACGGCAACAACTGGCCCCGAGCACCAACATCGAAGTGCTGCCGCCAGCGCGGGTGATTCACCTTTTGCAGCACAGCGAGACGCCCGTATTGGCCTTTACCATCGGCCGTACCGCAGAACGCGAGGCCTTGGGCTGGCACTTTATCGGGCCGGTAATCACGCGCCGTCATGTTATCTGGGTGCGCCAGCAATATGAGTTAGCGCTGACTAACGGCACAGACATACTGTCACTGACCCTAAGCGGCACTCGCGGTGACTGGCGGGTCGATTTTTGGCAACAACAAGGCAGCAAAATCGAACAAACCCGCAGTCATGTCCAAGGCCTGCGAATGATGCACAGCGGCCGCACCGATGGTTGGATTTCGTCTGACATCGAAGCGCCGATTCTGGCAGCGACACAGGGCATTGCTGTCGAGGAGTTGAAAATCGCCCACACCTTTCGCCAATCGGCCAGCTACCTGGTGTTTTCGGCCAACACACCGGCACAGCAAGTCGAACGCTGGCAGCAGGCCTATCAGCAACTCATTGGCAGTGATTTTGTCAGCCAGCAAGCGCAATATTGGAGTGGCGTACTCGGCTATCCACTCACCTTCGACCCCAAGTTGGGTTATCACATGCTGGAAAAATAATTGCTGTCACGGTCAACCATTTCCCGCGCCACTCGTTATACCGGAAACAGCCTGAGTAACAGCAGACTGCGGAGATAACTCAAGGGTGCAGACACTGGATCAATTCCTCGCCGCGGTGGAGCGTAAAGCATTCCGTATGGCACAACTGGCGGTGAAGAACGAAGCCGATGCGCTGGATATTGTGCAAGACAGTATGATCAAACTCGCCCAGAGTTACGGCCACTGGCAAGGCACCGAACAAAGCCAGCAGTGGCGTGCGCTGTTCTATCGCATTTTGCAGAACAGTATTCTCGACTTTCATCGCAGTCAAAGCCGCTGGCGGCGCTGGTTTACGCCCCAGCCGACCACCAGTGAAGACGATGACAACTGGCTCGAGCAACACAGCCAGGCGATTGAGTTTGGGCCGGATGAGTATTTGCAACAGCAACATCTGGGCAAGCGTGCTCTGGCCGCCATTGAGGCATTGCCGCTCAAGCAACAGCAGTGTTTTCTGCTGCGCAGCTGGGAAGGACTGTCGGTGGAAGAAACCGCCGCGGCGCTGAATATTTCGCCGGGAAGTATCAAAACCCATTACTTCCGGGCACTGAAGAAACTGCAACAGGTGTTACATGAAGAAGCCGAGTGAGCTAGAGCGACAGCTGCATCAGCATCTTGATCGCAGCGTCGAGCAGCTGCCAGCGGACACTGAGCAGCGATTGGCGCAGGCTCGCCAAGCCGCATTGAATGCAGCCTGTAGCGATCGGGTTATTGAACTGCCTGTCCGTCGTCAGCGTTTGACCACGCCAGCCTGGGGCATTGCTGCCAGCGTGTTGCTGGCCATGCCGCTGTGGTGGTCGATCAATCAATCGCCGCCCAGCTCACAGGAATTAACCGCTCCGCAGCTGTCTGGTTTAGACTTCATCACCACCCTGGCAGAGCTGAGTGATGACGACGTTGATGTGGCCGATGATTTGGAGTTTGCGCTGTGGCTATTGGAGCAGGATATGCCTGCTGATCGTGGGTAGTGGCATGTTAATGAATCCGCTATTCGCAGAGCCCAGCGCCATCGATGACGAAGCATTTTTGTTGTTTCTGGCCGACAGCGAAGACCATGAAGGCGAGGTCATTGATCCGCTCAGCATGATTCCAGCCGACGGCGAGCATGACGAAAACCATGATGCCAGTGATGACGTTAGCGAGCAGCACACCACCACGACCCACAGCAACGAGGAGGCAAGCCATGTTGAATAAAGTCTTTCTCGCGCTACTGCTGATCTGTTGTCACGGTGCCTGGGGGCAGGAGTTCGGCCAATTGCCGGCGGATGTGCAAACCACCCTCAAACCCTTTGAGCAGCGCTGGGATTCCCTCGACGATCACAAGCGGGCCAAGTTGATTCGTGGCGCTGAACGCTGGAATCAATTGAGCCCGGCGCAAAAGAAAAAAGCGCGTCAACGCTTTGAACGTTTCCAACGCCTGCCCAAAGCACAACGGGAGCTGGCGCAGCAGCAATTGCAGCAGTATTTGCATTTGCCGCCGCATAAACGCCAAAAGCTGAAACGCCAATATCGTCAGTTTCAACAACTTAACCCAGCGCAGCGCCAGCGGTTAAAGCAACAGTTTGATCGTCAGCGCCGCCCACCGCCCCGGCCTTAAATCGACAACAGATTGCCAGCTCGGGCCGCATAAACTGATGTTCAATGTCTAAAACGCAATGCCCAGACTGATGGCCCGATAACCGTCGGGCCAGCCCTGCTCGCTGCTGCGCTGCCAACTAAAACCGACATCCCAGTGGCGATAAAACAGCGTCATACTGACATCTTGATAGCTGATCGCCGCAGCTTGACCGTTTTGCTCTGACTGTCGTTGCACCGGTGTGCGCGAATGCGGGCGAAAGCTGTGCGCCTGCACACTGCCTTCGCCACGCAGACGCCAACGGCGGCTCAGTGCCAACGCCGCTCTGGCATCCCACTGCGCGGACAGATTCCATAAGTAGGCTGCCTGAATACTGACATTGGCCAACAGGCTGACGTCATCACCTTGTGTGTCAACTCGTTGCAGTGGCGATTGGCGTCCCATCACGCGCAGACGTTGTTGATAGCGCGAGGATTGCCGCGCAAGACCGGCCAGTACAACACCTTGCACATTGTCCCAGCCCTTGTGCGTGCCGATATCCAGCGACCAAAGGTCATCTTCGAAACTCAGCTGTTGCGTGGCTAGCGCTTGCGGCAAGGTTTGGCTTAAGTCTTCACTGCCTTGGCCAGTGCTGTAGGCAACGCCGAGCCAATAATCTTGCTCCAGCGGCTTAGAAAAACCAGGCACAAGACCAGCCAACAAATATTCAACATACACACTCCATTGTCGCGACCAATAATCCACCTCCCATTGCCCAGACTGTTGCTGCTCAACACGCTGACCGCTAAACAATAGATTCCAATCGCCACGCATTAAACCGACAGAGGCAGTGGCGCCGGGTGCATCCAGCTCATAACGCTGCTGATTTAACTGTGTCTCCAGCCGTTCTTGGGTCAGCCCTGCCTGCAGATACCATCGTGACTTAGGCTTGGGTGATTCGAGCTGGGTTGGCTGGGGCTGGGGCGATTCGAGCGGGCTTGCCTGCTCCGATTGAAGATCGCTCTGATGCTGCTGCGCCAAAGCACTGTTGGTCAGGACCATGTTAAGTCCGGCGGCGACTAAAGCCAGTCGTGCGAACTTTCCCTCGCGGCTAAGCCGTTGAATATCATCCATCCGCAGCAGTTCCACCGCCCAATTTAAAATTTTATTTATTTTTTTCATCTCGCCTGTCAACCAATCCGCCAGCGCCACGTTTAAACACCATGCACGCAGTCGCGGCATAAAACAATGCCAGGTCCGGTAAGCACTTTGTGACACCGGCCGCTGTGAGCCAGCTGGGTTCACAGCGACAAAGACGGTCACGGAAAACTGACCAACCTTTAGCATCTGGCTGGACATATTATTCACCAACAGCACGGCTGCTGCACAAATGTGGACAGCCTGTAGGAGCACAGCATGAAAAAACTGACTTCAACTTTGTTACTGGCATTGGCCGTTACCAGCCCAATCACTTTTGCTGGCGAAGCCTCCGAGCGTTGGAATCGCTCCGAAGCTCGCCAAGAGCGCATTCGCGAGCACGCCGCAGAGCTGGGTTATGACCTCAGCACCGAAGAAGGACGCGATGCCTTTAAAGAATACCGAGAGCAACGCCGCGCTGAAAAAGCCGCTGAGCTGGGCTTCGATATTTCCACCGAAGAAGGCCTAGCGGCGTTTAAAGAGCACCGTCAGGAAATGCGTGAGCAACATCGTGCGGAGCGACAAGCCATTCGAGAGCAAATCTCTGAGTTGAGCGAGGAAGACCGGCTGGCACTGCGGGAAGAATTACAGGCACTCAACCGCGAAGAGCGCCGTGAGCTGCTGCAACAGCGTTTTGGTAGCTGATTGAATGCGGGCGCCAGAAGTGCTCACCACACTTCTGGCGCCATCTTCGATATAGACGTCGGCGTGTCTGGAGAATGATATGAATCGTTACCTTATAGCCATCCCATTTATATTGTTGTCTTGGCATAGCCTGGCACAACCCTTTGAGGTTGAAATGGATATCAGCCGTGGATTTAACGACAACGTTTTTCTGGAGTCCGACGAGATACTCAGTGCGGCCGACAGCGATAACTATGAGTCAGAGGATGTACAAACTCAAGCTGGTATTTTTCTGGCTTACGAGTTTGTCGATGCCGAGTACACAGACGCCAGTGTCATCGTCGATTATTTTCAAGAATGGTTCGACAATAACGAGCTGGAAACCAGCATTCACAGTTACTCATTGCCAGTGGCCTTTTACCTCGGCGACTATCGCCTTAAAACCACACTCTCTCACAGCCAATATCAATTGTCTGGCGATGACGTACTGGCCTATCGCGGTGGCAAGCTGGAGCTGACACGTCGGCTCGGTGATCATCGCTTTGGTGGCCAGTGGTCGCTCACCGAAAAAACGCCTAAGGATGCTCGCTATGATGGCTACGACGGTCAATCCAGTGACATTGGCGGCTACTTTTTATGGCGCGGCCTGCAGCAGTCGGCTCGACTCGCCGTGCATGGTTTCGACAATCGTTATCAAGACGAATACCTCGCCACTCGCGGGTATTATGTCAAAGCCAGTTATAAACACGGTTATCGACATCATCGCTGGACATTGTCTGGTCGCTATAAAAAAACCCACTACAACCCAGACCCTTTGTATACGGACACTCGTAGCGACCGGCTGTTCTTTCTCAGTTACCAGCATTCCGTTGATCTGTTCGATCATACCGACCTGTATTTTCGCTGCGAATACAGCGTTAATCGCTCCACCATTGCAGAGCAAGACGACGACTTTAATTACCAACAGTGGATCAATAGCGTCGGAGTCAGAATTGCGTTATGACGGTAAAACATCCACGGTAAAGCGGCGATATTGCTGCAACTGACTTGCTGACCAGCATCCTAGCCTTCAAATAAGGCGGGCCATCTCAGCAAACAGCCAAGCTAAAAATGACAAAAAAGTCATTAAAACTCATATTCACAACTGAAAAACAGCTCTGATTCATGATTTTTTAATCAACAGCAAAATACACTGGGCGGGCTAAACTCAGTCAAAATCCTACAAAGGGACGCCAGGATGACATTGCGCGCCGGCATTCGCTTGACCACCGTCTCGGTATTTTTCTTAGTGACCCTGGCGGTCGCGCTGATTGCCATCAGTCTGCAGTATTATTTTGGCCAACGAATGGCACGTGATGTCGCTCAGGAACATTATCTGCAAGCGTCTAACTCGGTTGTGTCACAACTGAGCAATATGGAAAAGCAAGGCGCCAACACCATACGCCTGATCTCCCAGCTACCCGCGCTGCTAGACTCCGACCAAGAGCTTACCATTCGACAATATTTTAAGCGTGTACTGCAGCAAAACCCAGCTTTCTACGGCGTCTATATTGGCCGTGATGATGGATATTTTTATGAGCTGATTAATTTAGAAACCAGCGAGTCCGCCCGCGCCACTCTCAATGCGCACCCATCCGATCGCTGGGTGGAAATGCGAGTGCGGCAAGTTGATGGCGAGCGCACACGCCAGCTGCAGTATTACGATTCCGCCTTCAATTTACGCTGGCAGCACAGTGAACTCAGTGATTACGATCCGCGCCAACGCCCCTGGTATCGAGAAGCACAACAGCGCCAGACGCTGTATCAAACCGAGCCCTACTTGTTCGCTCAACTGCAAGCACCGGGCATGACCCTGTCGCAAGTACTGCCAGATCAACAGTCCGTGGTTGGTATTGATCTGCTATTGACGACATTGTCCGACTTCCTGCAGACACAAGGCTTTGGCACCCACTCTGGCCATGCCTATATTTTTCAACAAAGCGGCGACCTGATTGCCAGCAGTCAGCATGGCCCTGCCACCCTGAGCAGCTATCTACCCACCCTCGTGCTCACCGATGAGGAACAACGGTGGCTGCAACAACAAGACACTTTACGCGTTTCGAATGAACTGAACTGGCCGCCCATGGACTTTGCGCTAGAGGGCCAACCGCGCGGCTATTCCATCGATTTACTGCACATGATTGCTCAGATAACAGGCATGGAAATGACTTTCGTCAACGGCCTTAGCTGGGAGCAATTGGTGGAGCGTTTTCAAAATAACGAGCTGGATATCCTGCATTCGGTTTTTTTAACCGATGCCAACCGTCATTGGGGGTTGGCATCGACTGCTTACGCTACCCTGCCCTTTGCTCTGGCAGCCAAGCAAGACGGAGTAAGCCTGTCACAGCTGGCGGGCCGATCCTTGGCCATTCCCGCAGGCTGGTCGGTTATTCCCATCGTTCAACAACAGTTTCCTGATATTCAGATTCGCCAAGCAGAGTCCACCCTCGAAGCCATGCAATGGGTGCAACAAGGGTTAGCCGACGCGGCGCTGGATAACGCCGTGGTTTTGCGTACTTTAAAAAGCAGCTATTACCTTAATGACATCAAAATCAGTAACCACATTGGATTAACGGTCAATGAGTCACTCGAACAACTGGTGATGTTGGTACAGCCTGAAAATACGCAATTGCAGCGCATACTAAACAAAGCCATCGCAGCGATTCCCGAGCAACATCTACAAACCCTCAAGTCGCGCTGGCTGGACCCGTACAACGCGCACCCTGCCAGCAGTAATCGCGTTCCCCCAGCCATGCTGGAGGCTCAGGCACAAGTATCACAGCATGCACTGGTGCCGCTGCAACACAATGGCAAACCCTACTATGCCTATGTACGTACATTAGAAAACCCGGCCAATAGCCAGCATCGCTACTTTGGTGTGCTGGTGCCGCAAGCCGTGGTCGACGGTCCATTTATGCAGCAAGTTAAAATTTCTATTGCCATCAGTGCCGCCATACTGGCGCTGATTCTGCCGCTGTCTTGGGCATTCGCCTACCCAATCGTTCGCCCGGTACGCGAACTGGCCGCCGAAAATGACAAAATTCGAATGCACCGAGAGTCACATGTGAAACATGTTCCATCACGCATTTTGGAACTGGATCAATTGTCAGAATCCATCGTGCAAATGGTGCAAACCATCAAGCAACAAGAACAAAGTCAGCGCGACTTACTGGATGCCTTTATTCAACTGATTGCCGATGCCATCGACCAAAAGTCACCCTACACAGGTGGTCACTGCGCGCGAGTACCAGAGCTGGCGCTGCTGTTGGTCAAAGCCGCCGATGACAGCCAAGACGATGCCTTTAAAGACTTTAGCGTCGAAGGGCGCGACGCTTGGCGAGAGCTGCGCATTGCTGCCTGGCTGCACGACTGTGGCAAAGTAACAACACCCGAATACGTGGTAGACAAGGCCACTAAGTTAGAAACCATCCACAATCGTATTCATGAAATACGCACCCGTTTCGAAGTGTTGTGGCGCGACGCTGAAATCACCCGTTTACGTCAAACGTTGGCGAATCCAGAACAACAGTCCTTATGGCAGCAACAATGCGATGAAAAGCAGCAACAACTGAAAGACGACTTTGAATTTATTGCCAGCTGTAATATTGGCGGTGAATATCAGGATGACGCCAAACAACAACAACGCTTACAGCAACTGGCAGATACGACTTGGCAAAGGCACTTTGACGACCGACTGGGCCTGTCTATCGCTGAAATAAAGCGCTTTGCTGGCCCAGCGGCAGATTTGCCAGTGACCGAACCGCTGCTAAAAGATGGCCCCGAACACATCATCGAACGCGAGCATGACCTGAGTTACATGGAGTCCTTAGGCATCCAGATTGAAGCGCCGGAGTATCTATACAACCGTGGTGAATTGCATAACCTGATGATTTCACGCGGCACCTTAACGCCGGAAGAGCGCTTTAAAATCAACGAGCATATTATTGCCACCATTCGCATGCTGGAAGCACTGCCCTTTCCCCCGAGTTGGCATCCGTTCCGCGCTACGCCTCCACCCACCACGAAAAAATGGACGGTAGTGGTTACCCACGCAAGCTGTCGGCGGAACAACTGTCGATACCAGAACGTATGCTGGCCGTTGCTGACGTGTTCGAAGCCCTAACCGCCTCCGATCGACCGTATAAAGAAGGCAAAACCCTGAGCCAAACACTGAACATTCTGTCATTTATGGTCAAAGACCAGCACCTCGACCGCGATGCTTTTGAGTTGCTGCTGAGCAGCGGGTTGTACTTGCGTTATGCGCAGAAATACCTAAAGCCTGAACAAATAGACGACATCAACATTGACGACTATCTGACCTCAACACGGCCCAAAGCTCAGCGCACAGCTGAGAGCAGCCAACAGTCGGCTAAGGCTTAAAGTGGCGGTGATGTGCTATTTCGGTTTTTCATTCAGTTTGTTTAATACACGGCACCTGCTACGCGGCCGGATCAATGAAAAAAGCAGACCGAATACAAGACTGACGGCCAAGTTGACACAAACGGCTTAACCACGGCTACTTTTACTGTATGTTGACTAGGGTGAACTGGAACCGGCCTGCGTATCTATGAATCATACGCGGCCCCTAATCACCCCATTACTGACTCTGCTTCACCCAAGGAACCGGTATGATGAACCTTTGCATTCGCTTTTTACTGGCCACGGTGCTTTTTAGTGCTGTGGCTAACGCCAACGATTTGCCCGCCGTGATTGTTGACTCCGTGCAGCAAACCAAAGCGCGGCCGGATATTGAAATCGCCGGACGCATCAGCGCGGTGCAGCGTGTGGAAATTATTCCACGCGTGAGCGGGATATTAGAGCAGCGTCATTTTGTTGAAGGTACCCGGGTAGAACAAGGCGCCGCGCTTTTCAGCATTGAAAAAGTGGCGTACGACATCCAGCTCAAGCAAGCCAAAGCCGCTTTATTAAGCGCACAGGCAACGCAGAAACAAGCCAGCGCGGAATTGAGCCGCCAGCGCACATTGAGAAAAACTGGCGCTACGTCTAAGGCACAGTTAGAGTCCGCTGAAGCCAGCTTTGATCAGGCCAAAGCCCAGGTGCTGCAAGCCCAAGCGCAATTGCAGCAAGCCGAACTGAATCTGAGCTACACCGATATTGTCAGCCCCATTAGCGGCACCATTAGTCGCGCCATGATCAACAGTGGCAACTTGGTGGCCGCCAATACCAGCCAATTGGCTACCGTCGTGCAAACGGACCCGGTGTACGTCGATTTATCGGTATCAGACAAAATCCTATTGCAGGCTCGGCGCCAGTCACCCAGCCTGGAAGAAGCGGACATGGTGCCGTATCTGATTCTGGCCGATGGCCAGCCCTATTCTTACGCCGGGGAGTTCGACTTTCTCGCACCGGAAGTGAACACCGAAACCGACTCGGTGGCCATACGTGCGCAATTTCCCAACCCAGAAGGCTTGCTGCTGCCGGGAGAGTTTGTGCGTGTCACCCTAGAACCTAGAGACGCAACCGACGTCATTACCGTCTCGCAAGCGGCGGTCCAGCGCGACCGTGATGGCTTTTTTGTGTTGGTGGTCAACGATCAGCAGACTGTCGAGCAACGCCGTGTGGCACTGGGCGAACAAATGGACGCCGACTGGATCGTTATTTCCGGGTTAACGGCGGGTGAGCGTGTCATCGTGCAGGGGCTGCAGAAAGTACGTAACGGCCAGACCGTTAACGCCGTGGAGCAATAATTATGTTTTCCCGTTTTTTTATTCACCGGCCTAAGTTTGCGCTGGTCATTTCCATTGTCATTATTGTGGCCGGCATTCTGGCAGTGACGGCATTGCCCGTGACTCAGTATCCGGACATTACGCCACCTCAGGTGCAGGTCAAAGCCACCTACACAGGTGCCAATGCACAGACCGTGGAAGAAACCGTTGCCACGCCCATCGAGTCCATGGTCAACGGCGTCGACGATATGCTGTACATGAGCTCCACCAGTGGCAATGATGGCAGTTATACCCTGACGGTGACTTTTAAAGTCGGCACCGACCCCGACCAAGCTGCGGTGAATGTGCAAAACCGCGTCGCACTGGCCTCCGCTAGTTTGCCGCAGGATGTGGTGCGCCGCGGCGTGACGACACAAAAACAATCCAGTTCGATGTTGATGGTCATTGCGCTGACATCGCCCGACGACAGCCTCGATAACCTATTTATGAGCAATTATTCGTCGTTGTACGTCGAAGACGCCATTGCCCGCATTAATGGCGTCGGTGGTGCCAGTCAGTTCGGCAGCCTGGAATACGGTATGCGTATTTGGCTTGATCCTGACCGTCTGCAAGCATTAGGGCTCACCCCCAATGACATCAGCAATGCCATTCAGAACCAAAGCGTGCAAGCGGCACTGGGGCAAATTGGTGCGCCGCCCGTCACAGACGAGCAACAGTTTCAATTCACCATTACCAGCAAAGGCCGTCTTAGCGAGGTGGACGAGTTCAACAACATCATTGTGAAAACCAGCAGTGATGGCTCGCGCATTTATCTAAGAGATGTGGCACGAGTTGAGCTGGGGTCACAAACCTATGGCTTTGAGATGCGCGTCAATGGCAAACCCGGTGTGCCCTTCGGTGTGTACCAAAGCCCGGGCGCCAACGCCTTGGACGTTGCCGATCAAGTCAAAGCGGAAATGCAGCGCTTAAGCCAGTACTTCCCCGAAGGCTTGGAATACCAGATATTTTACGATTCCACCAAGTTTGTGCGCGCCTCCATTAACGAGGTGATCGAAACTCTGGTCATTACCTTTATTTTAGTGGTGGCGGTTACCTTCTTATTTTTGGGTGATTGGCGCGCCACGCTGATTCCTTCAGCCACCATTCCTGTGTCTCTAGTAGGTACCTTCGTGGCACTGCAGCTGGCCGGGTTCTCCATCAATACCATTTCTTTGTTCGCCTTGATTTTGGCCATTGGTATCGTTGTTGATGACGCCATTGTGGTGGTGGAAAACGTCAAACGGCATATGAAAGAAGACAATATCAGCGCCAAGGAGGCCACCGACAAAGCCATGGGTGAAGTCTTTGGCCCGGTGATTGCCACTACATTAGTATTATTAGCGGTGTTTGTTCCTGTCGCCTTTATGCCGGGTTTAACCGGCAAACTGTACACTCAGTTTGCTGTGACCATTGCCGTCGCAGTGTCCTTGTCGTCACTCAATGCCCTGACCTTATCCCCAGCGTTATGCGCTCTGTTGCTGAAACCCGACAGCGAGGCCAAAGGCTTTTTTGCCTGGTTTGACCGCAAGGTCGATGCCGCCCGGAAAAAGTACGTGCTCGGCGCTGTGTTTCTCAATAAACGCGTACCCGTCACGCTGGCCATGCTGGCAGTGATTTTTATTGCTACTGGCTATTTATTTAAAGCAACGCCCACGGGCTTTATCCCCTACGAAGACCAAGGGGCATTTTTTGTCGACATTTCACTCCCACAAGGTGCATCGCTGAATCGCACCACCGAGTTGGCGGTAGAAATCGACCAGAGCTTGCGCGATATTCCGGAAATTGAACGCACCATGATGGTGTCGGGTTTTGGCTTAATTGGCGGAGCGGCGTCGAGCAATGCCTTTATGTTGCCGGTATTAAAAGACTGGGAAGAGCGACCGGATACGCCCTGGTACGTTACCTTCCAGCGAATGTCGCAGCAACTGCAGGCCGTGCCAGGTGCCAACGCGTTTGGTTTTCCCCCGCCCCCGATTCCAGGTTTGGGTAGCGCAGGTGGCCTGGAAGCCAACTTGCTCGACCTGGCCAATGATACGCCGCAGGCGCTGTCGCAAGTGGTCAATAGCTTGATTTTGGCGCTCAACGATTCTGCCAAAATCAAACAGGCCTTTAGTTTTTACAATGCCAATAATCCACAGTTAGAAATTGTGCTCGACCGTGAGAAAGCCGCCAGCCTGAATGTTTCACCGGCCATGGTATTCAGCACGCTGCAAAGCCAGCTGGGGTCATCTTACGTCAATGACTTCAGCTTGTATGGCCGCAATTACCGCGTGATGCTGCAAGCTGAAAGCCGTTTTCGCGATAATATTGCCGACATCAATGATATTTACGTGCAGTCCGCCAGCGGTGCTCAGGTGCCCATTGGTTCCATCGTTGATGTGCGCCAAGTGTTGGGGCCGCAGAAGTTGGATCGCTACAACACCTACCGCAGTGCGGGCCTGAACATCACACCCGCCGACGGCCTGAGCACCGGTGAGGTGATGAGCGAAGTTGAAGCCATTGTGGCGACGGTGCTGCCCGAAGGTTATTCCCTCGACTGGACCGGTACGGCGCAGCAGGAACGAGAATCTGCCGGGTATGTGGTGCTGATTTTCTCGTTATCTCTGCTGTTTGCATATCTGTTTTTGGTGGCGCAGTACGAGAGCTGGACCATTCCGGTAGCGGTAATCTTATCCGTCAGTGTGGCCATGATGGGGGCTTTGCTACCGCTGTATTTAATCAATGGTCTCGATAACAACCTTTATGCGCAAGTCGGCCTGGTGATGCTGATTGGTCTGGCCAGTAAATCCGCCATTTTGATTGTCGAGTTCGCCAAGCAACTGCGGGAAGAAGGTCAATCCATTTTAGAAGCAGCGGAGCAAGCCGCCAGCCTGCGTTTTCGCGCGGTGATGATGACGGCGTTTTCCTTCATTTTGGGTGTTGCACCTTTAATTGCTGCCACCGGCGCTGGCGCCATGAGCCGCATTTCCATCGGTTTTGTTGTGCTTTCCGGTATGCTGTTCGCTACCGTGATCGGCATTTTTCTGATTCCGGCCTTATACGTTGTCATGCAAACGCTGCGGGAGCGGGTAAAAACCTGATAGGTGACCTATGCCGTTAATAAAAAAACGCGGCCTAGGCCGCGTTTTTTTATTGGTCGGTATCCAAGTCTTCCGCCCGGTGGCGCTCACTCACCTGCTCATGAGCCTCGCCCCAAGTGCGGTTAACTTTACGACCGCGTTGCACTGCCGGGCGGGCGGCAATCTCTTCGGCCCAGCGCTGAACATGTTTGTAGTCTTGCACCGCCAAAAACTCGGCTGCGTTATACAGCTCACCACGTGCCAGTACGCCATACCAAGGATAAATGGCAATATCAGCAATGCTGTATTCATCGCCGGCCATGTACTGGCGCTGCGCCAGATTGCGATCCAACACGTCTAGTTGGCGCTTAGCCTCCATGGTGAAACGATCAATGGGATACTGGTATTTTTCTGGCGCATAAGCGTAGAAATGGCCAAAGCCGCCGCCCAAATAAGGCGCGGACCCCATCTGCCAAAATAGCCAGTTAAGCGTTTCAGTGCGCACAGATACATCAGTCGACAATAGCTCATTGAATTTTTCAGCTAAGTACAACAATATCGAGCCGGACTCAAACACCCGCACAGGCTCAGGGCCGGAACGATCGAGCAAGGCTGGAATTTTTGAGTTCGGATTAATCTCAACGAAACCACTGGCAAACTGATCGCCCTCGCCAATGTTAATTAACCAAGCGTCATATTCTGCACCTTGGTGACCCAATGCCAGCAGCTCTTCCAGCATAATGGTGGCTTTGACGCCATTGGGCGTGGCCAGCGAATATAACTGCAGCGGGTGTTCACCCACCGGCATGTCTTTGTCATGGGTGGCACCGGCCACTGGCCGGTTGATGCTGGCAAACTGGCCACCGCTGGGTTGCTCCCAGGTCCAGACTTGCGGGGGAACGTATTGATCGCTCATCGCTTTTCCTCATAATTCGGTCGTATTACTCGGTCGTATTACTCGGTCGTACTACTCGGTTGTACTAGAGAGTGACGCCAATGGACCTCAGCAGGCCAGCAATGGTTGCCTCTCGCAGATGAAACACTGCGTTTTAACCATAGGCGATGTTGTTAAATGACAACACTGCGATGACTGTGGCGTTAAGCCAAACCTAGCAGCCAGTGCTTTAGCTTGGGCACTAAGGTGCGCCAAGGCAGCAGCGGCACAATGATCAGCGCCATACCGAACAAGCTCAACCAATCGGGTACCTCGGCAAACCAGGCAATGCCCATTAAGGTCACAAAAATCAGCCCGGTGTATTCCGCCATCGATATTTGATCCGCTGGGGCTTTTTTATACGCCAGTACCGCCAAGCCGTTATAAGCCAATACACACACGGCGGTCATAAATACCCAGCCTACTAGCGGCCAGCTCAATGGTTGCCAGTACGCTAGCGCCAGCACGCCGCTTATTGGCAATGAAAAAAGCGACGTCCAAAATAGTGTTGTTACCACACTTTGCTCTGCTGGCAGTCGCCTTGCTAACAAGTGAAAGATGGCCACGCTGACGGCGGTTCCCAGAGCAAACCATGCAGCCCAATGAAACTGTGATGGCCTAAGCACCACCAATACACCGACAAAGCCGATCAAGCTGCCAATCACTTTACTCGCCTTGGGCGCCTCATTTAATAGCCATACCGACAACGGCAACATAATCAAAGGGGCGGTGTAAAAAATGGCATTGGCCGTCGCCAGTGGTAGATAGGTGATGGCCATCATGGTGCAGCCACTGCCGACCATAATCAGATGAGCGCGCACCAAGGTGACACCGTTGTGGCTCAGCGCGCGTTTGTGCCTTTCCTGGCGCAGCCAGAATGGCAACACGATCAGCAACGACATGCACTGGCGCAAAAATGTGTACTGTACCGCACTGATATCACCATCAAGGTTTTTCACACTGACATCGGCCAGCGACGCGATAAAGTTGCCAAGCACCAATAGGGCGACTGCAACGCTGGTGTTGGTCATCGGTTGCGGATCATATGGATATGCGGAATATCGTCTTCAAGGTACGTGTCTGATATCTGCACAAAACCATGGCCTTGATAAAAAGCCTTTAGATACAACTGTGCGCTGATTTCAATGTCAGCCTGCGGCCAAAGGCGTGTGCACTGCTGCAACGCTTGCTGCATCAACTCATGGCCTAGGCCTGTGCCACGCTGCTGCTGACGGGTGACCACACGGCCAATGCTGGCGGCGTCATAGCTGATACCTGGCGCTAATAAACGCGCGCAGGTAACGGGCTGATCGTCGATCCAACCCACCAACTGATATGCTTCAGGCAACAGATCCTTATCGTCCATGTCTTGATAGGGGCAAGTTTGTTCCACCACAAACACTTCGCTGCGTAGTTGCAGCAATCGATACACTTGCTCCGCCGTCATTTCAGCGAGTGGTAATAAGGTCCAGCGTGTCATGCGTTCTACTCCGTTACAGGGATGCGCAGAGTAATCACATCGCTATGGAAAGGCATTAACCTTTGTTAACCAGGGAATGCCGCTGGCTAAGACTGGCGCTTTTTTAATCGCGCAATGATGCGACTGAGGCTGATCGGTGTGATGCCTAAATAGCCCGCGATCTGATAGTCCGTCAGACGGCCGATCAGAAACGGGTAATTTTGACAAAAGTAGAGATAACGCTGCTCCGGGCTGTTGAGCAGCAAGATGCGCTCTTTGTTTTCTTTGTGCCTCAGCTGTGTTTCGACCAACCGCACATAAACCGGGTGCTGGGCATATCGCCACTGCTCCAATAGCGATACCGGTAACGACACCAGCTGGCACTCGCTGAGGGTTTCTTGCTGATATGGCGCAGGCAAGCCACTGATTAAGGGCTCAAAACCAATGATCCAATCCCCCTCCCAGTAAAACTCCTTGCTAAACGCCTTACCCTGCTCTGTCAGATAACAAGCATGACCGACCCCAGAGTAGAGCCAATGGATATGACTCAAGTGTTGTCCCTGCGCTACCAGACAACTGCGCGCTGGCACTGTGCGGCACTCGGCCTGTTGAACCATCAACTCAATATCGGCCTCGACCCAGCCTTGCTGATGTAAGAAGTGGACAAATGCCGTTTTCATAAAAGTGTTTATCAATTGAGACGGTAGAGATTATGGCATAGAGCGCCGAGCCGTATTGGACTGGCAAAGCTCATTGCTAAGGCCTGTTAACACTATTTATATCTTTGCTGCTGGAAGTCAGTTTGTTTGAGTAAGGCATGAGAAGTGTGGTTTGGCGGGTTAAATAGGCAACGAATAACGCGACTCATGGAGAAACGGACTCCAGCTCTTCGGGGCACGTTGGTGTCAGTCCTGGCAAGGCTAAATTCCCAAAGGGCGAGCTCAAACGGCGAGCTGCGGATTCATAGGCTATTGTTAAACGTCATGCACTGGCTATTAGTGCACTTCAGCAAGTGCGGCGTCACTGCCATAAAAATGCTCCAACACGGAGCTTTGATTACAAAATTGCTCTAATAACGACCAATAAATCGCTTGATAAATGGTATTTTTACTTTCATCACAGGCACTTATAGATCACAAAAGTAGCAGCTACAAATGGTTACAACTGCACCACAATGTTACCCATAGAATCAGTCCTGCCTCTCCTCGGTGCGGGCAACACCAGAACACATAAGCTGAAAAGTTCGATCTTCTATGCGACCTATCGTGCCAATCACAATTATACAAAAGTAGTATATTGAGGCACATCTATTATAACTCCTAGCCTTTCATAAGATATTTGGCCCAAATTATCCAAAAATATGGAGCGAAACATTACAACATTAGGTACCCAATAAAAAAACTTGGCCCACCTCCTGCAACGCAGTGTTCCGAATCCCTAGATAGCATCTGAGTTTCAGATACCCAGGAGAATTAAAATGAAAAAGACACTGCTTTCGAGTGCAGTCGCTGGTGTATTCAGCACTACTGCTTTGATCGCTCTGCCGCTGGTGGCAGTAGCCGATGAGCAATCTGCACAAGAAACTGTTGAGGAAGTCTTAGTTACTGGCTCCAGCATTCAACGCAAGGACTTAGAAGGCTCTCTGCCAGTACAACAACTCGATGCCGCTCAGTTGGAAGCCACTGGCGCTCTGGATGCAGCAGAACTGATGACCAAACTGCCATCCATGCAGAACTTTGTCACACCATCAGACAGCGTAGGTGGCCAAGGGGGCGGTCTAGCCACAGCCAATGTTCATGGCCTGGGTCCACAATACACTCTGGTGCTGATTAATGGCCGCCGGGTAGCGCCATCAACGTCTGATGGCCAAGTTGATATCAGCCATATCCCAACAGCCATGATTGAGCGCGTCGAAATCCTAACCGATGGTGCCAGCGCGTTATACGGATCAGACGCCATTGCCGGTGTGGTTAACTTTATTCTGAAAAAAAACGTTGATCGTACCACGATTTCAGCCCGCGCAAATCGTCCCACCAATGAGGGCGGAGACAGCCAGCGCTTTGACTTAACCACCGGTTTTGGTGATCTATTTGAGGACGGCTTCGAGGTGGTGTTTGCTGCTAGCCGGGTTGAACAAGAGCAGCTGGCCGGTGTTGATCGTGATTTTGCGAAAACAGGTTTTATTACCTTTCAACCTTCAGGTCACGACCGTAAAGCATTTTTCTTTAATGGTTCTCCAAACGCCATCCCAGGCAATGCCAAACTGCAGGACAGCACAGGTCGAACCGTGCGCTCGTTAAACCCCTATCGGGAAGTGAATGGTCAATGTGCTGAAAACAACACACCTTCAGGAGACAGCTGCCAGTTCGACTACACCTCAACGCTGGAAATCATGCCTGAGAAAACCACTGACTCATTTTTTTTAGGTGCTAATTTCCAGTTGGGTGATAACGTTACAGTATTCACCGATGTTACTTGGTCCAATCGTGAGTTAACCTCACGCGTTGCACCATATCCAACAGGCGACGTTGTTCTGGCACTCGATTCAGCAGCCTATACAGAGAGTTTGGCGCCACTGTTAACTGACGAAGAACGTGCAATGGTTGAATCGGGTGAACTAACGGCTGTCGGCAACTGGCGAGCTTTGCCCGCCGGCAACCGTACTACCGATTACACCTCTGAATCTTTAAACTTCACCCTAGGAGCGGAAGGGTACTTTGGTGATGTCGATTTCAATACCGCTCTGGTTTACTCCAACATTCAGCAAGATGAAGCCTACCCAACTGGCTGGCTGTTAAGAGAAGAGTTCAATGCTGCCATCGGTCGTGGTGATTTCAATATCTTTGTACCGCCATCAGAATTGACCGTAGAAGAGCAAGCAGCATTAGACAGCACCATATTCAGCGGTACTTGGACAGAAACCGATACTGAAATGTTGGGTTTTAATGCCAACGCTTCTATGCCGGTGTTTGCGATGAGCGGCGGCGATGCTCAGTTGGCCTTTGGTGTCGATTATTATGACAACAGATATGAAGACAAACCATCTCAAGCTAACTTAGATAGGAAAATCTTATTCCTGTCATCGGATACTCCGTTTGACCTAGAACGCTCTCAATACGGTGCCTTTACCGAAATGCTACTGCCGTTCGCTGAAGGTGGAGAAGTATCGTTGTCCGCACGTTACGACGTCATTGGCGGTGTAAACAGTGACGGCAAAGAAATCAGTGATGATCTGAACGACCTGACCTACAAGTTAAGCGGTAAATACGATTTGACCGAAAGCCTGACAGTGCGTAGTGCCTATGGCACTGGCTTTAAAGCACCATCGTTGTTGGCCATCGGTATTCCTGTACGTGAGTTTGGTGTAACATCTGGCACATTTGATTGTCCATTCGAAGATGCTGACCCACGTTCTGCTTGGTGTATTCAGCAATCAGCAGGGCCTGCTCAAGCGCACGTATTCCAAGGTGGCAACACCGAGCTTGAGCCAGAAAAGTCAACTCAGTGGACTGCAGGCTTTGTATTACGCACCGACACCGACACCAACATCACTGTGGATTACTGGAATGTAAAAATCGAAGATCAGGTTGATCTTTTGACTGAACAGCAGATTTTCGGCGATCCAGATAAATACAGTGCGAATTTCGTTACCAAAACCAATGATTCCACAGGCTTTGAAGAGCTGGCAATTTTGCAAGAGTACTTCAATATTTCTGAAGCCCAGCGCTCTGGTGTCGACTATCGCTTTGAACAAAACCTATACCCAGACTTCGGTTCAGTTAACCTGGCTTTGAGCGGTACGCATATGATCAAGGCCTGGAGCTCTTCTTTTGGTTCAAACTTAGACGAGTTCGGCTCAGATAATGAAGTTACCTTCAGCAATAAAGTGAAGCTGGAAACTTCTGTAGCCGTTGGCCAGTTTAACCATCATGTGACCGTCAACTATCAAGGTGGCTATCGCGATAAAACCCAAAATGTTGAGTATGTAAACGATGATGGTTCATTGAGCGGTGAGTTCTTCGACTACACAGGTCGAGTACCGGCTTATCATACAATTGATTACCAAGGCCAGTTCTTAGCCATGGAAGACGCACTTAAGATAACACTGGGTGTCACCAACATTGCTGATAAAGAGCCACCCTTGTCGTTACGAGACAGTGGTGCCGGTCACCAGGTTGGTTTTGACCCACGCTACTTCGATGTCAACGGCCGTACTTGGTACGCGGGTGTTGCGTATAGCTTCTAATACGCTTTACACAGTGCGTTAAATCAAAGCCACTCGCCTGCGAGTGGCTTTTTTTATGCATAAAAGCTCTTTCTTATCAAAAAAACACTGGCACGACTTGCGTTAAGAGGAATTATTAGACAGAAAAATCGTGGGTTTAAATTGTAAACTTAGTTCACAATCACTAAAAATAATCGCAAAAACTAGTCCTTTCTTCCCGTTTACACCCAGCCTTTTTAACCTAATCATCAGTAAGTCTTCATTACAAATGATGACACCTGTTTGCCTCCCCAACCGGGTAGCAAAATAATCATCCAGCTCAGGTTAAGGCCCAGAGCGCTATAAAAAACAGGAATAATTATGATTAGAAGGAACCGTCTAACTCCTCTTGCAGCTTTGATTCCGGCGTTGATGGCTATGCAGTCTCTGCCAGCCAGTGCGGGTGATCATCATGCCGCTGAAATTCAGGAGCAAGAAGCCATAGGTCGTCACCAATATAAGGTGGTGGCACCGAGCGAAGATCTGGCCGTAAAAGCGAAAATTTCGTTTCATGCCCAATTAATATCGGAGGATCGTGAGCACGGTCATATCCTCATGTCGCTGACCGCTGAAGAAGTGGAAAAGCTCAAAGCCTTTGGTTTTGAAGTGACGTTGGAACCTGTTGCATCGCCTAGCCTATTAGATAGCTCCAGCGCTCCCTTGATCGGCCCAAATGCGGTACCCGGCTTCAGCTGTTATAAAACGGTTGAGGAAACCTACGCCGCGGCCGAGGATTTCGAACAACAATACCCCGATTTAGTCGAGTGGATTGACGTCGGTAACTCCTGGCAAAAAAATGCCGGCAATGGCGGCTACGACATTAAAGTGCTGAAGCTGACCAACAAAAACAACAGCAGTGCAAACAAGCCGGTATTATTTGCTAATTCGGCCATCCATGCGCGCGAACTGGCAACCGCACCACTGAACTTGGACTTCGCCCGTTATCTTCTAGAAGGCTACGGCACCGACGCCGACGCCACTTGGATTCTGGATCACCATGAAGTTCATCTGATGCTGCAAAGTAACCCAGACGGACGCAAACGCGCCGAATCACAGGCCAACGGCTCGCTGCCGGACGGTTATATGTGGCGTAAAAACGACAACAGCAACTACTGCAGCTCTTCCAGTCGCAGCCGCGGTGCGGATCTGAACCGCAACTTTACGTTTAGCTGGGGCTCCGTCAATGGCGGCTCCAGTGGCAATCCATGTGACTTTACCTATCGCGGCCCAACCCCAGGCTCGGAGCCAGAAACTCAAGCCATCGAAGGCTACATTCGCAACCTGTGGCCAGACCTGCGCGGCCCAGGCGACAACGACGCAGCACCAGCAACGACCTCGGGTATCCACATCGATATTCACTCTTTCAGCGAACTGGTACTGTGGCCATGGGGCACCACCAGCCAACCAGCACCCAATGGAACAGCGCTGCAAACCTTGGGGCGTAAATTCGCGTTCTTTAATGGTTATATGCCGCAGCAATCCGTGGGTTTGTACCCCACCGACGGCACCAGTGACAGCGTCAGCTATGGCGAGTTGGGTGTTCCTTCTTATACCTTTGAGCTCGGCACGGCCTTCCGCCAAAGCTGTAGTTCGTATGCCAGCACCATCAAACCTGACAACCTGCCGGCACTGATTTACGCGGCCAAGGTCGTACGTACACCGTACATCACCCCAGCAGGCCCAGATGTATTAGACATTACGCTCAGTGGCGATGCCGCCAGCACGGGTGTGCTGGCTGGAACCGCAGTGGATTTGCGTGTCAGCACCAGCGATACACGCTTCAGCAGCCGTAATGGCAGCGAAGGCACACAAACGATCCAAGCAGTGGAATATTACATTGGCAAAGCGCCGTGGGAGCCCAATGCCGTGCCGACCGCGTTGGCAGCAGAAGATGGCAGCTTTAATCAGAAAACAGAGGCTGCCGTCGCCACCATCGACACCACGGGATTACCACTGGGCAAACATCTGGTATACATACGCGCACAAGATGCCAATGGTACGTGGGGCGCGGTCAGTGCAGAGTTCATCAACATTGTTGATGACGTACCGGCAGGCAACTACTGCGACGCCAAGGGAACTGACTTCAGCTACGAATGGATTGAAGAAGTCAGAGTCGGTGCATTCAGCAAAAACTCTGGCCAAGCCACGCAAGGCTACAGCGACTTCACCTCCGAGGTAATCAACCTAAGTCCTGGCAGCACCAGCTTCACCTTGACCCCTGGCTTTAATAACAGCAGCGGTTACCGCGAGCGCTGGAAAATCTGGCTTGACCTTAATGCCGATGGTGACTTTGACGATGCCGGTGAAACACTGTTCTCCAGCGCATCCGGCTCAAGCGCTCCAGTGAACAGCTCGTTTACTTTGGCCGCACCGACGCAAGAAGTGAAAACGCGTATGCGTATTGCAATGCGCTACAACAATGCGCCGTCGGTGTGTGGCGACTTTGACTACGGAGAGGTAGAAGACTACAGCGTGGTTATCTCACCGCGCTAACACGCCACTCTATTAATTTTATTTTTATCACCAATAGGAAAGCGGAGTTTCAGTAAAATGAAGCTCCGCTGCTGTTAAAAAAACGCCATCTACACCACAGATTCACGACATAAATTACGTTTAACACAGACACGCAACAACCATTAACCGTCACTTACCCAAATATACACCCATTAAATACCGGGATTTTAAGCTAAAAACCGCACCAAAATCGTGCTTTTAAAATCTCATCCTGAAATCTCAAGGAAAACCGAACAATATCCCAGAGCGTTAAAATCATTGCTTTGATTGTCACATCAAATCAATCAAAAAAATCATATAAAAATAACTTACTGAATATTTCTTATTTCTCTTTCCCGATGCCTAGCTAGCCTGAAAACGTCGAATGAATCGACACGCCCGGACAGCCACAAGCCAACGGGCACAATAATAATTCCCACAAGGAAATCAACATGAAGACATTCAGTAAGGCGATGACGGCTGCAGCGATTTTGGCTGCTTCCATAGGTGCTCATGCAAAACCAGAAAATTTCATTACAGCAAGCTCTAGCAATGCCATTGAGAACAGCTACATCGTTATTTATGAAAATAACACTATGTCGCTGTCCTCTGCCGAAGACTTTGTCACGCAGCAAAGTAATTTACTGCAGACACAATTTGGTGTTCGGGTACAAACCCAGTGGCACGGTGCGGTCAATGGAGTGTTGGTCGAAGCCAGCGCACAGCAAGCGGAAGCCATTGCGCAACAAGCAGGGGTTGCTCTGGTGGAGCAAAACCAACGGGTTCAAATTGATCCACAAGAAGCCGTGCAAAATAATGCTACCTGGGGGTTGGACCGCATAGACCAACGCGATCTACCGCTGGACAGCACTTACAACTACGACTTTGACGGCAGCGGTGTGACTGCCTACGTCATCGACACTGGGGTGCGCAACAGCCATGTGGAGTTTGGTACGCGCTCACGCAATGGTTACGACTTTGTAGACAACGACAATAACTCCGATGACTGCAACGGCCATGGTACTCACGTGGCGGGCACCATTGGCGGCAGCACCTACGGTGTTGCTAAAAATGTCGACATCGTCGGCGTGCGCGTGCTGAGCTGTAGCGGTTCAGGTACAACCGCCGGTGTTATCAATGGCGTCAACTGGGTCGCCAACGATGCCAGCGGCCCCGCTGTTGCCAACATGAGCCTCGGTGGCGGTGTGTCACAGGCACTCGACTCTGCGGTTGAAGCCGCCGTGCAAAGCGGTGTGAGCTTTATTGTTGCAGCCGGTAATTCCAATGCCGATGCCTGTAATTCCTCGCCAGCCAGAGCCACCAATGCAGTGACTGTGGGCTCCACCACCAGCAGTGACTCGCGCTCCAGCTTTTCCAACTACGGCACGTGTTTGGATATCTTTGCACCTGGCTCCAGCATCACCTCGGCTTGGCACACGGGCGACAATGTCACTCGCACCATCAGTGGTACCTCGATGGCGGCGCCTCATGTCGCCGGTGTCGCCGCACTGCTGCTGAGTGAAGATGCGTCACTCACGCCCGCTCAAGTGACCGCTTCTTTGGTCGCTCGCTCAAGCGCCAACAAAGTCTCTGATCCACGCAGTGGATCGCCAAACCGTTTGCTGTACTCCCTCGAAGGTGATGGCGGCCCCATCGACCCACCAGTCACCGAGTTGCAAAATGGCAAGCCTGTGCAAGCCTCTGGTGCTCAAGGCAGCCAGTTATTCTACAAATTAGCGGTACCGGCGAATGCCGAGCAACTCGTGGTTGAGTTGTCTGGTGCACAAGGGTCTGGTGATGCCGATTTGTATGTCTTACGTGGCAGCAAACCGCAGCTGGATACCTACGATTGCCGTCCATACATTGGTGGCAATAATGAGCGTTGCAGCTTCGACAACCCAGAAGCCGGCGACTGGTACGTTATGCTGCGCGGTTATTCCAGCTTTAGTGACGTGCAGTTAACCGCCACTTACAGTGCCGGCCAATGTTCGGATGATAATTGTTTGAGCAATGGCGTACCGGTTACTGACCTGTCTGCCAACCGTGGTGACGAGCTGTATTACCAAATACTGGTGCCCGCCAACTCGACGCTGACCGTCGACATCAGCGGCAGCAACGGCGATGCCGACCTGTATGTGCGTAAAAACACCAAACCAACGTTAAACGACTACGATTGCCGCCCTTATCAGAGCGGCAGTACCGAGCGCTGCCAAGTGACCACCAGCATGGATACCTTGGTGCATATCATGGTACGCGGTTACACCCGCTTCTCAGGAGTGACCTTGCAAGCCAACTTCACCTCGAATTAACCCAGCGCAAGGCAATAGGGCACTCGCCCTATTGCCGTTTTTCACTCAGCCATGACCAAACGAAAATGGCGCCATTGCGGCCAAAAACTCAGCCAGAAAGCACTCATCACTAATAGCAGCCACCACTCCAACGTCTTCTGCCACTCTAACTGCGCGACCGACAACACCAGATAAGCTCCTAGCAATAACCATTGCATATTAACCAGTCGCTGGGGCCACAATAGTTGAGCGCAGTTCAACCAGGGTTGTGATTGTTGGCGCTTCAGCCAATGCATGGTGCGGCTCTGAGCCAACGACATCGCGATCCAAAAAACGGCCGCTGCAGAGGATTGAAATTGCCAAGGAATGTTCTGTGCATCGGGCCGCAACAGTGCAATGGCAATTGCCAGTCCCATACAGGCCAGACCAGCAATAAATAGACAATGACGCACCGACCACATGGGCAGTGTTGGCGAGGTGAATAACAACCATGCTTTCATGCTGTACCACCAACACCACCAAACAACGACAGTGGCAAACATACCAGCGCGAAATACAAACGATATCGGGTCAGGAATGCCGATTTGCCAAACTCCAACACAATGGGCCAGCCATGGAATGCAGGCATCTGTCGGACTGATGTACCACAACAGCAACAGGCAAACGATCAATGTTGTTAATGGCAATATAAAAGCCGCCAGGCATAATTTTTGTGCCAGTGTGACGTTAGAAGTGCTCATGCGGGGAACTCCTGCTCCAGTCGCGTCAGGCGGAATGTGTGCCAGTCCCAATAAGCTGAGAGATAAAACAAGCTACTTAACGTCGCCAGCCACCACTCAAAAAAAGCGATCATGCCATCAAACTCCCAGTCCATGATGGTCATCACGATCAATACCAGCAGCATCACTAATTGAATCGCCGCCAGTACTTCTTTGGCGATAATGTGGCTGAATTTAATGCCCAATTGATCACGTAGCTGACGCATGCGCACTGTCATCATGATTTGACAGATGGAGTTAGCAAGAAAAAACAACCCGGCCGTGACAGCGTGAAAACGCCATAGCGTTCGATGGTCACGACTGGGGATAAGGTTCTCACCCAGTATCACCATGGAGGCAATGATCAATACACTGGCAATCACGGCGATCCACACAACGGCATGAAACCAGCCGACCAGCGGCGCCTGCTTGACGGACTCCAACCAGGCACGTACGCAATACCACCATAAGATAAACACCACCGCCGACATGGCGATGCCGGCACGAAGAATGTAGGCCGCAGGGTAATAGATACCGGTCGAGGTGATGGTGGCGCAGCCCTCAATATAGGGGATGCACAATGGCTCATGCCCGGCCATCACCGTCAAAGCATAACTGACGGCAATGGTCACGACAGGGATGAGAAACGCCATCAGCGCAATTCGCTGCGGCAAAGTGGCTTTAAACAACAACATCCCTGTCTCCTGTGATCGAGTTATTCTCTAGATATCAGGCGAATCTCTTTCCAGTCCCAAAATGCGGATAAGAAATACAGGCCAATAAACAACGTAGCCCACCATTCGATGATGCGCTTGCCATGGCTCATTTCCACACCGACAGTGACACCGGCAAAGGCGACAAACATAAACCACAATATCGCCATGATGGCCGACTTAATCCGAAAAGACGGCACCAACAGACCTTTCTTTTTGGCTTTCACAATCAACACATAATTGATGGTCAAAGCAATCAACATGCCTTGGAAAAACAAATTGGCCCCTTTCACATGCACGGCCCAGCGAGTGGCATCTTTTTCCGGCAACAATACCGCGGTACCGACCAACAACCCCAGCGCTGCCAACCAGCCAAAAAATTGCATGCTGTTCAGTGCTTTTTTGCCGGCGTACTCAGACAGCCAGGCGCGCATAGCAACCCACCACACCATAAAAAACGCACAAGCTGCAATCATGCCACCACGGAAAATAAACCCTGCATCGCCCTTCATCCCGGTATGAGTGATGTCCGTACAACCGTCGATAAATGGGTTACAAATGGCTGCGGTTTGCTGCGCAGCCGCGACGCCATAGGTTAGGGCAATGGTTCCCATGGAAAAGATAAAACAGAGCAAAGCAATGCTTTGGCCAAAAGACATCTGTATTTCCTACTGTAAATTAAATGGCGCCCGAAGGCGCCGATGGATAGTTACTTTGCCGCCGATAAGGCTTGCTCAATATCCGCCAGGATATCGTCGACATGTTCGATACCAATGGAAAGGCGTACCAAGTCTGAGCTCACACCCGCACTTTTGAGTTCCTCTTCATTTAACTGTCTATGCGTGGTCGTAGCAGGATGACATGCCAATGACTTGGCATCACCAATATTGACTAAACGTTTGATCATTTGCAGCGCATCAATAAACCGTGCACCGGCTTCTGATCCCCCCTGAATACCAAAGCTCAAAATGGCCGATGGTTTACCTGAGGTCATACGCTGAGCGATTTCATAGTGGCGACTGTCTTTCAAACCGGCATAGTTGACCCAAGAGACTTGCGGATGCTGTTGCAGGTATTCAGCCACCACCTGTGCATTGGCCACATGTCGATCCATGCGCAGTGCCAGTGTTTCCAGCCCTTGCAAGATTAAAAAGGCATTCATCGGCGACAATGCAGCGCCCATGTTACGCAGAGGTACAACTCGCGCGCGGCCAATAAACGCAGCTTCTCCTAACGCCTCAGCGTATACCACGCCATGGTAGGACGGGTCAGGTTCGTTAAAGCGCGGAAAACGCGGGTTGTCTTTCCAGTCGAATTTGCCCGAATCAATAATAATACCGCCGACGGTCGTGCCATGACCGCCAATGTATTTGGTCAGTGAGTGCACCACAATATCCGCACCGTGCTCGATGGGACGACACAAGTAGGGAGTGCCCACTGTGTTGTCGACAATTAACGGCACACCATGGCGATGTGCCATGTCTGCCAGCGCCTTCATATCAACAACATTGCCCGCTGGGTTACCAATCGATTCACAATAAACCGCTTTGGTATCGTCATCGATCAAGGCTTCCAACGCTGCAATGTCATCACCCGATGCCATGCGAACGTTAATGCCCTGTTGCGGCAGCGTATGCGCAAACAGGTTGTAAGTGCCGCCATACAACTCGCTCACGCTGACGATGTTGTCGCCCGCGGCGGCCAGCGTTTGCACCGCTGCCGTGATAGCCGCCATGCCAGACGCCATCGCCAGGCCGGCGATGCCGCCCTCCATCGCCGCCACACGCTGCTCCAACACATCGTTGGTGGGATTCATAATGCGGCTGTAAATATTGCCCGGCTCTTTTAAGTCGAACAGGTCAGCGCCGTGTTGGGTGTCACGGAAGCTATATGAGGTGGTTTGATAAATCGGAACAGCCACCGCACGGGTAGTCGGATCTTCGCTGAAACCAGCATGAATTGCCTGTGTTTCCAGTTTCATAGCACTAGGCCTCTGTTGTGTTTAGTAAGGGGACAAACAGCGCTACAGTCTAACAAACCTGCTTTGATGAAGAAGGGTTTTCCAGGTCAGTTCATCCCCTTCTATGTCAACAAGCGTGGCGCTCACGTAAACTAGCGTCGACAAGTTTCACAATGGGATCTGGGTGTGGCCAAAAAGAAAACCGCGTATGTCTGTAGTGAGTGCGGCGCCGACCACAATAAGTGGCAAGGGCAATGCTCCGGTTGTGGCGCTTGGAATACCTTACAGGAGTTTGTCGTTGCAACCGCCAAAACCGCCAGTCACAGCCAGCGCCTTGCTGGCTATGCCGGAGCCACGCAACAACTGACGCGCCTGGATCAGGTCGACCTCAATGAAGTACCGCGCTTTAGCAGCGGCATGCAGGAGCTTGACCGAGTATTAGGTGGCGGCTTGGTTCCAGGCTCTGCCATTTTAATCGGTGGCCACCCAGGTGCGGGGAAATCCACCCTATTGCTGCAGGTGATGTGTTATTTGGCAGCGCACATGCCAGCGCTCTACATCACCGGCGAAGAAAGCTTGCAACAAGTTGCCCGGCGAGCAAAACGTTTGGCGTTGCCGATGGATCAACTGCATTTGCTAAGCGAGACCAACGTTGAGCAACTGACCAACACACTGCAGCAGCAAAAGCCCAAAGTGGTGGTCATTGATTCGATTCAAGTGATGCATTTGGATGGTATCGAATCAGCGCCCGGTAGCGTGTCGCAAGTGCGTGAAAGCGCGGCACATTTAACCCGCTATGCCAAGCAAACCGATACAGTGCTGCTGCTGGTTGGCCATGTCACCAAAGACGGCACACTGGCTGGGCCGAAAGTGCTGGAGCACATGATCGATTGCTCCATTATGTTGGAAGGCAGTAACGACAGTCGCTTCAGAACTTTACGCGGTATAAAAAATCGCTTCGGTGCTATCAACGAGCTGGGCGTCTTTGCCATGCTCGACAGCGGCCTCAAAGAAGTAAAAAACCCCAGCTCTATTTTTCTTAGCCGCAGCGAAGACGCCGCGCCCGGCAGCGTGGTAATGGTCATTTGGGAAGGCACGCGGCCGTTATTGGTAGAAATCCAAGCGCTGGTGGACGACAGCCACTTTGGCCACCCCAAACGTGTTGCCGTGGGGTTGGATCAAAACCGCATGAATTTATTATTGGCAGCGATGCACCGACACGGCGGTATTCATCTGGGCGATCAGGATGTCTATGTGAACGTCGTTGGGGGAGTCAAAGTGGCCGAAACCAGTGCCGATCTGGCGCTGTTGCTGGCAGCGCTGTCGAGCTTTCGCAACCAGCCACTGCCGCAAGAGTTAATCGTCTTTGGTGAAGTGGGATTATCAGGTGAGATTCGCCCAGTACCATCCGGTCAGGAGCGGATCAAAGAAGCCGCTAAACACGGCTTTAAACGCGCCATTGTGCCCAAAGCCAACATGCCGAAACAACCGATCGAAGGCATGCAGGTGCAAGGCGTAGACACCTTGCAGCAAGCCATCGAATTAATTTGATGCTTCAGCGTCGTTTTCCAGTGGCGCATCGCCGGGCAGCTGCCTTTCTGCGCGCTCACGATGATCGCGAGCATCGCTGCCCTGCAAATGCTCGACTTGCCGATGCAGCGCCGCTTTGGCCAGCATGTGCGCCGAAATCGGCGCAGTGATAAACAGAAACAAACTGATCACCAGCTCGTGAATGCTTACCGAGCCTTCGTGCAATGTGTGCACCACCATCGACGCCAGCAGCACAGAGCCAATACCCAACGTCGTGGCTTTGGTCGGCGCGTGTAAGCGGGTGAAAAAATCGGGCAACTTGACCAAACCGATCGAGCCGATCAGCACAAAAATTCCACCGATAATCAGCAGCGCAGAAACCAGTATTTCAATCCATTCAGCCATAACTTACTCGATAATGTCGCCGCGAAGCAGATATTTGCACAGCGCCGCCGTGCTAACGAAGCCCAGCATCGCGATCAGCAAGGCTCCTTCGTAATACAAGGCAGATAAGTTATAAATGCCCAGCAATATGATTAAAGCGATGCTGTTAATGTACAAGGTATCCAGTGCCAGAATGCGGTCCGTCAGACTGGGACCCAACAACAAACGCCAGACATTCAATGCAAGCGCAACCAGTACCATCCCAGCGGTGATTTTTAACGCCAACTCTAGCATGCAAAAATCTCCTTCAGACGACGCTCATAGCCATGTTTGATCGACGTAATGAGCTGCTCTTCATTTTCCAAATGCAACACGTGAATGTATAACCAGCGACGATCAGTCGACAGATCCACACTCACCGTTCCCGGTGTCAGAGAAATGGTACTGGCCAATACGGTTTGCGGAAAATCGCCGGTTAAATCCAGCGGAAATGCAACAAAACCAGGGCGCAAAGAACGATTGGGGCTGAGTACTCGTCGGGCGACGTCCAGGTTGGACAAGATGATGTCCCACAGCAATACCAGCACGTAGACCGGAACCTGCAGTGGTCGATCAACCCGAGTAGTCGCCGCGGTAAAGCGCGCCGCTACCATGCCAATCAGCCAAGCCAAAATGGCACCCAACACCATGTGCCCAGCGCTGAAATTATTCAGCAACGACCATACAAACCACAGCAATAAGCTGTGTACTGGCATCGGGAATAAGCGACGAATCATGGTTGTACCTCCACCGGCTCAGGCAAGGCCAGTCCGCTGTAAAGCTCACTGGCGGCACTGGCGCTCAGGTCGGTTAATGGACCGGCGAAAACTACCATGAGCAGCGACATCGACAGCAACATATACAGAGCCAACCACTGCAGTCCATGGGCTTTGACATCACTCCCAGGTTGCCCTTGAACGCGCCAAAAGATGCTGGTGCCCGCGCGTGAAAAGACCACCAAAGCCGCCAACCCGGATATTAATAATACCGACCAAACCCACGCCATCATGTCGTGCGACACGGTGGCTTGCAGCAGCCATACTTTGCCCAAAAACCCTGACAGCGGTGGCATTCCCACCATCGCCATCGCCAAAATAAAGAAGGCTATGCCAAGTGGCACCGCTTGCGGTAACGGTTTGGCTTTCACGAAGCGATCTTGCGCCTGCCCACGCTGCTCTTGAATAAGCCCCGCCAGCAAAAATAGCGCTGCCGACATCAAAGTACTGTGAAGCAAATAATAAATGGCCGCCGCGGTCGCTTCTTCAGTTCCCACAGCAATGCTGATTAACAGCGTGCCTGCCGACACCACCACTAGGTTGGCGGTTAATACTCTTAATGTTTGGCTGGCCAAGGCTGCCACGGCTCCCACTGCAATGGTCAACAGGCCCAGCACCCACAACCAGTCACTGGCCAAACCGCTCAACTCACCCGCATGATCACCAAACACCGCCGTATGAACGCGCCAAATACTGTAGATACCGACCTTGGTCATAATGGCAAACAAAGCGGCTACCGGTGCCGACGTCATCGAATAGGTTCGCACCAACCAGAAATGCAGCGGCAACATGGCCGACTTCAAACCAAACACCAGTAGCAGCAATAAGCCACCGGACTTGGCCAGAATGATGTTGTCATCACTCAATTGGCTGGCTTTTTGCGCCATGTCCGGCAGGTTCAAGCTGCCGAAACTGGCGTACAAAATACCCAAACCGATCAGGAAAAACGCCGAGCCGATCAAATTCAGCAGCACATAATGGACCGCCGCCTGAGTCCGATGCTTACCGCCACCATGAATGAGTAGCGCATACGAAGCTATCAACAGAATTTCAAAGAACACAAACAGGTTGAAAGCATCTGCGGTTAAAAAAGCACCGTTAATGCCCATCAACTGAAACATGAACAGAGGTTGAAAAAACGGTCCACGACCATCGTCACCCGCGCAGGCATACCAGTGAGTGGTCATCGCCAGAATTGCCGTCAATATCAGCATTAAACTGGCCAGCTGGTCGGCCACCAATAAAATACCAAAGGGCGGGTGCCAGTCGCCTAGGCGATAGAGTGAAGGCCCGTCGTTGACGGCTTGCCCCAGCAGCAACACTGCTACTACCAATAGGCCCAAGTTGGCAGCCATCACCAACGGCCGTTGACGCTCCAGATTCTGATGAAACGGCGGTAACAGCAAAATAATACCCACTAACATGGGCACCAATACTGGGAAAAAAACTAAATGCTCAGCCAGTGACACGAATTATTCTCCCTGAGCCTTTTTACGCTTATTCAGCACATCGTCACGCACTTTGCCATCGACTTGGTCGTTGCCCAAATCAGCACGTGCACGCAACGCCAAAATGATGGCAAATGCAGTCATGGCAAAACCAATCACAATGGCCGTTAATACCAACGCTTGTGGCAGCGGGTCAGCCGGGTTGCTGCTTTGCCCCAATATCGCCGCCTGATTGACAGAAAGACGGCCCGTAGCGAACAAAAATAAGTTCACGGCATAAGATAACAGCGTTAACCCCAGTACCACCGAAAAGGTATGACTGCGCATAACAAGATACACACCGCCGGTCGTCAACACGCCGACACAAATCGCGAATACAGTTTCCATCAGTTCGATACTCCGGGTTTGGGTCGCTCACTAGTGGTCAGCTTGCCCAAGTTAGCCAGGATCAACAGCGTTGCTCCAATCACAGTTAAATACACGCCCAGATCAAATAGCAGTGCACTGGCCAGTTCAAACTTACCGACCACCGGCCAATCGAAATAATCAAACCAAGTGGTCATAAATGGACGACCGAATAACCAGCTCCCCAGCCCAGTGGCGACGGCAATCAATAAACCAGCAGCTATGACGCCGTGATAGCTGGAGGCGCCACGGTCTTTCATCCAATCAACGCCATGTGCAACGTATTGTTGAATTAACGCGATTGCCGTAATCAAACCAGCGATAAAGCCACCGCCTGGCAAGTTGTGGCCGCGCAAGAAAATATACGCAGACACCAATAACGCCAGTGGCAGCAACGACTGAGACACCATTCCCAGCATCATCGGGTGTTTGTCTGCAGACCATGGGCGGCCACGATAATCGCTCGACGGAACGAACAAACGCATGCCCGCCAGCAACTTAAAGATACCGAGCGCCGCGATCCCCAGCACCACGATTTCACCCAAGGTATCGTAACCACGGAAGTCCACCAGAATCACATTCACCACATTGGTGCCGCCACCCAGCGTTTTACTGTTTTCTAAGAAATAGCTCGAAATACTGTCGAATGGACGGGTAATAATGGCGTAGCACAAGGTACCCACCACGGCGCCGACCAATGAAGCGACGGTTAAATCGCGCACGATGCGTTGCGGCGGTGAGTCACGCAAACTGGCGTGTTGCGGCAAAAAATATAGCGCCAATAAGAACAAGATGATGGTCACCACCTCCACCGACAATTGCGTTAACGCCAAGTCCGGCGCGGAGAAATATGCAAAAGTGATGGAAACAATCAAACCAACAATGGAAATCAACACCAACGCCAGCAGACGACGATGACTGAACACCACGGTCGTAATGGTGCCAATAATAAGAATCAGTGCCGCCGCAATGACCGCCCAATTTAATGGTTGCTCCGGCCGGCTGCCCAGCGCTTCTTCTAACTGCAACATCGGCCAGCCAGCAAACACTAACGCGGTAACCACCAGCGCAAAGGCGTAACGCTGCAAGGAGCCGTTATCGAACCACTCGGTAAAACGCGTAGCCGCCGCCACAATGCGTTGCACGATGCGTTCAAATTCCAGCTTGGCGTCGCGCTCAATAAACTGATCCTGAAAAGAGAACAGATGTCCGCGGTTGTAGTACAGCCAAGCACCACCGGCGACCGCCAATCCACTCATCAGCAGTGGCAAGTTAAACCCGTGCCACACCGATAAGCTGTAGTCCGGCAAGGCTTGACCCACCACGGCACCGGCGGCCGCACGCAGTAATTCGCCAACACTCCACTCCGGCACAATGCCGACCAGCAAACAGAGCACCACCAGTACCTCCACCGGCACTTTCATATAGCGCGGTGGTTCATGCGGTGTTTTGGGCAAGTTAATCGGCTCACCATTAAAGAACACGTCATGGATAAACCGTACCGAATAGGCAACGGCCAGCGCCCCAGCAATAGTCGCCATGATAGGAATCACCCACGACAAGGAGCCAAACGTCGACTGATGTAAGGTTTCGGCGAACAGCATTTCTTTCGACAAAAAGCCATTCAACAGCGGCACGCCCGCCATCGATGCGGCTGCCACCATCGCCAGGGTCGCTGTGTGCGGCATATACTTCCACAAGCCATTGAGCTGTCGCATATCACGTGAGCCGGACTCGTGATCAATAATGCCAGCAGCCATGAATAACGAGGCTTTAAAGACCGCATGATTAATAATGTGAAAGACTGCAGCAATGGCCGCCAGCTGGGTGTTCAGACCGAACAACAAGGTGATCAAGCCCAAATGACTGATGGTCGAATAGGCCAGCAGACCTTTCAGATCGTGCTTAAACAAAGCCGTGTAAGCCCCGACTAACAAGGTCGACAGCCCCACCAGCGAGACGGTGATAAACCACAAATCCGACTGTGCCAGCACCGGGTAAAAGCGCGCCATCAAGAAAACGCCCGCCTTTACCATGGTGGCGGAGTGAAGGTAAGCGCTGACCGGCGTTGGCGCCGCCATGGCATGAGGTAACCAGAAATGAAACGGGAACTGCGCCGATTTGGTGAAGGCACCCAACAATACCAAGATCATAATCGCCGGATACAGCTCACTGGCGCGAATCAAATCACCGCGTTGCAGCACTTCTGACAAGGTGTAGGTACCGGCCACCTCACCCAATAGAATCAGACCAGCCAGTAATGCCAAACCGCCAGCACCTGTGATGGTGAGCGCCATGCGCGCGCCTTTACGGGCTTCGGTTTTATTGCTCCAGAAGCTGATCAGCAAAAAGGAGCTGATACTGGTGAGCTCCCAAAAAAACCACAGCTGCAGCAAGTTATTCGACAATACGATGCCCAGCATCGCCGTCATAAATAGGATCAAATACGCGTAGAACCGCCCCATGTGATCCTGCGCCGACAAGTAATAGCGTGCATACAAAATCACCAGCAAGCCAATGCCCAAAATGAGCAAGCTAAACAGTAGCCCCAGCCCATCCATATGAAACGACAGACTCAGCCCTAGCTGTGGCACCCAATTGAAAGCAACGACCAAAGACTTGCCCGCAAACACATCGGGAATGGCTTGCAGCACCAACGCCAGCGCCACCGCTGGCAATACCGCAGTGAGCGCCGCCGATTGGCTGCGACTCAGACGAGTGGTAACAAGTGGCACCAGAGTGCCCAGCAAGGGCAGTAGTGGGATCCACAGAAGATTCATGACAGAGCACCCGCAAACAGTAAAATTATGGGCGCAGAAGGGCCCTGTTTATAACTGATAATCATAATACATAGAATGATAGCGTCGCTTTACCGTTCGACAAGCATTACGCTGTAAAAGAGTGCCAGATTGGCGAGACCACAGCGCCCAAGGGCGCCGTGGCTAATGGCTAAGCGTGATAAGCCGGGCTCAGCTCAACAATCGCTTCGATAAACACTTTGGCGTGTTCAGGGTCGACAAACTGGTGAATGCCATGGCCTAAGTTAAAGACATGGCCAGAGCCTTGGCCATAACTCTTAAGTATACGGGCCACTTCCGCGCGAATGGCATCTGGCGAGGCGTACAAAACCGACGGGTCCATATTGCCTTGCAGTGCTACCTGATTACCGACACGCTGGCGAGCGCTGCCGATGTCCGTGGTCCAATCCAGGCCCAATGCATCACAGCCGGTTGCCGCCATGCTTTCCAGCCACTGACCGCCACCCTTGGTGAACAAAATCACAGGAATGGTTTGGCCCTCGTGCTCACGCTTAAGGCCGGCCACAATCTGCTGCATGTACTTGAGTGAAAACTCCTGATAACACACATCAGACAGGCTGCCGCCCCAAGTGTCGAATATTTGTACGGCTTGCGCACCGGCTTCAATCTGCGCGTTGAGGTAATCAATCACCGAGCGCGCCAGCTTATCTAACAGCTGATGCATCACTTGCGGTTGGCTGTACATCATCGCCTTAACGTGGCGGAAGTCTTTGGATGAACCGCCTTCCACCATGTAGGTCGCCAGTGTCCAAGGGCTGCCAGAGAAACCGATCAACGGCACACGTCCATTCAACTCCCGGCGAATGGTGCTCACAGCATCGGTGACGTAGCTCAAATCGGCCGCGGTATTAACAACCGGCAAAGCATCGACATCCGCTTCGGTACGCACGATTTTGCGAAAACGCGGCCCCTCGCCGGTTTCAAAATACAGGCCGAGCCCCATGGCATCAGGGATGGTCAGGATATCGGAAAACAGGATCGCAGCATCAAGCGGAAAGCGTTCCAACGGCTGTATGGTGACTTCACAAGCCAGCTCAGGATTCTTACACAGCGACATGAAATCGCCGGCTTGGGCGCGCGTCGCTTTGTATTCAGGAAGGTAACGCCCCGCCTGGCGCATCATCCAAACGGGGGTTCTGTCTACCGGCTGCTTTAACAGCGCACGCAGAAAGCGGTCATTCTTTAGCTCGGCCATGTTGATCCTGCTTGTCGTTCAAAATGGCTGTCACTATAACAAAAGCCCAGTAAAAATCAGGCACAAAAAACCCGACCGAAGCCGGGTTTGTATAGCTATTTAAATGCTATCAACAATCTTACTTCTACGGAACTACACCATCTAAACGTTCTTTTGATGTAAGACCGCCAGAGCCAGAGGTGGCGGTGAACTCAATTTTTCTCTGTCCTTCTGCATCTGGCTCTGGGGAGTATGTAATATAGTATGCAGCACCATATGCTGGGAGGCCTGCAATATCTAAAGTGCCAATACTGTTTGGAACGTCACCCGATGCACCAAAAACATCGTAGCTCTCGCCACTGACAGACAAACTGGTGCCGTTTTCTGGAATGTTACCGTTCCCATCCTGCAAGACAGCGTAAAACTCACCACGACCATTAACTAACTCCGCTTCTAGATCTACAGCGGATGAAGACACCTCAGTCCAGACGCTATTGCGCTGAAAGAAGAACCTAATGTCTATGCTGTCAGCAAGTGATTGGACTATGCGCAAACTATCTCGCACATGCACCAACCCTGGAGGGCAGTGCCCCTGATTACGCGCAGCTTGGGAACACTGAACACCCTGATAAACAGTTGGAGCCTCGTCATAAGTACCCACATTACCAATATCGATAAAATCTTCCACAGGCAGCCCGTTCGTACCTGTATCAATCGCACCATCAAAGTCATCATCGACAAACACCTCGGGCCATGATACGAAAGGCTCATTTAGATCAAATAGGTAGTTGGCATTCTGGTCGGTGAAACCGCTTTCGCCCAGCGTGTATGCAACAATTGTTGTCATGCCGATACGTTCATTCACCGTTTGCAAACCATTAGGGTGGAGTCCCTCAAAAAAGGGTCTAACACCGTTACTGCGCCAGGTAACCGAACATGAACCCGCCCCATTACTGACCGTACAACTACCAGACTTGGAAGCGTCGTCACCAATACGACCATTTTCAGTGGTGAAGTTGAATTGCGTGCCATCGGGAACCGGGTTACCTAAAGCATCGGCTGCCGCAGCAGTAATACCAACAGCAATATTATCTCTATTGTACGAGCCAGGATTAAATACCTCTGCACTGATAGAAAACTTATCTTGACGCGGTAGACCCGTTGTAACAGAAATAGGTGCAGACTCAGTGCTAATTACAGTGCCATCATTCGTAGTGGTGGTTGCTTTTACTGAAGTAATGGCGTGTGAAGTGCCACTGCGCAATATGGTAAAGGCTTCGCCAGCTTCGTTGGTAATGGCACTGTTCAAGGAAAGAGTGATCCCACCAGCTGCATTGGTTAGCTCAAAATCAACCTGCTTACCTGAAATCGGATTAGCATTGTTATCCAGAACGCGGAATGTTATCCGCGAGAGTTTAGGCAATGACGTGTTGGCAATACCCGAGACTGAGATTGAGCTTGGCTCAGCTGTTGCAAACTCGATAGCGCCAGTCTCCGGCGGCTCAACATTCAACACCAGAGTAGCAGTATGAAGCACATCTCCTGTACGACCGCCACCCTCTTCACTGGTTTCATACAAACGGAATGTCACTATGTCTTGATCACGACAACCCCTAGCCTCATAAGTCACAACAACTTCACCGCTAGACGTGGTAGTTTCGTCCTTGCTAAAAACAGCCTGTGCCGGCTCTGCACCGGAGCAGCGAGAACTAAAAACAACCGCATAAGGATTTGAGACAATTTTCCGATTACCGCTATCTGAATCAACGATGTTCGCTTTAATCTGTGTAGTTCCACCAGCACTTAAATTGGTGACAGTAGCTTCTAATGTCCCTTCACTAAAGCTTGAACCTACGCCAGTTCCGAGGCGCGGATTAGCGATTTCCGTGCCAGTTGTTACTTCACCAGTGCCGCCATCGGTCCCGCCGCTGGTCCCATCTCCACCGGTCACCACGGAACCACCATCGCTGCCGCCACAGGCAGTTAAAAAGCCAGCTAATAGCAGTGCCAGCAGAGTCATGGGCTTGTACATGCGCTTACGCTCCATCTTGTCTCGTCCCAACGGGATGTATCGCTTTGCTCGAAAGAATAACACCGGATCAGGGAATCAGCCATAAAACAAAAGCGCGGCCCCGTGCCATCCGGAGTCGCGCTTTGTACCTTCTGTCGGGAAGTTAGCGGTATTTACTGAGAGATTACATTAAATATCCAAGTAATCGAGTATTCCCTCTGCCGCTTGTCGGCCCTCCCAGATAGCGGTCACAACCAAGTCGGACCCACGCACCATATCACCGCCGGCAAACACCTTGGGATTGGTGGTCTGGAATTTGAAAGCCTGCTCTTCCGGCGCTATCACGCCGTCCCAGCTGTTGAGCTCAATGCCAAACTGCTGAAACCAGGGCGCCGGACTGGGGCGGAAACCAAACGCCACCAACACCGCGTCGGCTGGAAGTATTTCTTCCGAGCCTTCTACGATTTGAGGCCGACGGCGACCATTGTCGTCGGGTTCGCCCAACTCTGTCGTGACGACTTTCACACCTTCAACTTTCTCATCACCAATTATCGCCATAGGCTGGCGATTAAATAGAAACTTCACGCCTTCTTCGCGCGCATTCTGCACTTCGCGCTTGGAACCCGGCATGTTTTCTTCATCACGACGATAGGCACAAGTGACGCTGGCCGCCTGTTGGCGAATGGAGGTACGGTTACAATCCATGGCGGTATCACCACCACCCAAGACCACTACTTTCTTACCCTTCATACCAATAAAGTCGGTCGCGCTCTGCTCAAAGCCGAGGTTGCGATTGACGTTGGCGACCAGGAAATCCAGTGCGTCATAAACACCGGGCAGGTCTTCGCCGGGGAACCCGCCTTTCATGTAAGTGTAGGTACCCATGCCGAGGAACACGGCATCAAACTCGTCGATGATCTCTTGAAACTCGACATCTTTGCCCACTTCAGTGGCCAAGCGGAACTCGACGCCCATTTCTTCAAACACTTCGCGACGATTGCTCATCACGCTCTTTTCCAGCTTGAACTCTGGAATACCGAAGGTCAGCAGACCGCCAATTTCTGGGTACTTATCAAACACCACCGGCTTTACACCGTTGCGCACCAGGATATCCGCACAGCCAAGGCCAGCCGGACCAGCACCGATAATGGCCACTTTTTTGTCGGTGGGGACAACGTTGCTCATGTCCGGACGCCAGCCCATGGCAAACGCAGTGTCGGTAATGTATTTCTCAACGTTGCCGATGGTGACAGCGCCAAAGCCGTCATTGAGCGTACATGCCCCTTCACACAAACGATCTTGTGGGCATACCCGGCCGCAGACCTCCGGCAAAGTATTGGTGCGATGACTCAGCTCCACCGCTTCCAAAATATTGCCTTCACTGGCCAGTTTGAGCCAGTTGGGGATGTAGTTGTGTACCGGACATTTCCACTCGCAATAAGGGTTGCCGCAGTCCAGGCAGCGGTGCGATTGCTCAGCCACTTGCTGCGGTTGATACGGCTGATAGATCTCCACGAACTGCTTTTTACGCGTACTAACGGACTTCTTATTCGGATCACGGCGACCGACATCAACAAACTGAAAATGGTTGTTCAATCGTTGGTTGGAACTCTTGTTCATTATCAAATCTCTCTCTCAACCACACTGACCATTACTCGGGACGAGCACGGGTCACGTTCAACAGTTGCTGTAAATCAGCGGCCTTTGGCTTCACCAGCCAGAACTTGCGGATGAAATCATCAAAATCATCCAGCACTTCTTGGCCCCAGGCACTGCCGGTTTGCTGGCAATATTCACGGATAACACTGCGCAAGTGATTTCGATGACCTTCCGTCTCTTCGTTCACGATGCGCGTGATCTCCACCAACTCGTGGTTGTATTTATCCACAAAGCTATTGTCGCGATCGAGCACGTAAGCGAAACCACCGGTCATACCGGCACCGAAGTTGTACCCAGTTTCACCCAGCACACAGATCATGCCGCCAGTCATGTATTCACAGCAGTGATCGCCGGCACCCTCAACCACCGCATGCGCACCTGAGTTGCGCACACCAAAGCGCTCACCAGCACGGCCCGCCGCCAACAATTTGCCACCAGTCGCACCATACAAACAGGTGTTACCAACAATCGCGGCCTGCTCACTGCGGAACTCCGAGCCTTTAGGCGGACGGATCACCAGCTTGCCACCTGTCATGCCTTTGCCGACGTAGTCGTTGGCGTCGCCATCGAGGATCATTTCCAAACCACCGGCGTTCCAAACGCCGAACGATTGTCCCGCCACACCGGTTAAGTGAATGCGAATCGGCTGCTGTGCCATGCCTTGGTTGCCATGACGTTTCGCTATCTCGCCCGATAAGCGCGCACCAATGGAGCGATCGCAATTGGTGATGGTGTAACTGAAGTCACCGCCAGTTTTGTTCTCGATGGCAGCCAGCGCATCTTGCGCCATGCGCTCGGCCAACAGTCCTTCATCATAAGGACGGTTGCGTTCAACCTGCACCGTGTGCGGTTTGTCTGCCGGAATTTGGTCGTTGTGGATGACCGGCGTCAGATCCAAATGACGTTGCTTATCGGTATTGCCTTCCAGCATCTCCAGCAAGTCGGTACGCCCCACCAGTTCTTCCAAAGAGCGCACGCCCAAGCTGGCCATCCAACCACGCACTTCTTCAGCCACAAAGCGGAAATAGTTTTTCACCATATCTGAGGTGCCAATGTAGTGCTTATCACGCAAACCATCGTTTTGCGTGGCAACACCGGTGGCGCAATTATTTAGGTGGCAGATACGCAAGTACTTACAGCCGACGGCCACCATTGGCATAGTGCCAAAGCCAAAGCTTTCGGCGCCCAGAATCGCCGCTTTGATAACGTCCAGACCGGTTTTTAAACCGCCGTCGGTTTGCACACGGACATTGCCACGCAGGTCGTTGGCACGCAGCGCCTGATGTGCTTCGGAAAGCCCCAACTCCCACGGCGAGCCCGCATACTTGATCGAGGTCAGAGGAGATGCAGCGGTGCCGCCGTCATAACCAGAGATAGTAATCAAGTCGGCGTAGGCCTTAGCCACACCGGCAGCGATGGTGCCGACACCTGGCTCAGATACCAGCTTCACCGACACCAGCGCTTGTGGATTGATCTGCTTGAGGTCATAGATCAGCTGCGCCAAATCTTCGATGGAGTAGATGTCGTGATGCGGGGGCGGCGAAATCAGCGTCACACCCGGTACGGAATAACGCAGTGTGGCGATCAAGTCGTTGACTTTGCCGCCTGGCAGCTGCCCGCCTTCGCCCGGTTTCGCACCTTGCGCGACTTTAATCTGCAGCACCTCAGCACTGGATAAATAGTGCGGTGTTACACCAAAACGACCGGAAGCAATCTGCTTGATCTTGGAGTTTTTCACTGTGCCGTAACGGGCAGGGTCTTCTCCACCTTCACCGGAGTTCGAGCGGCCACCCAGCTCATTCATGGCCTCGGCCAGCGCTTCGTGCGCCTCAGGCGACAGTGCGCCCAACGACATAGCCGCGGTGTCAAAACGCGAGAAAATAGATTCAGCCGGCTCAACCTCGTCGAGGGCAATGGCTTCGACATCTTTGCGCAGCAGCAGCATGTCACGCAAAGTCGCCACAGGGCGCTCGTTCACCAGCTGAGCAAAGCGGTCGTACGCTGCTTGGTTGTTGGTTTGCACCGCTTCTTGAATGTTTTTGATCACATCCGGGTTGTAGGCATGATATTCACCGCCATGCACGTATTTCAGCAGACCGCCTTGATCCAGAGGCTTGCGTACTTTCCAGGCATGCTTATGAATCAGTTGCAGATCTTGCTCGAAGTCCTCAAAGCCTGCGCCTTGAATGCGACTGGTGACACCGCGGAAACAGATATCCACAACGTCATCACTCAAGCCAACGGCTTCAAACAATTGCGCACCACGATAAGAGGCGATGGTCGAAATGCCCATTTTCGACATCACCTTCATCAAACCCTTGCGAATCGCTTTGCGGAAGTTCTGGTGCGACTTCAGCGGATCGCCCAACAACTCTCCGTTGCTGTGCAAATCGGTGAGAATGTCGTAAGCCAACCATGGGTATACGGCCGTGGCACCAAAGCCCAATAGCACAGCGAAGTGATGTGGATCGCGCGCCGATCCGGTTTCAATAATCAGGTTGCTGCTGGTGCGCAGACCTTTTTCGGCCAGTCGATGATGCACCGCCCCAGTTGCCATGGCCGCTGGAATAATCAGCTGCTCGGCGGTCACTTCGTAATCGCTGAGAATCAGAATGACATGCCCTTCGCGCACCGCCTGCTCAGCACGATCCGCCAACTCAATGATGGCATCGCGCAGTGGAAGTTCCGGGTTAAAGCCCAACGACAGGGTGATGTTGCGGAAGCCTTCTTTTTCCGCCTCCGCCTTCTTCAATCCTACAAACTTCAGCGGCGATAACACCGGTGATGTCAGAATGATGCGATTGGCGTGTTGCGGCGATTCGTCGAAGACGTTTTTCTCGGCCCCAACACAGGTCTCCAGCGACATCACAATGGATTCACGTAATGGATCAATCGGCGGATTGGTGACCTGAGCGAACTGCTGGCGGAAGTAATCGGCGACATGGCGCACACGCTGAGACAACACTGCCATCGGGGCATCGTCACCCATGGAGCCGGTCGCTTCTTGCGCACTTTCTGCCATCGGGCGCAGCACCTGCACGCGCTCTTCATTGGTCACCAAATGCAGTTTCTGGTGGCTGTTGAGCTCGTCGCCTTCCATGTCCTCAAGGCCAGCGTGGCGCAGGTACAGGCTACTCTCAATGCGCGTGGCATTTTCCTTCATCCATATCTTGTAAGGATGTTCTGATTTGAGTGCATTATCGATGTCTTCGGTATGCAGCAGCTTACCTTCTTGGGTGTCGATCGCCAGGATCTGACCCGGGCCAACACGACCTTTAGCGACAACGTCTTCCGGACGATAGGCGTGCACACCCACCTCCGACGCCACGGTAATAATGTCGTCTTTGGTAATCACCCAGCGTGATGGGCGCAAGCCGTTGCGGTCTAGGCCACAAACGGCGTAGCGACCATCGGTGATCACCAAACCAGCCGGGCCGTCCCATGGCTCCATATGCATGGAGTTGTATTCGTAGAACGCCCGCAGATTGGAGTCCATGGTCTCCACATTTTGCCAAGCCGGCGGAATCATCATGCGAATAGCGCGGAACATGTTCATTCCACCCACAGACAGCACTTCCAGCATGTTATCCATGGAAGAGGAGTCAGAGCCGGTGGTATTTACGATTGGTGCTAAATCTGACAAGTCCGGCAATAATGGGCTCTGGAACTGGCGCGCACGAGCGTTGGCCCAGTTGCGGTTGCCCTGAATGGTATTGATCTCACCATTGTGGGCCAGCATACGGAAAGGCTGCGCCAGCGGCCAGCGTGGCATGGTGTTCGTAGAGAAACGCTGGTGGAACACGCAGATAGCCGTTTCTAGCCGTTCATCGCCCAAGTCCGGATAGAAGTTGGGCAGATCCACCGGCATCATCAGGCCTTTGTAGGACAGCACCGAATCGGAAAGGCTGGCAATGTAAAAGTCGGGGTGGTCAGCCAGCGCTTTTTCAGCGTAGCGTCGGGCGTAAAACAGCTTAACTGCAAACTGTTCGGCCTCCAGTGCTTCAGCGGGTGCAACAAACACTTGCTCAAAGCGTGGCAGGCAGTCGATCGCCATTGGGCCCAGATAATCATTATTGGTGGGCACGCTGCGCCAGCCCAATACGTTTAACTGCTGCCCTTCCAGCGCTTGCTCTACGGCTGCTTTTTGCTGCTGAAACCGATCATCATCGAGATCCATAAACAGCATGCCAACAGCGTACTGAGCAGGCAGCGTAATACCCGCTTCTGCGCTAATGGCGCGTAGAAAAGAGTCCGGTTTCTGAATCAATAGACCACAACCATCACCGGTTTTGCCGTCAGCAGCAATGCCGCCACGGTGGGTCATACAGGTCAGAGACTCAATGGCTGACTTTAATAACGTGTGACTTGGTTGACCTTGCAAGTGCGCCAGTAGTCCAAAGCCACAGTTGTCCTTGAATTCGCCGGGAGTGTACAGACCAGTCCTCATAGAACAGCTCTCATCAGTAAAAACGATTATTTATCAGGGGCTTAAGCAAAACCGCCCTGGTCACTTTTTGAACAATCACAAAACAAAAAGGACGACCATTCTACACAGCACTACTGGCTGCAACAAATAGAATACTTACGAAGATAAGGCAGTAGCCAGCGTTTTTTTGCTATTTCTACTTAATGGAAGGCCGAACCTGGTCCAAATTTCGGACCCAAGGCGAGCCAGATGAGAGGCCTTGAGGGATAGAGCTTGCAGCCGAACGGGCCGACGACTCACTAGTAAAAATACCTACCACCACCACAAACCAAGGGGCATTTTGGTAGGTAGTTTGATACAGATAAAGGCGCTGCGACAGCTTGCCCTGCCACTCGGCGACAAAACGTTCCGCCGCCGCTCGATTCTTCACGCCCAACACCTGGATCACGTAGCCACTCTCGGTCAACAATGGAGAGGCAGGCACCCTAGACAGCTGATTTTTTGCCACTTCAGCTGTTACAGGAGCACTAACTGGTGGTGCCTGCTCGGGTTTTTCAACGTTGGTTTTATCCAGATCAGGCTCCGCAGCAGAGAGAGCTTCTGTTTGATCATCCGCGCCTTCGCCAACTTGGGGCAGCAACGTGGTAGCTGGAACTGAAGGCTCCGACGCCTCGTCGGCGGTTGCAACGTCTTGCTCCTCAACAGCTACGTTAACGTCCTGCGCCACCCCGGTAGGTTTCTTCTCGACTAAGACGTCGCCGTTTTGCTCATAGTTGTAGTCCGCTACTGCCACCGCAGGCTCAGCAGGAGCAACACTATCCAGCACTTGTAAAAATTCTTCCGCCGTTTTTTTTGGTACCTCGACGGGGTCGCCTTGATACAAGAACGCCATGACTGTGACGCAGCCGATCAAGGCGACCGCGACAATGTGCCATAGCGGGAAGCGGCCAGAGGATTTTGCGACTTCTTCAGTAGAGTGACTCTCTGGCGATTGAGGTCTGCTGCCGACATGTTGCAGCAAATCCGCGGGATATGCTGAGGATGCTTGGTAGTTTGAACGCAGCTGCTCGGCCGACAACGATGCATCATACGCCAACATCAGCGCACTGGATTCTTCCTCTGACAAGGGATCGAGCTGAATCACGTGTGTCGGCGCCGAGGTCGGACCACTGCGTAGGTGTTGCTCAAAACCAGTGCGTCCTGACAACACGATGGACAATTGCTGAGGCAGCAGAAGTGCCAGATAACTGATGTCGTTTAGTGCGTCGCTGGCCAAGTTTTCGGCGTCATCAATCACCACAACCAAAGCACCGCCATCGCGGTAACGCTCATGCAACAGGGCGCGCAGTTGATCCAAGGCATCGCTGCGATTGCTCGACAAACCGGTATGGTCGGTAAAGGCTGCTATGCGAGATATCAAACCATCCAGCGCCAGGCCTGGCTCAGCAGTCAGCTGCAAGGTTTCATCCGAGTCTTGTCGCGATTGTGCAAACTGCTGCAATAGTGTCGTTTTACCAGCACCGGCATCACCGACAACCAGCACCAACAACTCACTGTAAGCACACAAGTGCAGCAGCAATTCAAGGTGGCGCTGTTGACTCGCTAACGTGACCCAGCGGGTCGATTGAGGCGAGGGATGTTGCGCTTCAGGCGAGACAGGAAACTCCAGATCTTGCATAGCAACACTCCTCCCAAGAACTAAGCGCGACAGGCGCTCAGTGTACGAATGATTTGCTCGCGCGGTACGTCGCTGGTGACCAGCGCCTTACCAATGGATTGCAACAACACCAAACGAAGCTGCCCATCCAAAACCTTCTTATCCACCTGCATGCGCGACAGGTAATCATCGTCGTCCATGTTCGCAGGCCCCAGCACTGGCAAGCTGGCTTGCTGCAACAGTGAACGCAACGCATCAACATCACTGCTTGCCAGCCACCCCAAACGCTGACTTAAATCTGCAGCCATCAGCATGCCTGCCGCAACGGCTTCACCATGCAGCCATTGACCGTACCCCTGGTGCGCCTCAATGGCATGACCAAAGGTGTGGCCCAGATTCAAAATCGCGCGGATACCGGATTCTTTTTCATCCTCAGCGACTACATCCGCCTTGTTCTGACAGGAGACTTGAATGGCATAGGCCAGCGCATCGGCGTTGCGAGCCAGTAACGACTCCATATTGCCAGCCAGCCACTGGTAAAAAGCTTGATCACAAATCAAACCGTACTTGATGACTTCCGCCAAACCGGCAGATAACTCTCTGTCTGGCAGGGTTTCCAAAGTATCGGTATCGGCAATCACACAACGCGGCTGGTGGAAGGCGCCAATCATGTTTTTACCGAGCGGGTGATTCACTGCGGTTTTACCGCCAACAGACGAGTCCACCTGAGACAACAAGGTGGTCGGCACCTGAATAAAATCCACACCACGCTGATAACATGCCGCAGCAAAGCCCGTCATATCGCCAATCACACCACCGCCTAAAGCCACCAAGGTGGTAGAGCGATTGTGTTGATGACTCAGTAAACCATCAAAAATATGGTTGAGCACATCCATGGTTTTGAACTGCTCACCGTCAGGCAGGATAACTTCGTTGAGTTGGTAGTCAGATAAGGCGTGTCGTACAGCACCAAGATACAGCGGAGCAACGGTTTCATTGCTGATAACCAATACTTGAGAGCCGCGAATATGAGGGGTGTAAAACTGGGAGTCAGAGATCAGCTGACGACCGATGTAAATGGGATAGCTACGCTCTCCCAGCTCTACCTGCAACTTGTTCATACCAATACCTTGAGACGTTTCTTCAGCTCCTGTACCACCCAGCGCGGATTACGCTTGTCCGTCTCGATGATCAGGTCTGCCACCTCTTTATACAGTGGGTCTCGAACAGAAAAAAGATCTTGCAGGATTTGGCCAGGGTTGTCGGCTTGCAGTAGCGGTCTGTTTTTATCTTTGGCTGTGCGCGCCAGCTGCTGTGCTACCGTGGTACGCAAATAAACCACGGTACCACGAGCACTAAGATGGCGGCGATTCTCCTCACGCATAATGACGCCACCGCCGGTAGCCAACACAACACCAGAGCGTTGCGTTAGCTCATCAATGGTCTGCTGCTCACGCTCGCGAAAGCCAGCTTCGCCTTCGACGTCGAATATCCAGGGAATGTTGGCACCACAGCGCTCTTCGATGACTTTATCGGAATCGAAAAACGTGAGCCCCAACTCAGCAGACAGCAAACGGCCAATGGTGCTTTTTCCAGCGCCCATTGGCCCGATTAGGAAGATAGAACGTGACGTCATACTAGCGTGCGTCGAGCGTATCCTTCACGAGTTTTGGGGTGATGAAGACCAGGAGTTCGGTTTTTTTGTCCTCAACTTGTTTGTAACGGAAGAGGGCGCCGATCAGAGGTAAATCTCCGAAAAATGGAGTTTTATTAATCGTCGTTCTCTCTTCTGACTCAAAAATTCCACCCAAAACAATAGTTTCGCCGTTATCCACTAAAACTTGGGTTTCAACCGCATTAGTATCAATCGCGGGCCCCGCAACAGTGTTTTCCCCCACAGAGTCTTTAGTAACAACCAAATCCATAATAATTCTGTCATCTGGAGTAATCTGAGGGGTCACCTCAAGTTTCAAAACAGCTGACTTAAATGCAACGCTAGTTGCGCCACTTGAGGCCGCCTCTTGGTAAGGGATTTCAGTTCCCGACTCTATCATAGCTGTCTTACCATCAGCAGTCATGACTCTGGGCTGCGACACCACTTCACCGCGACCATCCGTTTCAATTGCAGCAAGTTCCAAGTCGAGCAAATAGTCAGCAGTTTGATAGCCCAAAGCTAAACTGGAAGCAGCCGTATTGGTGACGCCAAAGTTAACGACGTCAGCAGCATTCAAGTCAATTGTTGAACTGCCTGCAGTCGCTTGTGTGGCACGATCAAACAAAATTTGGTTACTCTCGGTAAGGGTTTGCCGACTTCCGCCAATGGTCGTCCAGTTGCTGCCATTGTCTTTAAAGCCAGCACCACCCCACTTAACGCCCATTTCCTCACCAACATCAGTGTTAGCCACAACAATTCTGGCTTCAATTAACACCTGACGAACTGGAACATCTAACAGGGAAAAAGCCTCTCGAATTTTTGCGAGGTTCGATGGAGTATCTTTCATCAACAAGGTATTAGTGCGCTCATCTACGACGGCTGTTCCTCTATCCGACAACAATCCGCTTTCAGATGTAAGCAGCTCAGCTAGGTCTTTGGCCTTAGCATAGTTCAGTTGCATGTACTCTGTTACCAGTGGAGCAAGCTCTTCGACTTGACGCACTGCTTCAAGCTCAACCTTCTCACGAGCAGCTATCTCCTCTGCCGGGGCAATTAAAAGCACAGATCCCATTTGACGTTTACCAAGCCCTTTCGTTTTCAGTACTAGGTCAAGCGCTTGATCCCATGGAACGTCCTGTAGCCTTAAGGTGATACTGCCTTGCACCGTATCAGAGGCGACCAAATTCAACCCTGTAAAGTCAGCGATCAGCTGAAGTACTGCACGAACTTCGATGTTTTGGAAATTCAAAGAGAGCTTTTCACCAGTAAAAGGGAAAGTTTTTTTCCGCTCTTCAGCTACCTCTTCTGGCAAATCAGAAATATTTATCGATAACAATCGGTCTGTTTGATAAGCCAAGAAGTCGAAGTCGTCCGATTTAGGTTCAATAACGACCCTCGAACCACCATCAACAGCTCGAACATCTACGTATTTAACTGGCGTTGCAAAATCCAATACATCTAAGCGGCGACTGAGCTCTCGAGGAAGGCGCACACCCTCAAGATCGGCGATTATTTTAGAGCCTTCTCTGCGAATGTCAGCAGACGCGCGATCATCACTAAGCTTGATCTGCACTTGACCATCTCCCAGTTCACCTCTGCGAAAGTCAACTCCGACAACTTTCAACTCAGAGACAGATAATTGAGAGGCGACAGTTGTAGGTGTAGATTTATTTCTAAACACAGTCTGCTGAGCCGTTTTACCTACTCGCACAAACAAGCTATTGCCCTCTACGGACGTTTTGTAGTCCACCAGACGTGTCAGATTAATGACCATTCTCACTCGATTCTTATCACCAAGAACAATAGCAGAACGTGCATTGCCAGATCCGATATCAAACTTTTTAGAGTCAAGCCCGCTACTAGCTCCAGCCATATCAATAGAAATCCTCGCAGGCTTTTCTATTGAATACCCTTTAATCTCGGGAGGCGTGCCATCAAACGTCAGCTCAATTTCAGTAACATCTCCAGGGAGAGAAGTAAACTTCAGTTCCTCCAGCTCAACAGAAAGGGCTAGCGAACTAAACAAAACCCCTATTAGCGTAAGCGCCCATTTATTCGAAAATTTTGCCAGCATGTGAGTCTTCATTTTATTCTCCCGACAAGCCCTCAAGAACCATTGTTCTTGGACGCTCAATCCAGCCCCCCATACCGTTGGGCACTATTTCTACTAAGCTAATGCGATAATCTGATACCGAAACCACTCTTCCATGGTTTTGTCCCAAATAATTGCCTTCTTTGATTCGCACAACACCACCATCCCCATCGCGGACAAGAACCCAAAGCGCACCGGTCCCCCCCTTTAAAGTTCCAACCATAACAAGTTCATTGAAATCAAACTGCTCAAGATGCTCTTTAGGGCGGTTATCATCAGGGCGTATATTTGAAGCATCTTTCTCGATTTGTACTGTTTCATCAACAATCACAGGAAGCTCAAATGGAGAGCGAACACCAGCTGAGCTGTAATTGAATGACTCATACGGTTTAAATACAGGTATTGGTTCGATACGCCCGCGAGGTTTTGCAAGAGTATCATCCACAAACTGTTGCAAATCACTGACATCTGCTGAAGAAGAGCAGCCTGACAACACAAAGAACCAGCAAAGCACTATGAACTTTTTCATGCTCACCCTTCCTCTGGATTGTACTGATAAGTTTTAGCCTTAATGTTCATAACCAATTCTGCACCATCTCCTTTATCGATTGAGAAATCATGCAGAGTTACAATCCTAGGCAATGACGCAACAGTAGAGACAAAAGATCCCATCTCGTGGAACCCTCCTACCACAGCTATATCGATCGGAAGCTCATTGTAGAATTCTGCCTTTGTCATATCACTGGGGTCTATAGCATCCAATTTCAGTCCCGCTCCTAGTGCAGAGCCACTAATATCGTCAATTAAACCGGGGACCTCAGTGTCACGAGGCAGTTGTTTCAGCAAAGATCCAAAACTATCTTCCATCTCTTCAAGCTGAGCCTTGTATTGGTCCAGATTAGCAACACGAAATGCCTTCAGCTCAAAGTCTTTCTTAAGCTGGATCTCTTCAGACTCAACACGCCCAAGAGTATCCATCTTATCGCTGATCAAGAAAAAGTAGCCGGAAAACAACAGCCCAACACATATCAAAGCAGCTAAAAAGATCCTACCCAACAACGGCCAGGATCCCATATTTTCCCAATCAGCATTATTGATGTCATCAACATCAATAGACTGCAGTTTTTCAATCCAAGCATTAAGGTCGAAAGAATTTTCTCGAGCCACTACACTTCCTCCTCATCACTTGGATCAAAGCGCTGCATTTTGACCTCAAATTCATTAACACCCTCAGACACTGAACGAACGCTAATCAACTCTGGATCAACAAACCACTTTGAACTATCAAAATTCCTCATTAACGCTGCGACTCGGTTATTTGACTGAGCCATTCCTTTTACGACAACAGTGCGCCCTTTAACTGAAATCGAAGTGAAATATAAATCATCGGGAACGGATTTTGCGATTTCATCAAACATTCGGACGATAACCGGGCGATTACCCTGTAGCGCCTGTATTAGCTCCATACGCTCGATTAACTGCTCGCGCGTTTCTCTCAATTTACTAATTTCTTCAATTTTGGCATCAATGACTCTCATCTCGCTACGGACAAAGTCATTGCGCTGCTGTTGAGCTGCAATACTGCTGCTAAAAAAATCATCAACAAAATAAACCAACGCTCCAGCAAACAAGGCCACAAGAAACAGAGCCTTGTAGTACTCCTGATTTCTCTGCTGCCGTCGCTCTTCACGCCAAGGCAATAAGTTAATGTTGGCCATCAGTCGAAACTCCTCATCGCCAGCCCACATGCGATCATCAATGCTGGCGCGTCATTATTAAGCAAATTGGCGCTTACTTTCTGTGACAGAGTCATGTTTACGAAAGGATTGGCGACAACGGTGGCAACTCCCAGCTCGTCCTGCACCAATTCAGCCATGTCCGGCAACGATGACGTACCGCCAGCTAACACAATATAGTCGACATCATTAAACTGGCTGGAGGAGTAGAAAAACTGCAGTGAACGGCTCACTTGCTGTACCACGGCATTGCGAAATGGCTGCAGCACTTCCGATTCATAATCGTCGGGCAGGCCACCCTCGAGCTTCGCGCGCTGCGCTTCTTCTTCACTCAGGCCGTAACGACGCATGATGTCTTCGGTGAGTTGCTTACCGCCAAACAGCTGTTCACGCGTGTAAATCGATTTACCTTGATGCAATACGTTGAGAGTTGACATGGTGGCACCGATGTCGATCACAGCCACCGTTTCAATTTCGCTGCCATCCAACTGACCTTCGATGAGGCGGAATGCACGCTCGGTGCAGAACGCTTCGATATCCACCACTTTGGCTTCAATGTTGGCGTATTCGATGGCATCTTTACGACGCTCTACGGTTTCAGAGCGACAAGCTGCCAACAGCACATCAACCATGTTGTCAGGCGTGCCTTCAGTCTCCCCCTGGATCTCCCAGTCGAGTGCAACTTCCTCTAACGGGTAAGGAATGTACTGGTCAGCTTCGGCACGGACTTGAAAGTCCATTTCGTCATCAGATAGGTCACCGGGCATCTGCACGGTTTTGGTAATCACAGCGGAACCAGCAACAGCAATGGCACCTTGCTTGGCAGAACTGCGTGAGCGTCCGAGCGCTCGACGAATGGCTTCACCGACGGCTTCGTCGTTGTTAATCGCTTGTTCGACGACAGCGTTCTGAGGCAGTGGTTCACTAGCATAGGCCTCGACCTGGTAGCGCCCATTGTTATGACTCAGCTCCAACACCTTCACCGAGGTTGAGCTGATGTCGACACCCAGGACCGCTTTGCCTTTTTTACTAAATAAGCTGGCCAGCACGGCAAAATCCCCATCAAATCGCGAACTTGCAGCGACAAGCTCACTCTAATCCTATCTGTCAAAATCATTATAAGCACATTCCTATTAAAAGAACAAAAAACCCTTATAATGCTCCAGCCCGCATAAACACTGGCTTCCTGAGGCAAGAGACGTTCTTTCAATATGGCTTCCACACACTTCGCCGCGCGGTTAATTCTTTGGCTTACAATGTCCACCATAGCAGGCGCCGGCCTGGTGATGATGGCAATTTATATCTATTTTGCCCCCACCTTGCCCGATACACAGGATCTGTTAGACACAGAACTGCAAACGCCGCTGCGAGTGTATACCCGAGACGGACGTCTAATCAGTGAATTCGGTACCAAAAGACGCAATCCAATTCGCTATGAAGACACACCTCAGCAATTTATCGACGCGCTGCTGGCCTCCGAAGACGATGCCTACTTTGAACATTTTGGTATCGACATCAAGGGCTTAGCCCGCGCCGCCTTTGAGCTGCTGAGCACTGGCCGCAAGCGTTCTGGCGGCAGTACCATCACCATGCAAGTCGCCAAGAACTACTATCTTAGCAGCGAGAAAACCTTCTCACGGAAGTTCACCGAAATCCTGCTGGCGTTAAAAATTGAGAGAGCGCTCACAAAACAGCAGATTCTCGAGCTCTATCTCAACAAAATTTACCTCGGCAAGCGCGCATACGGCATTGAAGCCGCGGCACAGGTCTACTACGGCAAGTCGATTCAAGAACTTAACTTGGCGCAAAAAGCCATGATTGCCGGTCTGCCACAAGCGCCTTCAGCGGCCAACCCCATCAACAACCCAGAGCGTGCCGTTAAACGCAGAAACTATGTATTGGCTCGTATGCGTGCTTTGAACCTGATCGAGCAAGAGGAATTTGAACAAGCGGCACGCGCGCCCGTCACGGCACGCTACCACGGTGCAGAGTCCGAAATCACCGCGCCCTACGTAGCGGAAATGGCACGCCAGTTCGCGGTTCAACAATACGGTGCCGATGCCTATACCGCTGGTTACCACATCTATACCAGCATCGATAGCGAGCGCCAGCTAGCCGCCAACCAAGCACTGCAACGTGGCTTACTGAAGTACGACCGTGACCACGGTTGGCGCGCAACCGGCACCACACTGCCGGTACAGCAGTATTCTGTGCCCGAGCAACCGGCACTTGAGCCATGGCTGAGTCAGGCCTCCAGCTCCTTCGATATCGACTGGCCTGCTACCTTACCTGCCTGGCAGGAGTACTTTCGTGAAACGCCAGACAGCGGCATTCTGCAAGCCGCCGTCGTCAGCCGTGTGTTAGAAAAGGGGGCGTGGATCTACACCCGCCAAGGTGAACGCTACGTCAGTTGGAATGGGCTGAAGTGGGCAAGACGCAAAGTCAACGTGGATGTGATCGGCAATCCATTGAAGACCGCCAATGAAGTACTCACAGCCGGCATGACGGTCTGGTTTGAAGAAAAAGAAGACGGTATTCACCTAGCACAACAGCCCGAAGTGGAAGGCGCACTGGTGTCTCTCGATCCACAAGACGGCGGTATTCAAGCGCTAGTCGGCGGCTTCGCTCCGGCCAGCAACAGCTTTAACCGTGCCATCCAGTCTGACCGCCAGCCTGGCTCTGCCTTCAAACCGTTTGTCTACAGCGCCGCGCTGGCCAATGGCCTTACCGCTGCCACCATTATTAATGACGCTCCCGTTGTATTTAACGACGCCGGGCTGGAGAACACTTGGCGACCACAAAATGTCAGCGGCAAGTTCTACGGTCCCACGCGCCTGCGGCAAGCCTTGTATAAATCGCAGAACCTAGTGTCCATTCGCATCCTAAAACGCCTTGGCCCACAAACCGCCATCGATTTTATCAGCCCGTTTGGCATTCCAGCGAACAAGCTGAACCGTGATCTGTCTCTGTCTTTGGGCGCTTCTGCTGTATCGCCGATGGAGCTGGCCACCGGCTATGCCGTGTTCGCCAATGGTGGTTACGCGATCACGCCGTATGTGATCGATCGTTTAAAAGACGACGACGGCAATGTGCTGTTTCAGCACGTTGCTGAAAAAGCCTGTGATGGCGCGACGTCAGAAATGCGGCAACTGGAGCTGGACATGCAAGCTTCATTGGGCATCAGCACTGAGCCATCGACCTGTGCTGCTCGTGTCATTGATGAGCGCACCCACTTCCTGATTATGACCATGATGCAAGATGTGATTCGCCGCGGCACCGGCAAGCGCGCATTGGCTTTGGGCCGCAACGACCTGGCCGGCAAAACCGGCACCACCAACGATCAAAAAGACGCCTGGTTTGCCGGTTTCAATCCCAAACTGGCCACCACGGTTTGGGTGGGCTTCGACCAACCACAAACCTTGGGGCGCTGGGCATATGGCAGCAACACTGCGCTACCGATCTGGGTCGACTATATGCAAAGCGCTTTGCAGGGTGTGGAAGAAGTTCCGTACCGCCAACCAGAAGGCATTGTGAGCGTGCGCATCGACCCTGAGACAGGCCTGTTGGCGCCGGCCGGGCAGAGCAATGCCATCTTCGAATACTTCCGCGCCGAAAATGTGCCGACGGAGTTTGCCAAGCCCGCGGCGACGGTTGAGCAACAGCAAGAAAAAGGCGGTGTAGTACCAGAACAGTTGTTCTAGCCGTCAACGAGCAGCATTAAAATCAAGGACACAAAAAAGCAGCCCCTTGGCTGCTTTTTTGTGTTGTGTATTACAGGTCAATCAACTTGCCCGGGTTCATCACATTGTTGGGATCGAACACCGCCTTGACGGCTTTCATATACGCCAACTCTGCCGCTGAGCGACTGTACTGCAGGTACGGCTTTTTAGTCATGCCCACGCCGTGCTCAGCAGAAACAGAGCCCTGATACTTTTCAACCGTCTCAAATACCCACTGCGACACTTTATTGCAACGTTGGAAGAACTCTTCCTTGGCCAACTCATCTGGCTTCAGAATGTTCAAATGCAGGTTGCCATCGCCGATGTGTCCAAACCAGATGATTTCAAAGTCCGGGTATTCGCGTGTCACGATGTCATCAATGTCGCGCAAGAACGGCGGCACTTTCGACACCACCACAGAGATATCGTTTTTATACGGCGTCCACTCGGAAATGGTCTCAGAAATGTCCTCACGCAAACGCCACAGGTTCGCTGCCTGAGTTTCACTTTGACTGATGACACCGTCGGCCACCCAGCCATTTTCCAGACACTGCTCAAACAGCGTCATGGCGGTATCCAGTTCCGTTTCCGTCAGTGCTTCGAATTCAATCAGCGCATAATAATCTGTGCTCGACTCAAACGGCGCAGGCACATCGCCGCGCGCTAACACTTTCTGCAGTGCCTTGTCGGAGAAGAACTCAAACGCCGTTAAGTCCATGGCCGCTTGGAACTGGTGCAACACCTTCATGATGTCGTCCAGCTCAGGCACGCCCAGCACCAACACATTGAGGTTTTTAGGCGCACGCGTCAGGCGCATGGTGGCCTCTGTGATGAAGCCTAATGTCCCTTCACCGCCAATAAACAACTGGCGCAGGTCGTAGCCGGTGTTGTTCTTCAGCAAGTCTTTGTTGAGGTTCAGCACCTCACCCGTACCGGTGACCACCGTCAGACCGGCGACCCAATCACGTGTCATACCCCAACGAATCACCTTAATGCCACCAGCATTGGTGCTGATGTTGCCACCCAACTGGCTCGAGCCAGACGAGGCAAAGTCGACCGGATAAAACAGCTCTTGCTCTTCGGCAAACGTTTGCAACTGCTCGGTAATCACCCCAGCACCACACTTCACTGTGCGATCGACGGCGTTGAAATCCGAAATCTGATTCATGTAGTCAAACGCCACCACGATCTCACCGTTGGCGGCCACCGCTCCTGCACTCAAGCCCGTGCGCCCACCAGAAGGGACGAGTGCCAACGCATGCTTATTCGCCAGCAGTACAATGTCTCGCACCTGTTCGGTGGTTTTAGGGAACACAATGGCACTGGGTTTAGGGTCGTAGATTTTGGTCCAGTCGGTACCAAAGGTTTGCAGCGAATCGTCGTCTGTACGTACTTTATCCGCACCAACAATAGCCGCTAACTGCTCGATCAGGGCTTCTTGAGTCAGGGAGGTCATGATGATTCCGCGTATGAAGAGAATTCAAGCCAACGTGAAGAATCGTACCGACTGAATAATCCCTCAGTACTCACGTTGATATACGCAGTTATGCTAGCATACGTGCCTCTTTTTTCGGAGTGGTTTTCACTCCCGGCGCCAGGCGCCGAGCTCGCGGTTTCCGTCATCATTTATTGACCACAGGTACCCTCCATGGCACAGACATCTCTGGATAAAAGCAAGATCAAGTTTCTTCTGCTGGAAGGCGTGCATCAGTCCGCGCTAGACACTCTGAGCGCCGCTGGTTACACCAACATTGAGTATCTGAAAACCTCCTTGCCTGCAGATGAGCTGAAAGAGCGCATTAAAGATGCCCACTTTATTGGTATTCGCTCGCGCACCCAGCTCACCGCCGATATCTTCGACGCGGCCGAGAAACTGATCGCTGTGGGTTGCTTCTGTATTGGTACCAACCAGGTCGACCTTAAAGCTGCCACCGAGCGCGGTATCGCCGTGTTCAACGCGCCTTACTCGAACACACGTTCAGTGGCCGAGCTGAGCTTGGCAGAAATGATCATGCTGATGCGCGGCATTCCAGAGAAAAACGCCCAATGTCACCGCGGTGGCTGGCAGAAGTCTGCCGCCAACTCCTACGAAATTCGCGGCAAGAAGCTGGGTATTGTCGGTTATGGCAGCATCGGCACTCAACTGTCGGTAATGGCTGAAGGGTTAGGCATGGAGGTCTACTTCTACGACGTGGTCACCAAGCTGCCCATTGGCAACGCTAAACAAGTCACCAGCCTCAACGAGCTGCTGAATCAGGCTGACGTCGTTTCGCTGCACGTTCCCGAGACACCGGCCACCAAGTGGATGATGGGCGCCGAGCAATTCGCGCAAATGAAGCAAGGATCCATTCTGCTGAACGCCTCGCGTGGTACCGTTGTCGACATTGACGCTTTGGCCGATGCCGTACGCAGCAAAAAACTGTTGGGTGCTGCAATTGACGTATTCCCTGTGGAACCACGCTCCAATGACGAGGAATTCGTGACGCCGCTGCGCGAGTTCGACAACGTCATCCTGACGCCACACGTCGGTGGCTCAACGTTGGAAGCACAAGAAAACATCGGTAAAGAAGTGGGCGAAAAGCTGGCAACTTACAGCGACAACGGTACCACCACGTCTTCGGTGAACTTCCCAGAAGTTGCCTTGCCAGCCAACCCGAACGTGCACCGCATCCTGCACATCCACAAGAACATGCCAGGGGTCATGAACGCCATCAACCAAGTCTTTGCCGACAACAACATCAACATCAGCGGCCAGTATCTGCAAACGGTTGAAGAGGTTGGCTACGTGGTGATCGACGTGGCGGCGGATGTCAGCGACCTAGCGCTGGAAAAGATCAAGCAAATCGAAGGCACCATTCGCGCACGCGTGCTGTACTAACCAATACGCGCGCCAATTAGCGCAACGAGCACAAAAAAAGCAGGCACTGCCTGCTTTTTTTGTGCTTATCCAGCCTGTCAGTCCAGCCGCATTTCAATGCCTGCTGCCGCCATGTGCTGCTTTGCCTGCATGACGGTGTATTCACCGAAGTGAAAGATGCTCGCGGCCAGCACGGCATCCGCACCACCTTGCTGAACACCGTCCACCAAGTGGTCGAGATTGCCAACACCGCCCGAGGCGATCACTGGAATATCCACCGCGTCTGTGATCGCGCGGGTTACACCCAGATCAAATCCGGTTTTTACGCCATCACGATCCATGCTGGTCAGCAGAATCTCACCAGCGCCGTATTCAGCCATCTTGATCGCCCATTCCACCGCATCAATGCCAGTGGCTTTGCGACCGCCGTGGGTGAAAATTTCCCAGCGCTGCTCCGCAACCTGCTTGGCATCAATCGCCACCACAATGCACTGCGCGCCAAACTTGTCCGACGCTTGGCGCACAAACTCCGGGTTGTACACCGCAGCGGAGTTAATCGACACTTTGTCCGCACCGGCATTGAGCATGCGGCGAATGTCCGATACCTCACGAATACCACCACCCACCGTTAGCGGGATAAAGACCTGCTCAGCAATAGCCTCGACCATGTGTTCAGTGGTATCGCGCTCTTCGTGACTGGCGGTGATGTCCAGGAAGGTGATTTCGTCCGCTCCCTGGTCGTTGTAGCGCTTGGCAATTTCTACCGGATCACCTGCGTCGCGGATGCCGACAAAGTTGACGCCTTTCACCACCCGCCCTTGATCGACATCGAGGCAAGGTATGATGCGTTTTGCCAGCCCCATTAAGCCGTTACTCCGCACAGCTCATCGGCCAGCTGCTGGGCTTCGGCCACGTCCAGAGTGCCTTCGTAAATGGCGCGCCCTGTGATGGCGCCCATCACGCCACGATTCGCAACACCCGCCAGCTGGCGAATGTCGTCAATATTGGTCACACCGCCAGAAGCAATCACCGGGATTCCACCCTCCTCGGCCAGTTGCACTGTGGCTTCAACATTCACACCTTGCATCATGCCGTCGCGAGCAATGTCGGTGTAGACAATCGACATCACACCGTCATCTTTAAACTGACGCGCTAGATCCACAGCTTTTACCTCGGACACTTCGGCCCAGCCATCGGTGGCGACAAAGCCATCTTTGGCGTCCAATCCGACAATGATGGCTCCCGGAAAGGCGCGGCAGGCCTCGGCCACAAAAGCAGGCTCTTTTACCGCCTTGGTGCCAATAATCACCTGGCTAACACCCGCCTGAATGTAATGCTCGATGGTTTCTAAAGAGCGAATGCCACCGCCAATTTGAATGGGCAGTTGCGGATACTTTTTAGCGATGGCAGTCACCGCCTCACCATTGACTGGCTCACCGGCAAAAGCACCGTTTAAATCTACCAAGTGCAAACGTCGACAGCCGGCTTCGACCCAGCGCTGCGCCATATCCACGGGGTGGTCACCGAACACAGTGGAATCTTCCATTCGCCCTTGACGCAGGCGCACGCATTGACCGTCTTTCAAATCGATGGCGGGTATCACCAACATAAACTGCCTACCTTATTCATCTGCTAGTCGCCACACCGCACGGGCATCGCGTTGAATCATTAGATCTGACCACGACAAAGTGGTCGCTTTGTGCGCCGCCCCAGCCCTCAGCCTTGGCCATCCCAGGCAAGGAAGTTTTTCAACAACGCCAGGCCAGCGCGATGGCTCTTTTCCGGGTGAAACTGCACAGCAAAGACGTTGTCCTGCGCCAGGGCAGCATCAAAGGTAACGCCGTATTGGCACTGCCCAACGACCTGAGTGGCATCCGCCGCCACCACGTAATATGAGTGCACAAAATAGAAGCGGCTATTGTCGTCGATGCCTTGCCACAGCGGATGTGGACGCTGCTGCACCTGGTTCCACCCCATGTGCGGCACCTTCAACTGCTGTTGCTGCGCTTCTGGCTGCTCGCCAAAGAACTTTACTTCACCGGCAAACAGGCCCATACCATCTACGCCGCCATTTTCCGCGCTGTGCTGCAGCATTGATTGCAGACCAACGCAAATACCCAACAGCGGTTTGCTGCTACGCACTTCGTCCACCACCTGGTCAATGCCGTGTGCCCGAATCTCCGCGATACAATCGCGAATGGCGCCGACACCAGGCAGCACCACATGATCCGCCGCCAGGATTTGCTCTGGGTCACTGGTGACAACCACATTCGTTTCGGGCGAGACATGCTGCAGAGCGCCATGCGCAGAGTGCAAATTGCCCATGCCGTAATCAATCACGGCGCATACTTTGCTCATCGTGGCCATCACAAGGTGCCTTTGGTCGAGGGCATCACACCGGCCATGCGCGGATCCAACTCCACCGCCATACGCAGTGCCCGGCCAAAGGCCTTGAAGATGGTCTCTGCTTGGTGATGGGCGTTAAAGCCCTTGAGGTTATCAATGTGCAAAGTGACGTTGGCGTGATTGACAAACCCTTGGAAAAACTCCCAGAACAACTGGGTATCAAAGCGGCCGATATTGCCACGGGTAAAGTCGACCTTCATGTCCAAGCCGGGACGGCCAGAAAAGTCGATCACCACACGTGACAGAGCTTCATCCAGAGGCACATAGGAGTGGCCGTAGCGCACGATGCCTTTTTTATCGCCAATGGCCTGGGCAAACGCTTGCCCCAGGGTGATGCCGATGTCTTCCACCGTATGATGGTCATCGATGTGGGTATCGCCGTTGCAATGAATGTCCAGATCAATCAGTCCATGGCGCGCGATCTGATCCAACATGTGCTCCAGAAAAGGAACACCGGTATCAAACTGAGCCTTGCCGGTACCATCCAGATTAATGCTGACGCGAATCTGGGTTTCGAGCGTATTGCGCTCAACCGTTGCGCTGCGTGCCATGAAACTGCTCCGAAATCTCGCAAATTAGAAAGAAAGGCATTATAAAGCAACGCGCCCAAGAAAGTAGCAGCGGCACTGACCATCAGTAAAAACACAGGGGTAATTATGCCAGTTCGCCTGGAGCACATTCGCACACCGTCAGCACAAGACTGGATCGATCTCGGCAAAATCCATGCGGACACCCAGCCACTTGGCCTAAAGATGGATTCGACAGCATTGGGCGACTGGCTACAGCAGCCCAACCATTGGCTGCTGGCCGGGCGCTTTAACGACAGAATCGTCGGCTGCTTGCTCGCTCAACAACAGGGCGAGGTGGTGGTTCTCAGCAATGCTGCGGTGCGCACCATCACTCAACGCCGTGGTGTAATGCACCAGCTGCTGCACCATGTGTGCGATTGGGCGCAACACGAATCCCTTGCCCTCGAGTTTCATGCCGTGCCATCAGAGCTGGAAGATGCCGTCAAAACTCGCGGCTTTCTCCTAATTAATAATATCTATCGACACAATAACCTTAACAAAAGCTGAATTGTTCCCCCAGAAGAACAGGTTATTTGCATAATCTTGGCTACCCAGACAGACGCCGACCATCCATACTGATCCCACTTTCAATCACTCGGATCGTCTGTCATGAGAATTGCCATTCAATCTGCCGCTTCATTCCTAATTGTCACTGCGCTGACCTTAGTGAGCAGTGTTGCCTCCGCAGCACAAGCTCCACACAAAGTGGTGGAGCAAGCAACACAGGGCGTCATCCAAGAACTAAAACGGCTGCCGGTGGAAAGTCGCACCGATGAGCAGGTACGCCACCTGGTGATGACCTACATCGTGCCCGCCATCGATCAACGTCGAGTAGCGATGGGCGCTCTGGGCAAGAACTGGCGTCGAGCCAGTGCTCAGCAGCAGCAGCGATTCATCGATTTGTTCCGTGACCTGCAGATTCGTACCTATAGCGGCGCCTTTAAAGCCTTCAGCGGCGAGCAAATCTCGTTGGAGCCAGCACGCTTTAATCAACGCGGTGATCGTGCCTTGGTGAAAGGTCAGCTGGTACAAAGCAGTGGCCAGACCATTCCTTTGGACTTCCGCCTGTACCAAACCAAACAAGGCGACTGGCAGGTATACGATGCCGTCGTCGCTGGGCTAAGCATGGTCAAGGCCTACCGCAGCCAGCTGTCAGAGCAATTGCAGTCGATGTCGATGGACGAACTATTGGCCGACATGGAGCAGCAAGTACCCGCTGCTCAGCAAGCGCAACGTTAATTTTCCTTTTCTTTCCTTCTCTTCCTCTTTGATGCCGGCGTTAAGCCGGCTTTTTTTTGCCCTGTCGCTTGCATCTCAGCTGCTATCATTAGTGTCGTGGCGATAGTCCGTACGCCGCACGCCCAGACTTTGGCCCACCTTGGGGAAGTGGATAGCATTATGTACAAGCTGTACCAGACCCATCTAATCAACAACGAGTGCCTGAGCGCATGAGCACCACGCGTGCTGCCACCGCCCTGCTGGCAAGCGGACTGCTAATGTTGAGCCAAGGCGCAGACAGTCGACAGAATGTGACTAAACTGCAATTGTTGTCGAAAATGGCGCAGTTTATTCATTGGCCAGCGAGCGATACCCGGGTGCCAACCACCCTGTGCGTGTTCAGTGAGAGCAGTTTAAAGGCACTGCAGCAAGAGCAACGTGACTCCGGCAGTCAGGTTCCAGTGTTGCGATTGTGGCAGCCTGGCCTGCAATCAGGTTGCCACATGCTTTATGTTGCTCATCGCCATATCGACAAGCTAGTCAATAATGATCCAAACTGCTTGGGCATTGCCATCATTACAGACGAATTGAGTGGACTGAATAACGGAGCGAGCTTGGCATTGATTCAACAACAACAGCACTTCAGGCTTGCCGTGAACATGCAGCAAGTTCGCCGTTGCCAATTGCAACTCGACTCCAACCTGCTTGAGTTGGCACTGCCAGCTTCTGCTGCAGGGAGCCATTGATGCAGCCGCTACGACATCAATCCTTGCGCCGCAAACTGATTTTAATCTCCCTGATTACCACCGGGCTGACATTGCTGTTGTCTAACTTGGCGTTTATGTCGCTAGAATATTACCTCACGCGGCAAGACAATCAGAACAAACTGGCGGTGCTCGGCCAGGTGATCGCCAATCGCGCGACCGCCGCACTCACCTTCTCCGATACCCAGGTGCTGCAAAACAATCTGGGCACGTTAAAAGCCGACCCGAATGTGGTGCGTGGCTGCATTTTTGACGCCGAACAACGCTTGCTGGCACGCTACGAAAACCATCCGTCTCTGCACTGCCCTATGAACCTGCAGGCTCTGCAAGTCAGCCGTGATCAGTTTTTCTCGCAGCTGTTCCCAATTTATCTGGACCAGCAGCCCATTGGCACTCTGTATATAGAGAGCAGTCGCGGCGCGCTGTTGGAGCGCTTCAACCAGTTTGTCATGTTTTCCGTCATCATTTTGGCCATTACCGTCGTGTTGGCGATTTTGCTTGCGAACAAATTGCAGGAAATGGTGCTGCGTCCGATGCGCGAGCTCAGCAACACGCTGGCGAACATTGTCAAAAACAAGGACTACTCCATCCGCGCTCAAAAAGAAAACGCCGATGAACTGGGCGATCTGGTGGACTTATTTAATGGCTTATTACGTACCATTGAGGCAGAGAACCAATCGTTGAAGACCAGCGAAGAGCGCTTTCGCAAACTGACGGCGCTGTCGCCAGTGGGGATCTTTCAAATCGATCCGAACCAGCAGCTCACCTATGTGAACCAGCGCTGGCACGACATTCACATGGTCCCAGAAAATGATTTAAGTCTGCAAAGCTGGTTTGATCGCATTCATCCCAAAGATTTACCGCAGCTGCAAAAACGCTGGAACCGCTTGATGTGCGATCAGGAAAGCATCGCACAGGAGTTGCGCTTAACTCGCCGGGACGGCAGCCACACTTGGGTGCATCTTTTGGCCAGCCCGTTGCACAACAGTAATGGCGATTTGCTCGGCTTTCTTGGCGCGGTATCGGATATATCCGAGCTGAAAGCGGCGCAAATCCAGATGGAAAACCTCGCTTTCTACGACCCATTAACCGGACTGGCCAATCGCCGCCTGTTCAAAAATCGCTTAGAGAAGTCGGTGAAAAGTGTTTTACGCTCTGGTAATTCCATGGCGTTGATGTTTCTCGACATGGACCAGTTTAAGCGCATCAACGACACCCTAGGCCATGACGCTGGTGACGTTTTATTAAAAGAAGTCGCCGCACGACTGACCGCTACCGTGCGCGAAAACGACACCGTGTCACGCATCGGCGGTGATGAGTTCACCATCCTGCTGACCGACATTCACCACACGTCCGATGTACTGGTGGTGGCAGAGAAGATACTGCAAGCCTTGGCTCGCCCGATTCGAATCAAAGGCCAAGACATTATCACCACCGTTAGTATCGGCATCACCTTAACGCCAGAAGACTCCACCGATGCCAATACGCTGATGAAAAATGCCGATTTAGCGATGTATCGTGCCAAGGAAATGGGGCGCAACAACTTTCAGTTCTTCTCTGAGGACATGAACCACAACATCCTCGAGCATTTGGCGATTGAAAAAGAAATCAAAGAAGCAATCTCACGCCAGCAATTTACCCTGCTGTTCCAACCCAAAGTCAGCTTGATGGACTACTCAGTCACCGGCGTCGAGACACTGATCCGCTGGGAGCACCCAGAAAAAGGCATTATCACCCCATCGCGCTTTATCCCTGTGGCCGAAGAAACCGGTCAAATTTTGGAAATAGGCGCTTGGGTGCTGGAGCAAAGCTGCCGCCAGGTTAGCTCGCTGATTCGAGACGGCATACTGCCAGCAACGGCCAAAGTCGCAGTTAACCTGTCTGCCAAGCAGTTTACCGACCCCAAACTGGTTGAGCAGATCAGCAATGTCCTGAGTGTGTCAGCCATTCCTCCGGCGTGTCTGGAACTTGAAATTACCGAAAGCACATTGATGGATGACGTCGAGGGCGCCATCGCCACCATGCAACAGATCAAAAAAACCGGGGTATCCATTGCCATCGATGACTTTGGTACCGGCTACTCCTCTTTGGCCTACATCAAGCGCTTCCCGATAGATGTACTGAAAGTCGATCGCTCTTTTGTGATGGACATTCCAGATGACAGCAACGATATGGCCATCACCGCCGCCGTCATTGCCATGGCCCACAAGCTGAGCATGGACGTGGTCGCCGAAGGCGTAGAAACCCAAGCGCAACTGGACTTCCTGCGCAACAATCACTGTGATGAAGGCCAAGGCTATTTATTTAGCCGGCCGCTGTCGCTGGGGCAGCTGCACCAGTTCATGCAAGAAACCCGACAGCGCCACCGTCAGGAAAACTCCTATTCGGCCTAACAGAAGCCACTATCCACACAGACTTTGTGGCGTTTTTTATCACTGTGTGCGGGCGTATACTGCGGCCTCCCGTTTCTTAGCAAAGCCTTGCCGTGTCATTTTCATTCAGCGATACCGTGCTCGCTTGGTACCAGCAGCACGGCCGAAAGCACTTACCCTGGCAACAACAGATCACGCCATACCGTGTGTGGGTCTCCGAAATCATGTTGCAACAGACCCAAGTCACTACCGTGATCCCGTATTACGAGCGGTTTATGCAGCGTTTTCCCGACGTCTTCAGTTTGGCTCAGGCCGAGCAGGACGAAGTGCTTCACCTGTGGACTGGCTTAGGCTATTACGCCCGTGGCCGTAACCTGCATGCGTGCGCTAAGCAGGTGGTAGAGCAGTATCAAGGTGAGTTTCCACAAGACTTGGAGGCTTTGGCCGATTTGCCGGGCATTGGGCGCTCAACGGCGGCGGCCATTGCCTCTATCAGCATGGGCATGCGCGCAGCCATTATGGATGGCAATGTGAAACGCGTATTAACACGCTTTTTCGCCATTGAAGGCTGGCCGGGACAAACCTCAGTGAACAAGGAGCTGTGGCAACTGGCCGAGTCACTGACGCCCGAGCACAGCTTTCGTGAATACACTCAAGTGATGATGGACTTGGGCGCGACCCTATGTACGCGCAGCAAACCCGCTTGTGGTATTTGCCCGCTGCAGCCGCATTGCGCAGGGTACGCCAGCGGTGAGCCGACCCAGTATCCACATTCAAAACCGAAAAAAGCCAAACCCGAAAAACACACCATCATGCTGATTATTCAGAACTCAGCGGGTGAACGCTGGCTACTGCAACGCCCAACACAGGGGCTTTGGGGAGGGCTATGGAGCTTTCCCGAAGTAGACAGTGAAGCTGAAGCGCTGATACTGCTGCGCCAACAGTTTGGCTGCGAGCCCGAGTCGCAGCAGTGGCTCGATGGCTTCCGCCATACATTCAGCCACTACCACTTACACATTCAGCCGCTGTTGCTAACACTGCCAGGTACCAGTCAGCAGATACAGCAAGGCAGTGGCCACTGGTACAATAGCAACAAGCCAGCAGAGCTTGGCTTGGCAGCTCCGGTGAAAAAGTTATTAACGCAGATATAAGGACGCCCACATGGCCAGAACCGTTTTTTGCAAAAAGTATCAGCAAACACTGCCAGGACTCGAGCAACCACCCATTCCTGGCCCGGCGGGCGAAGACATCTTTGCAAACGTTTCTCAGCAAGCGTGGCAAGAATGGACCGATCATCAGACGCGCCTCATCAATGAAAAACATCTCAATATGATGGATGTACAAGCACGCAAATATTTGACCGAACAGCGCCGAAAATTCCTCAGCAATGAGGAGTTTGATCAGGCTGAAGGCTATGTTCCTGAAAATAAAGAAAAATAATCTCCATATTTAGTTGACAGCTTGGGCCTAGCAGGTTTTAATACGCGCCACTTGATGAGGCAACGCCTGTTACCCATCTCTTGCCCGGATAGCTCAGTTGGTAGAGCAGAGGATTGAAAATCCTCGTGTCGGTGGTTCGATTCCGCCTCCGGGCACCATTTATTACCCCCACCTCGAAGCGAATAACGCACACCAATACTTAAATGCTGCGTTTAATTTTTTCTCTTTTTATTTTCATCAACATCAATGCTCAAGCCCAAACCGTCAACGTCGACCGAGTTGTGCGCGTGTACGATGGCGATACCATCACTGTGGATATTGCCCAGTGGCCAGCCATTGTTGGCGAGAGCATCAGCGTTAGAATTCGTGGCATAGATACGCCAGAAATACGCGGCAAGTGCGAAGAAGAAAAAATCAAAGCCAGACAAGCGCGGGACTACGTCGCTGACCTACTGTCTGATGCCGATCAGGTGCAACTGACCAATATCGAACGCGGCAAGTATTTTCGCCTCATCGCAGATGTACTGTTCGACAATCAAGACTTGGCAACCCAAGTACTGCAGCAGCAGCTGGCACGTCCATACGAGGGCGGTAAGCGCCAGTCCTGGTGCGATACCAACCACTAACTCCCGTCGTACACCACCACCAGAGCCCCTGGTAACGGCCGCTCAGCTGGCCAATAGCCCACCGCCCTAGGCTGTTGTAACAAGCGCTCAAGCAACGCATCTTCATCGTCCACTTCTTGCGGTGGACGTGAGCGCCCGGTGAAGCGCATTTGCGCCCAATAGGATTGAATACGGACCTCCGACAATCCCATCACCTGCACGTTAAACATCGAGCGCAGGTGATTCGAGGGTTTCAGCGCCAGCGGCGTCAACTGCCAGCCAATCGAGGCACCCATGTATAAATTGCGCACCTGCTCGCGACTGAGCTGAATCGGATCATCCAGATTGGCAACCACCAGCACCCGATCTGCCGACGCTGGCGCAGCCACACACAGCACAAGCAACAATGCGGCCAGCCATTGATAGCCGCACATTAGAACACCCACTCCCAGCCCAGCTGATACAACCAGGCCGATTGTTTGCTTTGCGGCGATGCTGAATTGGCAAAGAAGCCACTTTGCGGCGCAGTCTCTTGCAACCAGCTGATTTCAGCCTTCAGCGCCATATCCAAACGCACATTCCAGCGTGCGCCCACGGAGTAGCTGTCCATACTGCCATCGGGAATAAAATCGAGTATGCCGTAATAAGTGCGTGCCAGCGCAAACCTCGGATCGGCCGGATTTTCCAGGAATGGCTGCAACTCCGTCTCACCAGATACACTGCCGTAGGAACTCGCGGCATAAGTCGCATGCAGACTGACATCGCCAACATACGCACCAGCGGTCAGATAATACCCCACCAGCTCGGGAGTAAAATCAAACTCGGTTGTGGTGCGCACCCATTCCGCCTGCCAGAAAGAATGCAAACTGTCGTAGCTCAGCGCACCTTGCACAATATGAATACGGCCGTGCGAATCCAAACTGTCAGCACTGCGACCGAAACCCGCCTGCTCTAGCGGCACTCGAATCAAATCAAAGTCCGGCAAGTCGGTGTCGTTGTAGCCCGAATGGTACGACAGGCGCACATTGATGTTATGACTCAACAGATTGAGTACCACCCCAGTGAGGTCAGTCACTCTTACATCAACCCCCAGCCGATTGCCGGCAATATAGACGTCACCATCAAATTGACCGTAATACCCCTCTAACGCCAGCGCCAAAGAAGGCCAGCTGTGTGAATAACTGACACTCCCCCCTGATAAGTATCAAACAGATAATTGTTGTACACCTGCGCTGGCGGGGTGATCCATGGATAAGCAAAGCCAACGTCAATACCATCGCTGTAACGAAAGAATGGGGTACGAAGCTTGCCGGCACGCAAGTGCCAGGCCGACGCAGGTCGGTAACTGAGATACAGCCATTCCAACCCAGTGGAGCGTTGATCACTGCTGTGTGCCAGCCATTGCCCAGTCAAAGACCACTGTGGTGAAAACGACAGTGTTGGTTGCAATGCCACCAAGCTTTGTTGGCCAAAGGAAGGATGATTTTCGTAACCAGCGAACTTGAGGTCGTCGTCATCCAGATAACCACCCACCACTCTGGTAAAACCGGACCATTCAAGAAACCGCTCCTCATCACTCGCTTGCACAGACAGAGGCGCCGCAAGGCCAATCATCCATACGATGATTGCAATCGATCTCATAACCACTCCACTGACGCACTTCTTTTTAGTCTATGTGACCCACTACGAATGCGGATGCCATGTCTTAACTGGCAGGTTGCAGTCGAGCAGCATGCCAGCAGCTAGTCTCAGAGCAATGAAATGACGCGGAGAGGTGTATGAGAATCAGGAGCATGCGCACAGCCATTATGCTGCTCGCTCTGATCTTCATGTCGGTCATTGCCCTGACCATCTTCTTTCTGGCCATCAAAGAGCATAGAAGCCTGTATGCGCACTATGCCGAAAGCGACCTAGATGCCTTATCCGACAACATGGCAAATGAGTTACTGCCGTTGCTCAGTCGCGAGCGCCAGTTCTTTCAGCTGAAAACCTATCTGCTGAAGCTCGACCCGTACGAGAACACCCAGGGAGCCGCCATCTTTGACAAGGACTGGCGACTGCTGGAAACCTACATCGGCTATCAACAGCAGCATCTCAAGCAGCATCAGCAAATCGACTTTACTGGCTGGTCGCTCAGGCAGCCCGGCCTGCACCGTGAAGACGGGCATTTAATTGCCGTTAAAGCCATCGGCGACCCCAATTGGGTACTGGGCTACCTAGTGATTGTGCGGGACTTCTCCTCCCCCTTGGAGCAAAGCACCCACAGCCTAACCTGGCAGGTATTGCCTGCCGCCACTCTTAGCATATTGCTGTTGATGCTGGCTTTTTCGGCGCTGGGCAATCACTGGCTAACGCCACTCGCGCGCCTGTCGACCATGGCCAAAACCGTGCAAAAGACTCAGGACTACAATGTTCGCCTACCAGTCTCTGGCAGCTTTGAAGTCGAATCACTAACCCGAGACATCAACGATATGCTGTCGGCCATTCGCCAGGAGCACGAGCTGAACAAACAACACGTCGTACTGCTTGAGCAGCGCCGCGAGACCATGGAATATCTGGCTAATTACGATCACCTTACTGGCTTGGTCAATCGACAGTTTTTTCGCAAACAGCTAGAAACCCTGCTCAAAAGCCAGACCACTTCCCAGCCAGCCATCGCCATCATGTACGCTGACTTGGATGGGTTTAAATTGGTGAACGACTCTCTCGGCCACGAAGTCGGGGACTCATTACTGCTCAACGCCGCCAAACGATTAAAAAATATGCTGGGCGATAGCGGCTTGGTGTCGCGACACGGTGGTGACGAGTTCCTTATTTTGGTGCAGCAATATGAAAACGAGCAGGAATTGAAATCCATTGCCGCACGCATTATCGACGCACTGACACAGAAGTTCGCCATTGATTCGTGGGAGATCCGCGTCAGTGCCAGCATCGGCATCGCACTGGCGTTACCAGATCAGGATGCCAATACCATCATTCGTAATGCCGACGTCGCCATGTACGAAGCGAAGCACTCAGGAAAAGCGCAGTACAGTTTTTTTAATGCCGAAATGATGGTCGAACATCAACGTCGCATCGAGGTTGCCAACGCCATCGACAGCGCCATTGCCAACGGTGAATTGTTCGTGGTGTATCAGCCAAAGCACCTATGCGATGGCAGCATCGTTGGCGCCGAAGCTCTGCTGCGCTGGCAAAGCCCGCAGCTGGGGTTTGTCTCCCCCGGTGAGTTTATTCCCATTGCTGAGCAATCGGGCAAGGTCTCACAACTGACCCAATGGATTATCAACCGTGTTTGTGCCGATATCGAAGATGCGTTATTGCCACTGGGTTTTCATCACCCTATCGCCATCAATTTATCCGCAGCCGACTTAAAGAAATATCACATGCTCGGCAGCATTAAGGGTGCCGTGCAAAAATACAGCATCGACGCAGGCCAACTGGAATTCGAAGTCACCGAACACTCCTATCTCGATGATTTTGACACCACCAATAGATTTTTATCGGACATTGCCGACATGGGTTACAGCATTGCACTGGATGACTTTGGTACCGGCTATTCGTCGCTCAGCTACCTGAATCGTATCCCCATCGACACATTAAAAATCGATAAACAATTCGTTGACCACATAGGTCAGTCACAGCAAGACGACGCCTTAGTGCTCACAATCATTGAAATGGGCAAACGCCTTGGAATGCAGCTGTGCGCCGAAGGGGTAGAAAGCAAAGCACAACTGGATTTTTTAGCCGCGTCAGGCTGTCAGTTTATCCAGGGGTATTATTTTTCCAAACCGATGCCATTAAACGATTTATGCGAGCGACTGTGGGCTGCAAAGCGCTCAGCACCATAGCCTCACCATCAAACAGATACAAAAAAGCCGGACATTGTCCGGCTTTTTCGCAAGCTACTTAGATCAGATTATTCAATGATCTTAGCAACAACACCAGCGCCAACGGTACGGCCGCAGTTATTCGTGTCGTCCTGACACTCACCCTTCGGGCTTCCTTCGGTCGTGCTGTTTTTGCTCCTGCAAAACAGTCACGGATAGCGATCCGCTCGGCCGACCCTACCTTGATACATATTCCAAGCACAAAAAAGCCGGACATTGTCCGGCTTTTTTAGCTAGCTACTAGATTACTGCTCGGGCTATCCATGCCCTCACCCCTCCTTACGTCAGGGCCAACCTCCGGTTGTCATAATCTGATCCAGTCAGATTATTCAATGATCTTAGCAACAACACCAGCGCCAACGGTACGGCCGCCTTCGCGGATCGCGAAACGCAGACCTTCGTCCATCGCGATCGGTGCAATCAAGCTCACTTTCAGAGCTACGTTGTCACCTGGCATTACCATTTCAACGCCTTCTGGCAGCTCAACAGCACCAGTTACGTCAGTAGTACGGAAGTAGAACTGTGGACGGTAGCCTTTGAAGAATGGCGTGTGACGGCCACCTTCGTCTTTGCCCAGCACGTATACTTCAGACTCGAACTGAGTGTGAGGAGTGATCGAACCCGGCTTCGCCAGAACCTGACCACGCTCAACTTCGTCACGCTTAGTACCACGCAGCAGAACACCAACGTTCTCACCTGCACGGCCTTCGTCCAGAATCTTGCGGAACATCTCAACACCAGTACAAGTCGTCTTGGTGGTTTCTTTGATGCCGATGATTTCGATTTCTTCACCAGTCTTAACGATACCGCGCTCAACACGACCGGTAACAACGGTACCACGACCCTGGATAGAGAATACGTCTTCGATTGGCATAATGAAGTCGCCGTCGATCGCACGCTCTGGCTCTGGGATGTAAGAATCCAGAGTTTCTACCAGTTTCTTAACAGCGGTAGTACCCATTTCGTTGTCGTCTTGGCCGTTCAGAGCCATCAGAGCAGAACCTGGAATGATTGGCGTGTCGTCACCTGGGAAGTCGTATTCAGACAGCAGGTCACGCAGTTCCATTTCAACCAGCTCCAGCATCTCTGCGTATTCTTCAGAGTCTGCACCGCCACAGTCTTCAGCCAGCAAGTCTGCTTTGTTCAGGAACACAACGATGTAAGGTACACCGACCTGACGAGACAGCAGGATGTGCTCACGCGTCTGAGGCATTGGGCCGTCAGTAGAACCACATACCAGGATAGCGCCGTCCATCTGAGCAGCACCGGTGATCATGTTTTTCACGTAGTCGGCGTGCCCTGGGCAGTCAACGTGCGCGTAGTGACGATCTGGAGATTCGTACTCAACGTGAGAAGTTGAGATGGTGATACCACGCTCACGCTCTTCTGGAGCATTGTCGATACCGTCGAAGGCAACGGACTCACCGCCCCATACTTCTGCACATACGCGTGTCAGCGCCGCAGTCAGGGTGGTTTTACCGTGGTCAACGTGACCAATGGTGCCAACGTTTACGTGGGGTTTGGAGCGCTCAAACGTTTCCTTTGCCATGACTCTGTCTCTTTCTGCCAGTGATTAACAGTTTTTCAATCGCACATACACAAAAAGGCAGGCCAATGGCCCACCTTTTCTGTATTCTCAAATTATGGTGCTGATAGGCAGATTCGAACTGCCGACCTCATCCTTACCAAGGATGCGCTCTACCGACTGAGCTATATCAGCGAATTTTTAATTGGAGCGGGTAGCGGGAATCGAACCCGCATCATTAGCTTGGAAGGCTAAGGTTCTACCATTGAACTATACCCGCTTACCGTGCAGCCAAGTTCTGTGGCTTTGCCTGCCTGGCTGCTCCAACAACGATTCCTGCCGTTGTTTTAAATAGTGGTGGTGGGGGCTGGATTCGAACCAGCGAAGCTTTCGCGTCAGATTTACAGTCTGATCCCTTTGGCCGCTCGGGAACCCCACCGAACTGGCGCGCATTATGTCGACCGATCGCCAAGCTGTCAACAAAAAATTCTTATTTTTTATTAACTTAGATGCACGCCATAAAAATCAGCCGGCAGAGCAGGCCAACTTCTTCCAGCGCACATCGCCCATGCCGTCACTAATACGCTGCAATAAATCCTCAGCGATATCGGCTTCATTGAGTTCCAGCCACAGCTCATCTTGGGTATCACTGACCACTTGGATGCGCACGTCTATGCCCAGCGCCCGCACCTGGTTCTGCAGGTTTTCTGCCGAGCTTTGATTGCGGAATAACCCGAGCGAAACTCCATCGGCCAATTCGCCTTGGGTAATGATGTAGCTATCGATGCGGCGACTTTGCAGCTCACGCAGCACTTTACGTGCTTGCTGCCGGTTGGCTTGCGGCGGCACATGCACCCAATATTCCGTCGGCTCTGCCGAAGGCGCCGAAATACGTTTCACACGAGTTTGTAAACCAACCGCCACGGCGCGCGCACGCGCGTCATTAAGTCGCTGCTGGTCCATAAATGGTCCGGCCACCTGACACAAACGCGGCTTAGAAACCACCGGAGCGACCGGTTGCTGACGCTGCGCCAGGCGCGTGCGTGCTTCATTAACCAGCTGCAAGCGTTGCTCTGCCGACGGTACATTTAATGTGGTCACCGGTACCGCCGCAGTAGCAGGTTGCTGCTGCCAAAAAAACGCCAGCAACAATAAGTTGGCTAGTACTAGGAGAAAAAAGATCCAGCGCATAGTTCTTCCATACCTTCAAAAACCAGATCCGCGTGATAGCGACATCCCGCGGCGTCTGCCAGCCAAGCACCATCGCCGCCGGTTATGACACAGCTGGCATGCGAATACTGCTGACACAACTGTGCCACCAACGCTACATGCTGACGACGTACCCCCGCGGACACGCAGCCTAGTGTATCGTTTGCGAGAGAAAAATCCGTGGCCGGCGCCTCATCTGCAAACTCCCGCACTCGCTCAGTGCGCAGAAACAGCGCCTGCTGCGCTAATTGCAAACCCGGCACAATGTAACCACCTTGGTGGTGCAGCTCGTTATTGTGGCGAGTCAGCAGGTCAACGGTCAGCGCCGTGCCGGCATCAATCACCAGCCATTGACTCGCAGTGGGCAGCGCACGTGCTGCTCCCAACATTGCGAGCCATCGATCAACGCCTAACCGCTCAGGTTTCTCGTAGCAATGCACAAAATCAGGAAACTGCGGCAATGCTCGGTGAATGACGTGCAAGCAAGCGTAGCGAGCGCCCAGTTCAGCTTCTAGCTCTGGCAGCTCACGCACGCTGGCCATCAAGACATGACTGGCATCGGGCCACGGTTGCGCAGCAAAGTCGGCGAGATCACATTGCTGACTGTCACCCTGCCAGCGCCATTTGAGACGACTATTGCCAGCGTCAATCAGCAATACGGACACTGATTTCTCCCGCGGTGATGGTTTCCATACCGCGCTCGGTGCGCAACATCAGTTCCCCTTTGCGATTAACGCCTTTCACCACGCCCTGCAGCTCTTCTTTGGGACCGACAATGCGTACCTCTCGCTCGGCAAACACATCACGCTCGCACCAGTATTGTTGAAACGGTGCAAAGCCACTGCGTTGAAATTCATCCACCACCGTCAACAGCTCGTCCAGCAATACACTGGCGACCTGATTGCGCGATAAACCGGGTTTTAAACTGCGCAGCTCTGCCCAGGGCTGATCGATGTCGGCGGCGTCTTGTTCACTAAGCGATAGATTCAGACCAATACCGATCACCACCTGACAATGACTGTTATATTCGCCCGTCACTTCCAGCAGGATGCCCGCCAGCTTTTTGCCGCCCGCATACACGTCGTTGGGCCACTTTAAGCCGATGTCTGCAATGCCCAGACGCCCCAGCGCGCGCTCTACGGCAATCGCCGTCACTAGGCTTAAACCTTCGAGCGCTTGCAAGCCACCGGCAAAAGACACCAGCAATGACAAATAAATGTTTTTGCCAAACGGGCTAACCCAACGCCGACCGCGACGACCACGCCCCTGGCTTTGCTTCTCCGCCAATACGGCGTAGCGCTGGCCCATATAGTCTTTGGCGCGATCAAATAAATAGGTATTGGTGGACGGCACATCGAGCAGAATTTCAAGCCGATCCAGGCGCTGCTGCAATGCCGCTTGAATACGCTGGTCGTCCAGCAGCTCAATCGCATCGTGCAAGCGATAGCCTTTTCCCTTCACCGATGAATACGGAATATCCAGTTCATCGAGCTTTTTTAACTGCTTCCAGACTGCCGCCCGACTGACACCCAACGCTTCCCCTAGGGACTCGCCCGAGTGAAAACCGCCATCCGCCAGCTGCTTGAGAATTTGATTGAGCATAATGAGACCTCCGGCGCTGAATATACCTGAACACCGGATGATAGACAGCTCTGCGTCAGCGAGCTGGTACTCGATTCGCCAGCACAGTGTCTGGCGAGCGGCATTTTCTGCTGGCGCAGCCAGCAGCGAACTTATCGGCCGATCATGGCTGGGCAGACAGTGTGGCGGCGGCACGTTGCTGCTGACGCTGGCGCGCCTGGCGCTGAGTCTTCTGTTTTGTCCACCAGACATACAGTCCGGTGTAAGTCAGCCACAACACCAACAACCCCGCCAATGCCCAAATGGCTTTCGAAAACAGCCCGGCAAAGTCCCCAAAGTGCAAACGCCGGAAGCTGTCATCGATGCGTCGGCCGATGCTTTCCTGGCGGATATCACTGACTTGCAAACGCTGGCCGGAATTTGGATCGAAACTGACCTTACTGGCGTACTGGCTGGTCAGCGCATTGGTATCGTGAACATCGCCGTAAAAAGTGATCTGCGCTCCCGGCGCCCAGGGCAGAGATATGTAGGTGGCCGCAAAGCCGTCGATGCTGCTCTCGGCTTGCTGGCGCAATTGCTGTAGCGACAGCGACTGCTCGTACATCGGCTCAGTGACGATGTGTGCGGCATGATCGTCGTGCACCAGCCCTTCTTCTATTAAATGAATAAAATTCCAATAAGCACCGGTAAAGCCAACGATGATCATCACCGGCGCCAGCGTCATGCCGAAGCTGGAATGGGTGTCTACGTACAGGGTTAAGCGGGCTGCACGCCAGCGCAGTCGCAGCAGATTGGCCCAGAACTGGCGATAGATAAATAAGCCACTGATGCCCAACATACACAGCATCGACGACGCCAACGCAGCGATCAGCAGGCCAGTGTGATCGAGCAATAGGTGGTAATGCAGCTCCAGCAACCAATCAGTAAAGTGGGTGGTCGCCAGCGCCGGTTCTGTCAGCACCCGCCCCTGATACGCATCAATATAAATGTGCTGCCAATCGCTGCTGCCATGGGCGATCAGATACACCACATCGGCGCGCTGCGGCTGCTGAAACAGTGTCCAGCCAGTAATTTCGTGAGCAGGAAACTGCTGTTGTACCGTGCTGCGTAACTGGTCGAGTGACTGCCGCTCATCCAACACTTGCTCAACATTGATCGCCGCAGGGCGTAGCAGGCTGTCGATTTCGTACTTGAATACCAAAATCGCGCCAGTCAGGCAGCTGATCAGCAAGGGAATGGCAGCAATGAGCGCCAGCCAGGTATGCAACTTAAACAACCAGCGACGTTTGCTCATGTTCGCCTTTCCTCTTTTCCACTTATTGAAATGCGCTAGGCCGCGGCAGCGTATCTCAGCGCCAGCCGTCTCCTGTTGCCCAGGCACCGTTCATTACCGTTCTGCACCGCTCTGGACCAAACAACAGCGGCCAGCATGGTAAATGAAGCAAGACAAGAACATCAATATAAATGATAACGATTAGCAAGTACTGAAGCCGAATTTGGCGGCAAATAAAAGGAGTATGAACAGCAAAGGCGTCGGCGCTACTTATCGGGCCTAGGGACTATCTATGGCACTAGCCGATGGAACTAACTGATGACGCTGCTGAATGGCACTCGAGGAGGCTTGCGGCGGGCCACTGTTATCTTATAACATCCCAGCCTTTGTGAAACACAGTCAAGAGAGTGTCAACATGATGCGTCTGCCGCTATGGGCTTCGGCCTTGGCACTGACCACCACCAGTCATGCCGTCGACTTAGAAGAAGTCGTCGTGATTGGCGATTCCATGTCGCGCAGCGATCGTGCGCAGCCGGTATTGATGCTGGATCAAAAAGCACTGGATGAAAGCCGCCAGCAAACCCTCGGTGAGGCGCTGAGCAATCTGCCGGGCGTTAGCAATGCGTCGTTTGGTCCTGGTGTCGGTCGCCCGATGATTCGTGGCCAAGGAGCCAGTCGGGTCAAATTGTTGGTCAACGGTCAGGACACCAAAGATGTCTCCGCCATGAGCGCCGACCATGCTCCCATGGCGGACCTATCTTCAGCCGACAGCATTGAAGTCATTCAAGGGCCAGCCGCCCTGCGCTACGGCGGCGGCGCCATCGGTGGTGTCGTGCGTGTGGATAACGGCCGAATTGCTAAGCATGCCAGCGATAAGCAACGCTTACAGCTGAGCAGCACTCTGTCTTCTAACGACAAAGGCCGTGCGGCGTCGGCGCGCTTTAACAGTGGCAACGACCACTGGCAACTGCAGCTCGATGGCATGCGCCGCCGCAGTGATGACTACCAAGCACAAGGCACGGTGGAAAACAGCGACACCGACGGCCATGAACTGGGCGCCGGCCTGACCTACGTTTGGCAAGCCGGCCGCTACTTAGGCGTGAGCATCGCCGAAACGCGCTACGACTATGCCGTTCCCAACGAGGACGATGAATCCGTGCGAGTTCGGCCGCTGCAGCACGACTACCAACTGCAAGCCGGTGGCTGGACCGAAGCCGCCTGGGTGTCAGAATGGTTACTGCAGTTAAGCCATCAAGATTATCGTCACGATGAGGTGATGGGCTCGAGAGTCGAGGGCTTGTTTGAGAAAAACAGCTGGCAGGCACAAGCGGAAATCGGCCATCAGGCGCTGCTCGGTTGGCAAGGAAACATTGGCCTGCAGTCCAGCCAGCAAGCGCTAGAGCTGTGTCACGATCACACCGGCTGTGCGGGCATTCCTGATTTCTCCAGCGCCGCTTGGGACGGTGAGCAAGGTGATGACTTTTTCAGTCGCCGCGGCATCGACTTCAGTCACGCCACGCCCATGCCAGCAACAACCACGCGTGATCTGGCGCTTTACTGGGTGGCGCAGCGCGATTGGCAACACGGCACGTTAGAGCTCGGCCTACGCCAGGAGCAACGCACCATCGACGCAGACGAAGACCCTATCGATCCGGGTTATCGTCGTGATCGCAGCTACTACGATGAGCGCCAGTTTTCACCTCATGCCCTATCAGCAGCGGCAACCTGGCAACTAAGTGATGTCCAGCGCCTGGCCATCAGTGTGGCACGCACTCAACGCGCCCCAGACGCCGAAGAAATGCTGTGGAATGGCGACCATCACGCCACTTTTTCATTCCAGTTGGACAACGGCGATCTGGATGTAGAAACCGCACACAGCATCGACGTCAATTGGCTCTACAGCGACCACCAACAGCAGCTGCGCCTCGCCGCCTACTGGTATCAGTACAACGACTATATCTACAACCAGCGTTTATCGGTGACGGATCCGTTTCATGGCAATGCGGTTTACCGTCATCAGCAAGACGATGCACGCTTTCGTGGCTTTGAAGCCAGCTGGCAACGCCAACTCAGTGACCACCTGGAGTTGCTCGCCAGCGCCGATGCCGTGCGGGCGCAATTTACCGATGGCAATAACCTGCCACGCATTCCAGCCGCCACAGCAGATGTGGGCTTGAGCTGGTCGCAGCACAACTGGCAACTGCAAGGCAAGGTGAAGCACACGTTGGCGCAGCGCCATACCGCCGTTGCAGAGAGCGAATCGGATGCTTACAGCCAGTTAAACATCAGCTTCAGCCAACAGCTGGGCCAGTTCAGCTATCAATTGGGCGGCTATAACCTGACCGACGCCAGCGGCGAATTGCACAGTTCTTATTTAAAGGAATACGCACCGCTGCCCGGCCGACAGTTTCGGTTATCGATGCAGTTAGCAATTTAGTAACAACACCAAGCCCCAGGCTCGCCATGAGCTTGGGGGGAAACGTTTTATCACAGGCAATCTATTCAGCGATTGCCGTAACGTTATAACAAGGAGAGCTTTATGCCGACGACCTTTGCCAAGCGCACTTCCTGGCTGGCGATTATGCTGGCCACCACCGCCATGGTTGGCTGTGGAAGCAGCAGTAGCAGCAGCGACAATGACGATCACGATGGTGATCACGACGTTGACCAGTCACTCACCAATCTGCCCGGCCGGTTAGTCATTACCGCTGCCGACCAACCGCAAGCCTTGGTGTACGACCTCGACAGCAACAGCGTGATGACTACCTTCACATTGGACAACGCCGCCAGCGCAGCCTACCCATCGCCACAAGGTCGTTATGCTTTATTGCCACAGCGCGACCAAGGCAAGGTACAAGTGATTGACGGCGGTTTATACATCGAAGACCACGGTGACCACCTGCATCCTTATGCCAAAACTCCGCAGCTGCTGAGCACGGTATTGGAAGGCAGCAAGCCGACCCATGTGAACAGCCATGACGGTCATACCGCCGTCTTCTTCGACGGTGATGAAGAAGCCAGCGTCAATGCCAGCGTGCAACTGTTAGCAGATACCAGCATTGCCAGTGGACAGCCGTTAGTACTGACGCTGGACAATGCCATGCACGGTACTGCAGAGCCCATTGATGGCCACCTGCTGGCCACCTGGCGCGCTCCAGAAGCCGCCACCAGCCTGCCGCAGCAAGTCTCGCTGTATCATGCGCATGGCGATCACTTTGATTTCGAAACACGCTTTGATGTGCAGTGCCCAGATCTACACGGCAGCCTAGCGACCGAATACGGCGCGGTATTTGGTTGTAGCGACGGTGTATTGCTGGTTCACAAGCATGATGGCGAGTTTGAAGCACATAAAATTGCCAACCCAGCCGCCATGGGCGACAACCGCATCGGTTCATTCTACGGCGATGACGACGAAGAAGAGGTGATCGGCATTGCTGCAGGACAGCCTTGGTTGGTTAACCTGGAACAGCGCAGCATCGCTCCTTTAAACCTAACCGTCGACGCTGACACTCAGTTCGTGAAAGTACACTACACCGCCGAAGGCGATCATGTGCTAGCACTGGACAGCACGGGCGCGTTGCACCGTTTTGACGTCGACGCCAACTTCGCCCATCACGGCAGTGTCAGCGTGCTGGCCACGGTGCCTGAGCAAAGCACCAACATCAGCATCACCAGCAGCGGCAAAGACGACGTGGCTTACGTCACCGACTACGCCGCCAAGCGTGTGCAAGTGGTTGATCTGGACACCATGACCGTCAACGCCATCGAGCTGCCGTTCACTCCGGGCAAACTGGCTTGGCTGGGTTTTGACGACGATCATGACCACGACGATCATGATCACGATGGCGACCATGACCACGATGATGACGATCACAGCGACGGCGAAGGCTAACTACTGGCTGTCAAACGCCGCTGCATGATGATTAAAATGCACCTCCACGGCACGCTGCATTTCGCGCGCGGTGGGGGTGTTTTCGGTATGCACCAACACAATCAATGATTGTGCATGCACGGCGTGATCACCGTCCGGGTGGGCCTCAACATGGCCTTCTTTGGTAACGTACGCCAGCGGCGTCCCCAAATTGCTCTGCACCACCGCATTGACCACATCTGCCCAGCGCTCACCTTCCAGCCACACCGGATAACGCACCGGGTGATCATTGGCGTGCGTGAACATGTCTTCGATCACCACTTCTGCTCCCGGCGCCACCATGGCACGCACGATGATTTCCGGGTAGGAGCGAATCGGCCGCAGTACAGTGCGAATGTCCAACGCTTTTAGCCGTGCCCGGTTGGCGTCTTCAACGCACTCGGCAATCACACGATGACACAAATGATGCTCATACAACCGATGGGCAATATCAAAGGTGTAACTGTCGCTGTCGGCGGAGTATTCATCCCGCGCCAATACAATGATATGGCCGGCACGATCGACGCCTGCGCGACGTAAATCGTCTTCACGGCTGGCCAACCCGGTCACGTGCACCACACCCAGCTGGCGCAAGCTGTCGGGCAGGCCATCGGGAAAATCCTCATTCAACAGCATGATCGGCGCTTCAACGTATTCGCCGCTTTCACGAATCTGGCTGATAAGGCGCAAAAAATACGCTTCACGGTTGTATTTCGGGGCATTGATAAAAAGCAGGTGCTCAGCCATGTTCCAGTCCCAGTGTCCTGTGCGGATGCGTTCACGTCGGGCAATGCGAAAATCGACGTAATCGCTGATTAAAAACGTCATCACGGTAATACCACAGCCAAACATCAGCACCATGGTGGCGGCCTGGCCGGCCATGGTTTGGGCGGACAAATCGCCATAACCGACGGTGGTCAAGGTGGTCATGGTCAGCCATAACGACGACCACACCGGCAAACCTTCCAGCAACACCATGGCCAGCGTGTGCAAGGCAACAAAACTTGCCAGCGTCAGCGCCGTTTTCACCACCGAGCGCTGAATACTGGCATCGGTTTGATACACAGCGTGGCGAACACGTTGGCGTTGGCGGATAAATCGAGTGACTTTATTCATGCCGCGATGATAGCCAACCCAGCGCTGCTGTACAGCGCCTGTGCCCCAGGGTTTGATACACTGCTGTTTTTGCACACCACAGAGATACGCACATGAGTTATCACATTTACGGTATTGGCAATGCACTGGTAGATAAGGAGTTTGAAGTCGACGACGCATTTTTTGCCGACACCGGCATCGACAAAGGCATGATGACCTTGATCGATGAGCAGCAACTGAGCACCACGCTCGATAGCTTGAGCCAGCGTTATGGCCTCACCAAGCGCGCCAGCGGTGGCAGCGCCGCCAATACCATCATTGCCGCCGCCTACTTTGGTGCTAACAACTATTACACCTGCAGTGTTGCCAGCGATGACGCCGGTGATTTTTATGTGGCCGACATCAAAGCGGCGGGCGTCGATACCAATATGGATGGCGAGCGTGAAGACGGCGTGACTGGTAAATGCCTGGTAATGGTAACGCCCGACGCCGAGCGCACGATGAACACTTATTTGGGTATTTCTACCCAGCTGGGCGCGCACCATATCGACGAAAGCGCGCTGTCGCAGTCGCAGTACGCTTATATCGAAGGCTACCTAGTGACATCGGATACCTCGCGCGCTGCGGCGGTGCAAGTGAGAGAACTGGCGCGCCAGCATGGCGTGAAAGTGGCACTGACCTTTTCCGACCCAGCCATGGTGCAGTTTTTTAAAGACGGCTTAAAAGACATGATTGGTGATGGCGTCGATGTGCTGTTCTGTAACGAACAAGAAGCCAAGTTGTTTGCCGACAGCGAGCAACTGGATGACGCACTGCAGGCACTGCAGCAAGTCGCGGCTCAGGTGGTGATTACCCGGGGCGCCGAAGGCGCGTTGATCTGGGACGGTCAGCAACAGCACCAGATTGCTCCGCACGCCGTCACAGCAGTGGACAGCAACGGTGCTGGTGACATGTTTGCCGGGGCTTATCTGTACGCCATCAGTCACGGCCACGACGCTGCCGCTGCTGGCCGCCTTGCCAGCCTAGCCTCGGCCACAGTCGTCAGCCAATTTGGCCCAAGACTGGACCCTGAGCAGCACGAGCCACTGAAATCCGCCCTCTGATTATTTTTTGAACAACCTATATCCCCGGCCGATTTGCTCTCGGCTGGGGACGTTTACCAAATAGTTTTGCCCAGTTTTATCCACAGCTTCTGTGGAAATTGACTCAAGTTCGTCACATAACAAGCTGTTACATTGATTGCAAGCCTCAATCGCCACCCAAACAGGCCTTTTTTTATCCACCTCATACCTGTGGCTGACGTCGAAGATTTTTATCGATGAATCGCTGTCAAGCCTTGACATAGCTGGCCTGGCGGATTTTTCAGTGGTGCTCAAAACAACACCAATTTAAGCCCTAAGCCATGGTTTCGGGGCTTAGCTCAGTTATCATCGACTTGTACCCAAACTTACCCACAGATATTGTGAAAAACTTTTTTAAGCAGGCCTGAAAGCGATGCCAAAAGCGCTTGCCGTCAACAGTTATTCACCGCTACGAATAAGTGCCTGACACAAGTTAGAGAAATACTGAGCAAAGGCTGAGTTGATGCGCTGTCGCTGCTCACCGGTGGGATAAACACCCGCTTTGGCTTCATCACTGTGGCGACTGCCGCGCACCAAATAGGCGTTGTCGATGGCGGCGTCTTCAACAAAGGCCTCAAACGCACGAGCGGCCATCTCTTCTGGTTGGCGATAATAGTTCAGCCGACGCTGCTGATCGTAGTCGAGTGAGGCACTCAACAGCGGAGCTGTGCGATCGAAAATTTGATCCATACACTGCTGCCAATCCAATGCCAATGGATGTCGAACGACTGGAGTTTGCCCTAGATAGCTTAAGTGACTGGCAAAGCGGTTGGGGCCAGCCGCAAACAGTTTACCGCTGAGGTAGTGGTCGAGGGCATGAAACCACTCATGGGCCAGACTGCCACCACCGGCGTTTTTAGCCAGCGCAAAGGTCCTTGTGGCGGGCTCATAGTGGGCAGCCACACCCGGGCGCCCTCCTGTGCCATATTTCAACGCTAGGCTGCCACGCAACGAGATCAGTGACGCGGGCAAGCCATAGCGCTCATCAGCGCTAAGAATGTGCAGTAAATCCATTAGGGCGTTAAAGAATGCCAACGCTGCGCGCTGACCTTCAGCCGGCGTCACCCAGCGGCCAATGACCACGGAGCGAAAGCCAAACAGCTGGCGAATGCCATGGAAGTCTGGCTGCGCCATCACGTGGCTGTGATCTGGACCGCGACGATACAGATTGACTGCCATGATCGCGGCCTACCTCAGTGCTTGAGAGGCCACCAGCGCCTAAGCGGTGGAACGGCCGTTAGAGCAATGTATTGCAGATAACGCACAGGCGTGAGCTGGCGATACATGCTGGCGTCGAGCTTGGCCAACGCCGCAGGCGTCGACATATCCACCCCCGACAACTGCGCCAGACCGGTAATGCCAGGGCGATAGGCAAACACGCCCTGGCATTGGCGCTGCTCGGTCAGCTCATGATGATCCGCCAGACCCGGACGGGCGCCGACCAGACTCATGTCTCCGGTTAACACATTCCACAATTGTGGTAACTCATCTAACTTGCTGGCCCGCAGAAAACGTCCCAGCTTGGTTACTCCACCATCTTTTAGCTCATGAGTCGGCACGGATGGCGTCCCCAACGCCATGGTACGAAACTTGACCATGGTAAACAGACGCTGGTGCTGGCCTAGTCGCTGCTGGCGGAACAGCGGCTGGCGCTGTGGCCAGGCATTAAGCGCCAGAATCACCAGCAATACGGGCCATAGCAACAGCAAACCGGAGCCCGCCAGCAGCACATCAGCAGTGCGTTGCCAACCCGGAGAAGGGTCCAACACCGCCCCGTTATGCAGCGCCGCTCGTGTGGTCTGCTGTGGTTGCCATTGCAATACTCGCCGCGCTTTGCTGCTGTCGACCAGAAGGGGTTGCTGCAATTGTCGTAGCGCATCGCCTTTGCCTGCTAACGCCGCTATGCGGTTGAGCAGCCAAGCCGGGCAGTAAAACAGTCGGCCACTGCCGCGACCCTTCGCTCTGTGCAGCTCGCGGATGACATCGGCCACGGGCAAGGCCGGTTCATCGGCCACATGAAACACCTGATTGGCCGCCGCCGGCTGCTCAACACAGGCGACGAGCATGTCTGCCAGATGGTCTACGTGAATCATCGCTCGTCTGGCGTTTAGTCCAGCAAATGGCAACGGCAATCCAGTCGCCACCAACTTTTGTAGCAATGCAAAACTACCGCTGGCGCCAGTGCCATACACCACAGGAGGGCGGATGATGGTGTATTCCGTTGTGTGCAGCGCAGACTGCAGTGCTTGTTCAGCACAGGCCTTGCTCTGTGTATACGCGGTTGCCGGACTTAGCGGAGCCTCTTCCGAGAGCGCTTGCTGCGCAGCCGCACCACACACACCGATGCTGCTTAGCAGCACAACGCGCCTTACCGATGCTTGCTCACACGCCAACGCCAACTGCTGCGTCAACTCGACGTTCACCTTGGTCAGTTGCTGCGAATCACCGGCGATACATCCTGCCAGATGAATAACGGTGTCATTGCTGCGCAGCAGCTGATTAAAATCATCAGGCCATGAGTTAACCGCCCATGGTGCTGGCTTAGACTGGCGCTGAACGGCAATCACCTCATGACCAGCGCTGTGCAACGCCTGGCAAACACTACGTCCAACAAACCCATTGGCGCCTGTGACAATCACCCTGCCCGACAACGTACTTCTCCTTTCATGACTGATATCGCTGTTGACGGCGCCATGCATAAGCGATGACACGATAGAGTGAGCGTGCGAATCCAAGCGATTCCAAGTGGTAATAGATGTGCCACAAAAAACCGACGTTACGCACCGAGCTGGACGATGCCGAATGAGGCTGCTGGCGATATTCAGCCAACAATTCGGGCAGCCCCATCATCACCTCTCCGTCTCTCAACAGGCTGAGCCACAAGGCATAGTCTTCATGCCCGCATTGAGGAAAACGCGCCGCTGGCCACTGTTCAGTGTCCAACATCACCGTCAGACAGCCTGCGGTGTTTTGGCGCAAAATATCAGCATACCGCGCCTGTGCTGGCGGCAAAATAGCCTGGCGCTCGCCATTGGGAGAGACACGCCAGTATCCGCTGCAGCACAAGCTGGCATGGCTCGACTGCATAAATTCGATTTGACGCTCAAGCTTTTCCGGCAGCCATACATCGTCTGAATCCAGAAATGCGATATACCGACCACGTGCGTGCTGCATGGCGGTGTTTCTGGGCACAGCTGGGCCACCACTTGGCTGCTGGTGGCGTAGCAAACGGACGCGATGATCTTGTAGCGCTTCCACTATGGCAGCCGTGTCATCTGTAGAGCCGTCGTCAACCACGATCAACTCCCAATGGCTCCAGCTTTGTTGCAACACGGATTCAATCGCCGCTTGAATGGTGTTTTCGCTGTTAAAAGCAGGCATGCAAATACTGACGAGGTCATAGGCTTGCCTTGCGGCGGATAAAGTCATGAAAACATCGTGGCTGTTGGAAAGGTAAACGCTGGATTATAAAGTAACTCCGCCAGCCAGCGCAGCGCTATCGCAGTTTTTGCATCAGCTGTTCGGCACTCTGCTGCCAGCTGACTTGGGCTGGAGGTGGGCTGTGTGGAGGAATCGCTCGTTTGCCATGGGCGGCGGCTTGGTGATGCAAACAGCGTTCTATTGCTGGGGCCAAATTGTCGTCATCGGTGAAAAACTCGGTGGTTGGCGGTGCTACTTCACGAAACACGGGTATGTCCCTCGCCAACACTGGCACACCACGACGATCTGCTTCCAACACGGGCAAGCCAAAACCCTCGCCTTCACTGGCTGCTAGCAACCAATCAGCCTGTTGGTACCACCACTCAAGACCGCTGTCAGAGCAGTTTGCTTGCCAGATAAACCGTTGCCCTGCGGACGATTGTTGTTGCAGGCGATTCATGCGCGAGATGATGGCATCAACACGACTGCCAACTCGACCCACCACCACCAAGGTGCACTGCACATTGTTACGCCACAGCGCTTCAAGCGCATCCAGCGCGGCCCAGTAGCCTTTGCGTGGATCAATGGTGCCGACCATCAACACAACCGGGATGCCTTTTTCCAACTCTATCCCTGCGACAGGGCAAGGCTCCAACGCAGCCAGATCACTGCCCAAATAAAAGTGACTCAACCGAGGAGACACTTGCTGCTGACGCTGATAAAACTGCTGCAACTCGGCGGCAACAGTGGCCGAGATGCAGCACACTTCATCACCAATACGTGCCAAACGTATCAACCAGTCGGACATTTCTTGCGCGAACTGTGCTGGGTAATACTGGGGCAGCGTCATTGGCAATAAATCATAAACCACGAAGCAGGTTGCTACGCCTTGTCGGCGCCAGTGTTGCAACAGCGGCTCAGCGCGCTGCAACATCGGCATGGCCCAATCCAGACCGACAAAAGCATCGCCGCTCTTAACGGCTACCAAATGGTCTGTCAGCTCTGCTTGCAGTGACTGACTGGGCACAGCTCCTAGAAGCTGCCAAGCAAAGCGGCGGGCATAATAATATTGCCCCTGACGCTCAAACACCGGTTCAACGTGCCAGCAGGTGTTAGGCGCTCGTAGCCATTCCAGCAGAATGTTGCGCACCACCCGTTGAATGCCAGTGTGCAAATCAAAACGTACTAGGTCCGACACGTCCACCAACAGCTGACGCCGCGGCCAGTTAGGTGAAATAGTCTCTCCGGAAATCACAGCACGGTAGCCGCCGCACCAGAATTGTCGCAATTCTGCGTCATCTGGTAATGGCGCTTGCTGCTCGAAACGCAGGTGCCAGTCTGGCCACTGTCCAGGCTCCTGCGGCTGTGGCACCGCCCTGTTCTCCGCCCAATCACGTAGCCGCGCGCGCACTGCCGGGCAGCGATCAATCCAGCTCATCAGCCAGGGATACAAACGCCGCGATGTGCGCAGCCGATTTAGCAATCGTCGCAATGCTGTCTCAAGTCAAAAGAGGGAGTAAACAAAATGAAAGCTCAGTGTAACCGCTTGCGCAGGGATCCGTCGATGCTGTGTGCTAACCGGCTTTATCACCGCCAACTTTAAACGGTCTGACGTTACTGGCGCCCATACCAATATCAGCACCGGACGCTTCGGGGCGCTCAACCGGCTGATAACCTAGCGGCGCTTGATACAACAGTTGAATGATTCGTTGGCGATCAAAGGCGCGGCTGGCACGACTCAGTTGCTCCAACAGCTCTGATACCTGATGCCAAGGTTCGGCATGCTCACGAGCCATCATAATCCGTGGATGTGTTGTTCCCTGTGGATCGTTACCAATCAACAGCTCCTCGAACAACTTTTCTCCCGGCCTTAAGCCTGTGAAAACCACTTCAATGTCACCACCAGGGTTACTGAGTGTTTTCTCGGTTAAACCCATCAGGTGAATCATTTTGCGCGCTAAATCGGCAATTTTTACCGGCTCACCCATGTCCAGCACAAACACTTCGCCACCACCGGCCATGGTTCCCGCCTGCAGCACCAGCTGAGCGGCTTCGGGAATGGTCATAAAGAAACGGCAAATATCAGGATGCGTCACCGTCACTGGCCCGCCTTCGCGAATTTGCTCACGAAACAGCGGCACAACTGACCCAGAAGAGCCGAGTACATTGCCAAAGCGCACCATGGTAAATACGGTAGCGCTTTGCCGTGTGGCCAAGCCCTGCAATACCAACTCCGCCAAACGCTTGCTGGCACCCATAACATTAGGTGGCCGCACAGCTTTGTCGGTAGAAATTAGCACAAAGCGCTGAACACCCGCTTCGATGGCCGCTTCTGCTGCGTACCAGGTGCCAAAAACATTGTTTTGCACCCCCTCAATAACATTGTGCTCGACCAAGGGCACATGTTTGTAGGCTGCAGCGTGATAGACCAATTCAACCTGGTTCTCAGTCATCACGCTACTGCAACGACGACGATGCAAAACACTGCCCAGTACCGGTACGAGCTCGACTTCATAGCGATCAGCGGCCATTAACTGACGTAACTCGCGTTCTATTTGATACAGGGCGTATTCAGACTGCTCAAACAGAACCAGTTTTTGGGGCTGTTGGCGTAGGATCTGGCGGCAAAGCTCAGAGCCGATGGAGCCACCCGCCCCTGTCACCAGCACATTGCAACCTGCAATCGCTTGCTGCACTTGTTCATTGTGAATGCTGACCGACTCCCGTCCCAGTAAGTCTTCCACTTCCAAGTCACGAATATCGCTGATGCGTACTCTGCCAGAAACCAGACATGACACAGAGGGCACGGCCTGTACCGGCACAGACAAGGACTCCAGCTGATTCAACACTTGCAAGCGTTGGCGGGACTTGAACGATGGCGGAACATCTTCCGCAGACTCATCCAGTGCCAGCAACAGCTTTTTCAAGCCCAACTCACGTACTACCCGTTCGGCGTGACCCAAGTTATAAACAGGAATGGCGGCGATCAGCGATAAGTCCGCTACCGGGGTGGGCGCAAAAAACGCAGCGGGCCTGAACTCGGTGCCTTGTTGCAACGCCGACGCTAATTGGCGTGCGGTATCACCGACCCCGACGATCCCCACCGCCTCTTTGTTGCGAGCCCCAGGGCGGTTGATTAAAGCGCGCGTGCCAAAGCGTGTGCCTCCCACAAACAAAAATGCCAAGGCACCATAGGTCACCAGTACCGCAGAGGAGATGGGTTTTTGAAGAAGTAGCGAGAAGAACCATAGGGCAGCGACAGAGCATAAACTGCCAGCGGAAATGGTCAGAATGGCCCGATCGCTCAAAAAACGCAGCACGGCCCGATACAAGCCTAAGCGGATAAATACCGCCACCGTGACGGTCAAGGTCAGCAAGTACAGCAAGACATCATGTTGTGAGGGTGCATACAGCTGATCGCGATGCAGTGAAACCGAGCCCCATAACGCCAACCCCAGTACCAGGATATCGGAAGCAACGGTCATTAAGCGCTTGATCAGCCGAGGCCACTGCAAGAAGCGTTCAAACATGAAAATCCTTGGGGTATCCATCTGTAGATATGGCTGACTTTGACAACATTATGCCAACGAGCCGCAGCGGCACAAGTCAGCTCGTCTGTCCTTACCTGATGCTAACACAGGCTTGGCGCCTTGAAAGGTCAATTGCTGTATTTGTCAGTATCAGCACAAGCAGCACTAACGTGGCTGTGCAAACACCCACAATTTAGAAGCGACAAATACAAACAGTGGCACCAAAGCAACGGACAGGCAAATCGCTAGAAAGCTGTCTTCAACACCCAACGTTAAAAACACCCACAAAAAGCTATTGTTGATGGCAAAGCCGGTGACCGTCACCGATAGAAACTTGAGCCAATGGCCTTGCTGGCGAAACGTAAACCGTGAATGCCCCCAAAACGACACTTGAAAAGCGACAACAAAAGCAATCAGATTCACCCAAAAGGGAGACAACTCAGGCCATTGCTGGATAGCCCACCAAGCCATCGCCAAATGCACAACGGTGGCCAACCCTCCGACCAAACCAAAGCGCAGCAATTGCATCAGCAGTGGTTTTAGCTGCTGCAGGCTAGAAATCACTCTGCATCCTCTTTGGTGTGGGTGCGTTTTTCCGCCACCACATACAAAGGGCGATTTTTAGTCTCAACGAACAGTCGCCCGAGGTACTCGCCAATCACTCCAATCGATAGCAACTGCATCCCGCCCAAGAACAATACGCCAGTCAACATAGACGCATAGCCCGGCACATCAACACCGGAGACCAGAGTTTTGATGACAATTAAGGAGGCGTAGATAAACGCCAGCACAGCCACGACACCGCCAACATAGGACCACATACGCAGTGGCCACGTCGAAAAGCTCACCAAGCCATCAAGGGCAAAATTCCACAATTTCCAGTAGTTAAACTTGGACTCTCCCAGCTCTCGCGCAGGCTGTTCGTAGCGAATCCCTACTGACTTAAATCCGACCCAAGCATACAGACCTTTCATAAAACGATTGCGCTCAGGCATGGCGCATAAGGCATCAATGACTTTTCGATCCAACAAGCGAAAGTCGCCACCGCCTTCGGGTAACGGCGAGTGGGCCATTAAATTGAACAGCTTATAAAACAGACGGGAAGTGGCACGCTTGAGCCAGGTTTCCTGATTGTCGAGGTTACGCAGGCCATACACCATGTCATAACCCTCGTTTTGCCACTTATCGACAAACTCAGGAATCGTGGCCAGCGGATGCTGTAAATCAACATCTAGCATCACTGCAGCATCGCCCCGCGCATGATCTAACCCCGCAGACAAAGCGATTTCTTTGCCAAAGTTGCGCGAGAACGACACATACTGAATAAAGTCATATTGCTCGGCGGCTTGGCGCAACAGCGTTAGCGACTGATCCGACGAGCCGTCATCCACAAATATGATTTCCGTATCAAAATCCCACTGCTGGCGCTCGTTTATGATCGCATCAATAAACACCGGGATAGACTCTTGCTCGTTGAAAACCGGCACAACAAGAGAAACCAGAGGCGTAGTTGTTAGTGACGCTGCGCTCATAAAGGGTGCTCCAAAAACTCGATTGATTTAATCCCCATCGCTAATCGACGTGGGTCTGCTGACTCACCGGCGTAGTGCGGGTCTCGCTGCGAAGCAAACTCAAAATGCAGCTTTCGTGCTGCAGTAGCCTCAGTCTCCGGCAGAGTGAGTACGCGATGCTGGTTCACATACTGGGCCGGGTCATCATCAAAGCTCCAGCGTGCCAATTCTTTATCGCCTAAATAGACACTCACGCTTTGCTGTTTCAGCGACGGGCCATGATACAGCTGAAAGCCAATGTCTACATAGCGAACAGCGCTCGCATTGGCCGGTAAAGTCAGGCTTGCCCTTTTATCACTTGACCACACTCCCCACGCTTCAGGTGTCGACCAGCCTTGGCCTAGCCAGTCAACCGCAGAGGGTAGCAGTGGTACATCGGCAAACACAAAATACGATGCCATAGACTGTTTCTCTGGACACTGTCGACGCAAATACTGCAAGTGCCGCTGCCAAAAGGCTCGACGGTCAACACTGGGGTGCATAATGATCAGCTGCTGAGGGTCAATTTCGGCTGTAACGGAGCGATCCATTTGCGTCGGCTGACACGCCTGCAACTGAGCACGCTGCCAGGCTTGCATGCGCTCGTGCATATGCGCTGCTTGTTGCTGATTGTGCACACTGGTGAAAAATGCCATCACCACCATGGCAACCACAGCCCCGAACTGCAGCCAGCGGTAGCGCATTGCTACCAGCGCCACCGCCAGCATGATTCCTAGTAGCGGAAACACCATGCGGCTATCTAGATAGGCACATACGCCACTGTCCAAACACCAGCTTTGCTGGCGGCTGGTAGAGGCCACGGGCAGCATCCAATACAACGCCACCACGGCACCGCACAAGATAAACCACGTTGTGCGCCGGCTTTGCTGAGGGCCAACAAAGAGTTTGGTTTTAACAACAAAGTACACCGCCAAACAGCCCGTTACCGCAGCAATAAAAGCGGCTTGCAGCTTGTGTGCAAAGGTCACGGCTGGCCAGTGTATATCTTGAATCCGTGCAACTGTGGTGGCATCCAGCAAATGCATTAATGCGGTCTGCAGCCAGCGGCTCGTGTGATCAATACCATCCGGCAAGTTGCCGGCGTATTGTGAAGGGTGTAAATACCGAAACACCCAATAGACGGCCAACACCACCATGACCAGCAGCACGTCGCACATCAACCGGCCCGGTACTACTGGCACCCCCAGCAAGCGATGTTTAGGCCGTTCCGGCTCGTCTACTCCCAAGTGCCAAAGGTGCTCAAGCAACAACAAGCCAGAAGCAAACAGCAGAGCGAAATCACCCAGCAACATTGATAGCGCTAACAAACCATACCAAAAAAGCCCTCGCCCCCAGCCAATGGAGACAAAGCGATTTATTTGCCAGCGACATAATAAAATCAACGCAAATGGCAGAGTATTTTGTATCGGGTAAGAGTTGGGCGGCAGATGCTCAAATGCTAATGGCTGCAGCGCCAGCAGCATGACAATGCTAAGGCCGGCCAAATAGCCGGAGGACTGAAAGCGAAAAACACGGCGGCAATAAACAAAAAACAAACCCCATAGCGCCATGTGCAAAGCAACAAACAACCCACGCCACAGTAAGCTATCAGATTTCGCTGCCGCCCAAGCATTTAAGGGAATCAATACATACTGCCCGATGCGACCAGTATATTCAGCCGTTTCTACTGCATCGCGCCACACACGTTGCCAGCCCTGGCTGTAATAATCAAAAAACATAACGTCATCAGCGGTTAAGCGAAAACCACTGGTAAAATCATGCCACTGAAAAAATAGCAATATCAGTAGCGCTAAAATCAGTAGATACTGATAAGCGCTCAAAAGTCGAAAGTTAAGCAAAGATAAACATCCCTATCAGATTTACGACACGACTAAGGCAGAGCCTGCGGTCGGTATTCCAGCTCTATGCTGTGTAAGCCCATCGCCAGTTTTCTTGGATCAGGCGATTCACCGACCAAACTTGGGTCACGTACTTTATCGAAGATAAAGGTCAGCATCACAGGCTGATGCTGTGACAGCGTATCCGGCACGACCAACCTGCGCCGGCAACAATTTTCTGGTTTGTTAACATCAAACGACCACTGGCCAACGGTTTGCTCATTCAGCAGCACCGAAATTTTTTGCTCGCTAATGGAGGGCCCCAAATAGACATTAAAATTAACGTATATCGCTCTGACGTCAGCTTTGGTGTGCTGCAGCGGCAACTCTACTTGAGCCTGGTGCTGCTCACTCCAGGTACCCCAGCTTTCTGGGATGGACCACCCTTGCTTAAGCCACTGAGTCGCTTGGCTATTATCGGAGTCGTTAAATACGATCTCATCCAGTGAATCATGATTTAAGCTGTCGGCTAAGTGGCAACTGGGCGAACGACGTAAATACTCGATGTAACTCTTCCAGTACACGGGGCGCGATTCATGCGGATGCATCATGACCGCCTTTTCCCGATCGACCTCACGCGCCAGATGAACCGCAGCAACACTGGCAAATTCAGCTGAGCAAGCAAAACGCTCTGCCTCAAGCCAACCTGCAGAGCGTTCTGCCATGCGCTGTTGGATGTAGGCGTTATGCACCACGTTCAGCAATGCCGCCAGCGCAACTACGCCACTGACCCAAGGAATGGCGCTAGGCCTGCGACTCACCAGCCAGGCGATACATGCCACCAAAGCCGCCGTCAGCCACAGGTATGCCAGCCGGCTATCCAGATACACACAACCAGGATAAGAGCACCAGCTCTGCATACGACTGGTCGCCGATGCCGGTAGCGCGGTATACAGCGCCAGTAACAGCGCAATCAATGCCAGCACTAAATAGCGTCGTGAGTGATCCTTTGGTAACTGGCGCAACGCATGGCTCAGCAACCAGTAACTCAGCACCAGCGATAACAGCGCGATCACAATATCGCTGGCAGTTAAGTAGCTCCACCTAAGGCCATCGAACCAATGCCACGCAGAGGTGCCGCCCAGCACATGGCCTACTGCAACCTGCAACCACAAAGCCAAGTTGCTGATATCCAAGGTATTGCCTTCGTACTGAGACGGAAATTGCCAGCGGTAAGCCAGGTAAATTGCCATCACCAGTAGCACCAATGCGATATCACGGCACAGCTTTGGCCACGCCCACCATAGCCGTAACCAACGCCGTTGACGCAAGTGGGCATCATGGCGCCACCAATGCATTACATGCTCAGCAATGAGCAGGGTCGATAGAAAAATCAGCGGGAAGTCACCGCTGCTGGCGGCGATGGCTTGTAGGCCATACAAAAAAGCCACCCGCCAGAGCGGCTGGCTGCGGCGACGCAATAACTGCCAACGGCACAGCAACAGCACCAAGATCGGCACGGTCAATTGCAAGGGGTACGCATTCGGCGGTGTGTGATGAAACAATAACGGATGCAGCGCCAGCATCAGCACCAATGACACGGCAAAAAAGCCACGCAGCGGCCACTGCAGTAGACGTGCTCCCCATGCCAGAAACACACACCATTGGCCGTAGTACAACGCCAGAATCAACCAACGACCCCAGGCCTCACCCGCCAACCAGGCACCCGCAGCATTGAGTGGCGACATCAAGTACTGACTAATACGCCCTGTTTGCTCAGCGGTATGCTGCGCCAGCTGCAAAGTGGTATCCCAGCCGCCCATCGCATACGCGACAAAACCCGCATCATCGGCAGACATACGAAAGCCCACCACAAACTGCAGCGCCTGTAGCAGTGCCAACAGCCCTAGCATGAGCCAATGAATGCCATGCCAGTCGATGCGCTTTGTCATATTGTCTTCCTGATTTAAATAGCTAATGACAACTCAGGTTGATAAGCAGCCTATCCGCGCACGTTTATGGCCGCGACATAGGCTGTCATAATTTTGTAACCGGCGATTATGCAGATCCATACATAGCTAGCAACCGCTAGGCGCTTTATTTACAGAGAGCTCTCAAAATAAGAGCTCTGGCTGCCAGCCCACGGTTCTAAGCCTGCACAGCAATCTCCGATGCCTATATCAAGGCAATAACTCTAGGGTATGTATTCCCAGCGCTAATGCTCGGCCATCCGCCGATTCACCCGCTACGGAAGGATCGCGCACAGCGTCATAAGACAAGGTGATTTTAAGCGTACCGGCAGAGCGGTCGATGCCTTGCAGGGGCAGGCTCAGCGAGCAACAATCGCGCCCCCGCCCCGCGTTAGGAAAATCCCATTGCCCCATTGGCTGATCATTGATCGCGACCTTTACGACTTGCTGCTGCAATGATGGGCCGCTAAACAAACGAAACCCCAGTTTCAGCTGGCTAACCTTCATGGCAGAGCCGGCCAGCGGCAGCCAAATCACCGACGTTCGACCAATGCTCCACACCCCCAAGGTTCAGGCGCAGACCAGCCGGACGCCAGTAGCAAATTACCATTGCCTTGGCTACCAAAGTGCATGGTTCTCGTTAACGTCACCAAGCTGTCATTACGAGGGGCAATAGCACAGCCAGGCCGATGGCGCAGGTCATTGAGATGCTGTTGCCAAAATTCAGCACGATAAATATGCGGATGCATAGGCACCAGTTGAGCAGGATCAATTTGCGCAATCAGTTGTGCATCGCTTTGCTCACGGTAATCGCCATCACAGGCAAACTGCTGAGCGCGTTGCCAAGGGGCACTGCGATGGGCCATATCACTGGCCAAATGTGCATTGATAACATAGTTACTGCCAGCGCCGATAAAGATACTCAGCCCAACTAGCAGTTGCGCTAAACGCAATGACAACCAAGAGCGCAACACTATTGCCAGCACTGCCAGCACCAGCCCCACCAACAAATAAACAATACGGCTGTCCAAATAGCCACATACGCCATAGTCAAAGCACCATTGTTGCTGGCGCGCGACCAAGGCCACTGGCATCACGATGTAAAAACTCAGCAGCACAGCGGCCAATAACGTCGCCCCACTCATGCGTGCGCGCCAGCGCGGTAACAACGCCACACACCAAGCACCCAATAACGCCGCCACAGTGGCAAAAACACCCGCTTTTACCCACACCCAGGTCGACGCTTGCATCAATACTGCCGCATCAAAGCGGTACGGCGAAGTACCGGCATAGATATGCAACCAGGCTGTGTGCAATACCCGTAGCGGGTCTGCAAAGCCTGTCATGCTGTTGCCTGTGTACTGCGATGGAAAGGCTTGCCGATACAGAATGTAAGGCACCATCACCACTGCCACCAGCGCCATATCCGACAACAGCTTAGATAGCGGTAAAGATACGCCGAACTTACGGTGATAAGTTAACCCTGGATAGGCAGAAGCCAAATAACGCAGATGCTCTGCCAGTAATAGAGCCGACGCAAAAATCAGCGCAAAATCACCGCTCCACATACCGATAGCGGTTAACACATACGTCGTAAGACGCGCTGGCCAGCCAGCTTGTGGATTCACCAACAGCCACCAACGCGCGGCCAAAATCAGCAACATGGGCACGGTATTTTGCAGCGGATAAGCATTCGGCGGCATATGCTCATAGGCCAATGGGTGCAAGGCCACCAGCCACAGACATATCATTAATGCCACGCTGCGCTGGCCTTGCGCCAGCAAGCGCGCACAAAAGCCTGCAAACATCAGCCACACTGCCACATACAAAGCCAGCATGGCATAACGAGTAGCCGGCTCAGCGGCCCAATAAGCGCCTAAAGAATTTAATGGCGTCTGAATATAATGACTGAAACGGCCACTAAACTCGGCTGTGCGCTGAGCATCGGCGAGAATGGCCGCCCAGCCCTGTTGGTAGTTGGCTAAAAACGCAACGTCATCGGCTGTGGTACGAATACCGTGGCCAAACTGCTGAATCTGTAACGCCAATAACAGCAATAACACCAGGGCAGATAGCAGCCCACCCCAGTTTCTGCGCTGATCACTCACGACCGTCATCTTCGCTATGGTAAAAAACGCGAGATTATCATAATCGCTAGCAAGATCCTTGCTATCAGATCGCAAGATGCACCTGGAGGCAGCGAGCTCGCTGACAACGCAAGAACACCGATCAGTCAGCGCTCGCCATAACTGGCGAACGCTGCACACCATCGTTTATGCCCAATCCAGCGTTAAAGCGCTACTGTCTGTTGGGTCAGGCAAAGCCACCAGCTTAGCCGGCTCGACATGCACATCGTTAAGCGAATGCGTGCTGTGCTGTACAGGTGCTATAGAGGAATCAGCCAATGCAGCCAACAGATCATCGTCATTAGAACGGTCGAAAAATGATGGCCATTGCAACTCACTCTCATCGGCCATTTTATCCAGCGTTATTGCTCTTGCCAGACACACTGGGTCCGACGAGTAATAATCAAACTCATCATACTTTGACTGCAACTGCTCATGCACAGTCAACAGCTCACTGGCATACAAACGCTCAATATCGCTTTTGGCTGCAAACTGAAAATCGACCACCGCCTCAGCACGGTCCTCCTGTGCCGCAGCAGCCCAATACTGCAACCCCTGCGAGTCAATACTGTCATCACCTACGGCAATATACAATCGAGTGGCAAACTCGCTATTCAATACGTCTGACGACGTCGGTAAGTCTAAGCCAGCACGCTCCAATCCGCGTCCTGCGTAGCTGCTTTGCATTGCTGTATCCAGCTCTTCCTGGCTGGGCAAACGCTGTTCCATCAGCAAAAACGAGCGAATAATGTGCTGCTCATCAAGGCTAAAGGCATCCAAGCCGGTTTCGTAGGTGGGCGCATCGCCCGGCTGCAACGGCGTCGTCAGCTCACTGAGCGGCTCCCTGTATACCCAGTCAATATGGTTTTTATAATTCAACTGAAAATCTAACAGCGCTTGCAACGAATGCTCGCCTTGTGCCTGGTCATACCAATAAGGTAAATATTTCAGTGCCGAAAAAGGGCCTTCCATCGATGCATATAAGCTCAAGGCAAATGCTGCATCGCTTTGGCTATCACTGGCGACATCTAGCCCGGCTAATTCCAATCCCTTGGCCAAACTGTCTGCCTGCGTACTGGTGTCTAACTGTTGCTGACTTGGCAATATCCCATTCAGCATTAAAAAGGCGCGAATAACGTGCTGTTCATCGGCGGTAAATGCCTGCATGCCAGTGGCGTCTGCCGGCAAACTGTCTTTGGCTGCAGACTCCAGCTCATCATGAACAAAGCGCAGGATATCCCAATAGTCCCACTCAATCTCTGCCTGTGCTACGTACTGAAAATCCAACACCGCCTGATAGCGGTTTACTGCAGCCGTCGCCTGCCAATACTGCATTCCTAGCTCATCTGGCAATGGCAAGCCCAGTTGTTGATAGGTTTGCAGCACAGAGCCCCATTCAGTCACACCCAAAGCCTGCAACCCAGCGACTAGACTATCTTCAGCAGTCGCCGTTTGCAGCTCCTGCTGCGTTGGCAGACGTTGCTGTAGCACTAAAAAAGCACGAATAATGTGCTGCTCTTCCTGAGTAAAATGCCGAATTCCCATTAGATTTATTCCCTTTCTATGCATCAAAAACTGCAGGCATTATATCGAAGCACTACTGACAAATACTTGATTTACAAACAACTTTAATTAGCTCCAGATATGGTGCAAGTCTAAAACTGTTGTGAAAAAGCAAAGCAATTAAAATACAACATTAAAAAAAACCGGCCGAAGCCGGGTTCTTTTTTAGTTCAGTTATCTAACGATAACTTACACCAGGTTAGCAGTCGCCAGGGCTACAGACTCACCGAAGTCTACAGTACCCAACAGTACCGCTGAGGTGAACAAGCCATCGTTCGTGCCAGCAGCAGCTGCATCCGCGTAAACAGTGGTGGTTACTTCAAATACTTTGTAGTAACCATCGTTGTTGTTCGCTTCAACCATGATGATGTTCTTCATGTCGCTGCCAGTGTAGTTGTGGTTACCACCTACATCAGCGTTCAGCTCAGTCAGCGTGTTACGAGCGGTCGCAGAAGTACCGTCGATGTCAGCTGCGCCACCGAACTCAGCTGCAGCTACACCATTCAGTGCATTCAACAGAGCTGTTGTGGTCAGAGTGGCCAACGTTTCGTTCGCTGTGGCATCTTCGTCGAAGCTGATGATGTGAACTTCGTTTGCACTCAGATCACCATCGGCCGCAACGATGTTGTCGATCACAGACTTAGACAGCTCAGAAGTACTGCCGTCGTCAGTACGCTGGCTAGTCAGGTAAGCAGTGAAGTCCAGTTGGTCGATACCGTTACCGGTAGTGCCGAAGTTAACAACGGTGTTGTTACCGATGTTAGACGCTGTGAACACAACGATGTCGTTGTCAGACGCTGCCGCATCTGCCCCCACTGTAGAGCCCAGAACAACCACGTCATCGCCGCTGCCCAGATCCACAGTCACGTCAGACACGTTGGTGTTAACAGAACCGTCAACATCAGCCAAAGATGCGGCGCCACCGTTAGTAGTGGTCGCTGCAACAACGTTACCCGCAGTGAACGTACCTGTGTTCACAGACGCTACTACGCCTTGTGCTACGTCAGCAGCCGCGCTAGTAGCCTGAGTAATGGTCACAACGTTACCAGCAACAGACGCGGTGTAGTTGCCAACGGTTACGCCGTTGAACTGCGCCAGCAAGGTGCTTACAGCAACACCTGCGCCACCAGCTGTGGCAGTGAATACCTGACCATCAACAGTGATGGTTACGGTTTCAGTGTTGTTCAGAGTGTTAGCAGCTTCTGGAGTGAAGTCGAAAGTTTGAACCTCTCCAGATACTACAGAACGCTGACCCAATACCTCAGTACCGATGCCTGTGTAGAAAGCGTCGTTATAGGTTGGGTTGAACGAACCAGCAGCCAGCGTCGCAGTGTCCGCAGGAGTTGCAGCACCCCAGATATCCGCTGTGCTAATAGTAGAGTTAGCAGTAGCAGCTTGCATGGTGGTCACGTAAGTTGCACGCTCTGCAGTGGTCAGATCACCATAGGTTGGCATCGTGATATCGATGTTCAAGTCAGCGGCGTCGAACTCACCGTCAACCAGAGTGGTCACGATCAGCGTGTTGTCAGGACCATCGGTCGCTACCAAAAGCTTGCTCAGAACCGCATCGTCGTTGATGGCTTTTTTCAGCGCTTGGTTGACGTCGGTTTGGTTACCCAGCGCAGTGCCATTCGCCAGTTCGATGGTCACTGAAGACTCAATACCGTCGGCACCGGCTACCGCACCACCGGCACCACCCATCACACCACCACCGTTGGCGTCGTTGATCGCAGCAACACCAGCACCCGAGAAGGTAACAGTCAGGGTTGCGCCCAGCATCAGCTGGCTGCCCAGAGCCTTACCGTCGATGTTGTCCAGATCCGCAGCGCCTTCATGGTTGAACAACCACGTCGCTTTGTCACCCGTGTTGTCGGTGTAAACAGTGTCGTTGCCTGAACCAGCGTTGATGACAACATCACCTTCACCTTCAGTGGTGCTGTAAACGTCGTTACCAGAACCCAGATCAACGGTTACGTTGTTCAGGTCTTGCTGGTTTTCCAGCTCGATGGCGTCAGCGAAGTTCAGGTCCAGAACCACACGGTCGTTGCCTGCACCAACGTTAACTGCAACGGCAGCGTCTTCACGCTCAACGACTGCACCGTCAACTTCCAGCAACAGCAAGTCAGAGCCAGATGAAGTGTTGTAGGTGTAAGTAACGTTGTCGCCAGCAGCACCAGCTTGGTCGTCACGCAGGTTCAGGTCACGTGCGATGACGTCAGAGGTTACGTCCGCATCCAGCATGATGTCGCCAGCAAATGCAGCACCGTCGAAGTGACGTACGTCTACCAGACCAGCATTCGCGCTGTCTTCAACGTCGAAGCTGCCATTGTCTACTTGCTTACCCACTTTGAAGTAGCCGTCGCCCGTCAGGTCGATGGTTTCCAGGTAGTCGATGTCTGCACGCAGTGGGTTAGAACGCAGTTCAGTCAACCATACGCCGTCAGTGGCTTTAACGTTGAACAACTCAACACCACGGTCAGACTGAGATTGACCTGCCAAGTTCACAGAACCACCTTGAGACAGGTAACCAACGTTGTCCAGCTCCAGGTTGGTGCTGATCACGCCCAAAGTACCGCCGATCACGTCCAGGCTGTAGAACGCGTTGTAACCGTTACCCGTTTGGTTACCTGGAGTAGTACCAGAAGCCAGAGGGTTGGTCAGTTCGCCAGTCGCAGCAGTCAGCTCGATTGGACGGTAAACAACGTCTTCACCAGTTGGGTTGTTCGATGCGTCGCGCTGGTCAGTCGTGCCAGTCGCCTCCCCCAAAAAAGCACTGACATCGACAAATACATCGTCTATTTCATTCAATGCCACGATGCCGTCATTAATGGCATCTACCAGCTGTTGGTAGGAATTGGCGGTGCCAAGCTCGGCTATCACAACCGTCATGGTATCTAACGATTGCTCAGCCGCTTGTGCATCGTTACGAACGATCGCGTACTTATCACCGTTCAGACGGAAAGAGATCACGTCAGTACGAGAGTTAGTCAGCGTTTCTGCTTCGTTGTTAGCAACAGCAAAGTGGTCATAGATGTTGATGGTAGCGATAGAGCCATCACCAGTACCGCCAGTTGCGAAGAACAGTGGCGACATAAAGTAACCTTCGTACTCTTTAACAGAGCCCGCTTGGTTGCTCAGCTTGAAGGTGTAGTTAGAAGTCGCAACAGCGATGTCTTGGTCCAGCGCACCTTGACCAATGTTAAAGATGTAATGGTTATACGACTCTTTTTCAGACGCGCCAGTTTCTTTCTCTGCGTCAGTCAGAGATGCGCCGTTGTCAACAACGCCGCTGTCAGGATCGACAGACGTGTCGCTGTTTTGGTCATCATCATAGGGGGCTGCTGATGTGGTATTAAAATCAAATACCGTCGCTGCGTCCCCCCAAACTGGAGGGCAAACCACGGTACCATCACTGTCGTCAAAGTCAGTATTTTCAGACAGCAAACTATCGCCGATTTTTTCCAGTTCACTCGCAAACTGAACCTCAATATCCTGGCGTGCAGCATACTGAAAATCAATTAGTGCTTGGGCACGACTTTGTTGTGCCGCAGAAGCCCAGTATTGCAGCCCCAACGCATCGGGGTTGCTATTACCAACCGACGCGTACATAGCACGAGCAAAGTCAGTATTGCTTTGCGTTTGAGACTCTGGAATGTTTAGACCCGATGCTTCCAGACCGGAAGCTGGGTAGGACTTGGTGAACGCCAAATTCAGTTCCGATTGACTCGACAGGCGCCCTTCTTGCAATAGAAAAGCACAGACAATGTGCTGTTCGTTTAAACTGAAAGCGTTTAGTGACATATTCTTGAAGCCTTACAGGCAAGCAAACGCTCACCATATTAAATTTGGCCAAATAATAACGCCATAAATCAAGCAACATCTTTGATTTACGATTAGCTTTCACTATAAGCAAAAAAATCAGTCACTCACGCAACTGTGAAAAAACATCGAGTATTGCGCCACTAAAAAACACAGCACTAACGAGTAATCACTAAAATCAGTTATCGTCACGCTAAAGAAGCGACGAATTGTTTACAACTAGACTCAGCCTCAATGACTAAAAAGCCAACAAACATTCAATAAAAAACCGGGCAAAGCCCGGTTTCTTTAGAACGACAAATTACCATCGTCGTCATCGCCGAACAGTGCGTCCAGATCAACCTCAGCATCTTGCACCGAAGGCTGCGAAGACAGATTGCGTAAATCGTGCAGTTTTAGCAGCCCATGAATTCGATGTTCAGAAATCAATTGAGCATACGCCAAAGACAAAGCCCCACTGCGCGTCAGTGCACCCAGCGTTTCATCACTTAATGCACGCAGCTTAGACTCAGACACATGATATATGCCTTGCAGAGCATGCTCAGCATCGTCTTTGCATTTCAGTTCAATGGCCCAAGGCACCAACACGCCTGCGTCATTCAGCTCGTCGACAAGTTTATTGGTGTTGCGTTGTGCGTCCTGCAGTTGCTGCAAAAACTGCATCACCGTTTTCAAATAGTCACTAGGCTCACCCGCCGCATTAAACAACGGTTTATCACCATCCAAACTGTCAGCGTGAAATGCTGATGACGCTTCATCAATGCAAACGGCTTGACGGTTGCTGCCTTCATCAATGGCTAGTTGAAATGGATGGGCGCGATACCAAGCAGGGCGATAGCCGCCAATCCAGCGACCATTCAGGTGAACATAAACGTTGCTGCCGGGTGTTAATGATTGCAATGCGGATAACTGTAAGCCTTCATCCTGCCAGCGCGGTACAAATACCAGCGGCATGGTCGGCACCACATAACTTAATTCTTGTGCCGTCACTGGTACAACAGCCTGCTTAGCGGCAAAGTCAAAATCGCTAACGGAAACCCCCGCTTCACGATGACGACTTTTACTGATCGCGGTGTACTGACTCATATTATTTCCTAATTTTATCGATTCATTACTGCGGTTCAGCTTCGCGCACCAGCAATACAGGGTATTCAGACAAGACGCTGTTCGAGTTGCTCACCGCACCCAACGCAAAGTTAATGCCCCGCTTAGTCTCCGAACCAGGGGTCGCACTGCTGCTCCAATAGGTCCGCTGCTCAACGGCTGGAAACACCACCGTTTTAATCGCCGGGCTTTGAGCACTGGCACCACATGATTGGGTCAATGTATCGCTGCCAATCAGTTCAGCACTGACATGGCGGTCACTGCAATAAATTAAAGTGGCCAGCTCTTCTGCCGTTGGTAGGCGAAAACCTGTCTCTAATACATGGGTTTGGCTAAAGCCATTGGCATTTTCCCAGCTCAACAACTCTGCTTGACCATCACACTGGCTGGTGGCGTTGCTCCAGCTCATGCCTTTCGGGCAACGTTGCCACGCGAGTTGAGTTTGCACATCAAGAATAATGCTGGCGTCTTCTCCTAACGGCTGATAACGCACATCGATCGGCTCACCGTTGGCCGCCGGCAGCGGTGGAATGCCCTCATCACTCGACGATCCAGAGCCGCCACAAGCAGCCAATAACAAGGTTGAAACAAGCGCAATTTTCTTCATTCCGTTCTCCTTTTTCGATGTCGCCGACTATACCGACCACATTGAACAGGGCCAATATTTTCACGGAATCCAGGCCAGTATTTACATAAACGACAGACAAAAAAAACCCGGCCGAAGCCGGGTCTTTTTTTAGCTCAGTTATCTAGCGATAACTTACACCAGGTTGGCAGTCGCCAGGCCAGTCACAGACTCACCGAAGTCGACAGTACCCAACAGTACTGCAGATGAGTACAGACCGTTGTTAGCACCTGCAGTTGCTGCATCCGCATACACGGTTGAGGTTACTTCAAATACTTTGTAGTAACCGTCGTTGGCTTCATTTTCAACCATGATGATGTTCTTAGTCGCATCACCAATGAAGTCGAAGCCAGCAGTAGAGTTGGCATCAGTAATCAACACATCACGTGCGTTGATTGCCGTAGAAGAAGCACTGTCAATGTCTCCTGCGCCATCACCGAACTCTGCACCTGCCACACCGTTCAGTGCGTTCAACAGAGCCGTTGTGGTTAAGGTAGCCAGAGTTTCGTTGTCTGCTGCACTTTCTGTGAAAGTGATAATCTGCACTTCGTTGAAGGCCAGAGTAGCATCAGCAGCAACGATGTTGTTGAACACAGACTTAGACGCTTCAGAGGTACTGCCTTCAACAGTCACCTGGTTAGTCAGGTAAGCAGTGAAGTCCAGCTGGTCGATGCCGTTACCAGTAGTGCCGAAGTTAACAATGGTGTTGTTGCCAATGTTAGAGCCAGTGAACACAACGGTGTCGTTATCAGACGCTGCTGCATCTGCACCTACGGTAGAGCCCAGAACAACGACGTCGTCGCCAGTACCCAGATCAACCGTTACGTCAGACACGTTGGTGTTGGCAGAGCCATCTTTATCAACCAGAGCCGCTGCACTGTAGGCAACTGCATCGTCAGTGATGGTTGGAGCCATTGCGGTACCTGCACCACCGTTGTCGTGAGTTACACCACCCGCTGCGAATGACAATTGAGCGTAGTCACCGATAGCAGGGAAAGTAACAGTCACAATACCCGCACCGTCATCGGTTGCGGCTAGGGTGGTAGTAGCTGGCGCAAACTGAGTAGCATTGGCGCCATTCAGAGCAGTTGCAACCTTAGTAGCAACAGTCGCAGCGTTATCACCAGCCAGTACAGCAACGTTAATGCCACCGATCACCATGGTGCCTGCACCGTCAATCACACCAGCAGCCATCGCTGCAGCAAAGTTGATGGTTTGTTGCTCAGCTTGTGCACCGCCGGTTTGACCCAGAACCTCAGTAGCAACGCCAGTGTAGTAAGCGTCGTCAAAAGTCGGTGCAAAAGCAGCTTCCAGCGTATCAGTATCAGCTGGAGTTGCTTGACCCCACACTTGCAAGTTACCCAGAGACGAGTTGTTGCTCGCTGCTTGAATGCTGCTCAGGTAAGTAGTGCGCTGTGCAGAGTTCAGATCGCCATAGGTTGGCATCGCGATATCGATGTTCAAGTCGGTAGCGTCGAACTCACCGTCAACCAAAGTGGTCACGATCAGCGTGTTGTCAGGACCATCGGTCGCTACCAACAGCTTGCTCAGAACCGCATCATCGTTGATGGCTTTTTTCAGCGCTTGGTTGATGTCTGTTTGGTTACCGTACGCAGTGCCGTTAGCCAGCTCGATGGTCACTGCAGACTCGATACCGTCTACACCGGCTACCGCGCCACCAGCGCCACCCATCACACCACCACCGTTGGCGTCGTTGATCGCAGCCACACCAGCACCCGAGAAGGTAACAGTCAGGGTTGCGCCCAGCATCAGCTGGTTGCTCAGTGCTTTACCGTCGATGTTATTCAGGTCGGCAGCGCCTTCATGGTTGAACAACCACGTCGCTTTGTCACCCGTGTTGTCGGTGTAAACAGTGTCGTTGCCTGAACCAGCGTTGATGACAACGTTACCTTCACCTTCAGTGGTGCTGTAAACGTCGTTACCAGAACCCAGTTCAACGGTTACGTTGTTCAGGTCTTGCTGGTTTTCCAGCTCGATGGCGTCAGCGAAGTTCAGGTCCAGAACCACACGGTCGTTGCCTGCACCAACGTTAACGGCTACGGCAGCGTCTTCACGCTCAACGACTGCACCGTCAACTTCCAGCAACAGCAAGTCAGAGCCAGATGAAGTGTTGTAGGTGTAAGTGACGTTGTCGCCAGCAGCACCAGCTTGGTCGTCACGCAGGTTCAGGTCACGTGCGATGACGTCAGAGGTTACGTCCGCATCCAGCATGATGTCGCCAGCAAATGCAGCACCGTCGAAGTGACGTACGTCTACCAGACCAGCATTCGCGCTGTCTTCAACGTCGAAGCTGCCGTTGTCTACTTGCTTACCCACTTTGAAGTAGCCGTCGCCCGTCAGGTCGATGGTTTCCAGGTAGTCGATGTCTGCACGCAGTGGGTTAGAACGCAGTTCAGTCAACCATACGCCGTCAGTGGCTTTAACGTTGAACAACTCAACACCACGGTCAGACTGAGATTGACCTGCCAGGTTCACAGAACCACCTTGAGACAGGTAACCAACGTTGTCCAGCTCCAGGTTGGTGCTGATCACGCCCAAAGTACCGCCGATCACGTCCAGGCTGTAGAACGCGTTGTAACCGTTACCCGTTTGGTTACCTGGAGTAGTACCAGAAGCCAGAGGGTTGGTCAGCTCGCCCTGAGCAGCAGTCAGCTCGATTGGACGGTAAACCACGCTTTCGCCAGTTGGGTTGTTCGATGCATCGCGCTGGTCGGTAGTACCAGTAGAAGCACCCAAAGATGCTGTAACATTAACCGTTACGCCATCACGTGCATTCAATGCAGTGATACCGTCGTTGATTGCATCAACCAGCTCTTGGTAGGTGTTCGCAGTACCCAGGTCAGCAATAACAACCGTTTCGGTGTCTGCAGATTGATCAGCTTGCTGTGCTTCGTTACGAACGATGGCGTATTTCTCACCGTTCAGACGGAAAGAGATCACGTCAGTACGAGAGTTAGTCAGCGTTTCTGCTTCGTTGTTGGCCACGGCGAAGTGGTCATAGATGTTGATGGTAGCGATAGAGCCATCACCAGTACCGCCTGTTGCGAAGAACAGTGGCGACATGAAGTAACCTTCGTACTCTTTAACAGAGCCCGCTTGATTGCTCAGCTTGAAGGTGTAGTTAGAGGTAGCTACAGACTTGTCTTGGTCCAAAGCATCTTTACCAATGTTAAAGATGTAGTGGTTGTAAGACTCTTTGATTGAAGCTTGCTCTTCTTTTTCTGCGTCAGTCAGAGGCGCACCAGTGTCGGTTTTGCCGCTGTCTGGATCAACAGAAGTGTCGCCGTCTTGGTTGTCATCGTACGGGTTCGCAGTGGTAGTGTTGAACACGTAAGTGGTAACAGTATCAACTGGATCAGTAGGATCTACGTCAGTACCGCTATCGAAATCCGTATTGGTAGGAACCAATGTCGCGTCGATAGCAGCCAGCTCGGTTGCGAAAGTAGTTTCGATATCGCCTTGAGTCGCGAACTGGAAGTCGATCAGCGCTTGAGCACGGTTCTGCTGCGCAGCTGCTGCCCAGTATTGCAGACCCAGAGTATCAGGGTTGTCTTGACCAACCGCAGCGTACATAGCCAGTGCAAAATCAGTATTGCTCTGTGCTTGTGATGCTGGGATGTTCAGGCCAGACGCTTCCAGACCAGAAGCGGCGCTTGACTTGGTGAATGCCAAGTTAAGCTCTGATTGTGTTGGCAAACGACCTTCCTGAAGCAGGAAAGCGCGGATGATGTGTTGTTCATTAGAACTGAACTGACTTAAAGCCATCTGTCTTTCTCCATTAGCTTTGCTAATAAATTGATCAATTTATTACACGCAGAGATCGTGGCCAAACCACTTCATGCATGATGATCTGTCCAAAAACTCTGCGGTAAGTGCAGGGTTCCTACTGCAACGCAGCGAATTCTAGGCACAAGCTATGAGGGTTGTAAAGAAATCCTTACTTCACAACAATCTCACTCCCCGGGCTCTGCCGGCGAGGGTTTACCGGGGACTGTGCTCACCTGGAAACAATCCCTGCGGATGAACAAAGGTGTCAAAAAGTCACCCTACCCAGAATCGGCCTCGACAATGCCACCAGCAGTAAAGCACGTCAACCGGTAAACTGCGCCCAACCCTGCTCTGCCTCAAGCTCTGTGAGACATTGCACAAACGGACGCGCACACGCCTCCCAATCGTAAAGACTTTCTGTAGTCGCGCGTGCGCTCTGGGCTAGCGCGAGCTTTTTATCCGCCTCCAATTGCAGGAAAGCCGGTATTTTGCGCAAAAAATCGCCAATGTCAGCAATGATTAAATCTTGTTTATCGTTAAATTTCAGGCCACGTAAACCAAACTCCGTGCTGATCACATTTAAGCCAGCCGCAGTGTAATCCAGCATTTTTAAATTCGTCCCGGAGCCACTTAACATTGGATTAAGCGCCAGCGTGGCCGTCGCTAACACTTGCAAGCGCATAGGCTCAGATACCATTCCCAGCCGCCGAACATTACTTGGAACTGACAAAAAATCTGGGTGATCGCACACACTGCCCATTAACCAGAACTCATATTCGGGTAATTGCTTTGCCAGCTCTATGACTTGATGGGCGGCTTCGACGTTGGGTAAATGGCGACTGCCCATAAACAAGATGACGTCGACTTTGATGCCCAACGCCGCCAGGGTTTGATAGCGCTGTGTTAATGGCGTGAACGGGATCGCGCTGCAGTCCGTTCCGTTGGGCACCTCGATCATGGCACCCGATATTTGGTACAGCTGCTGAAAACGCTGCGCATCTTCCTGAGCGCAGACTAGGGTCGCGCGGCTATCTTGTAAGCAGTCTTTTTCTAATCGTGCAATGCGCCGCAGTAACCGCCGACCGTTTTCTGAATGCTGCAAAGCCGATGACTTGACGTCGTATTCCACATCTTGTGCTTCGTATACGAGCGGGCCAGCCCATACCGCGCGTATCGCGCGATGCAAATAGGGGTGACTGACGATCGCCAGCGACGCATTGCTGCACACGCGCTGCAAAGTGTGCATAAAACTCAGGTTGGCGCAGGTAGTAACCTCCGCCAAAACGTCGCTGATTTCTGCTCCGGTGGCATTGTAAATACCACCACTGATGCGATGCTGCGTATCGGTATATCGACGCACTATTTGCCGAAAGTTCGGCGCTAACCACTGGTCACTGTCTTCATCACCGAGAGCTACCAGGGTTACCGGGCAGTGTTTTGCCACCTCCCGATATAGATGAAAAAGGCGCGACTGCCCTCCACCTTGTACTGGCCACGCAGGTAAAGTAGCTGTCACCACTATGTGGCGACGACATAGATGAGAACGCCGCTGCCCGCTCAGCATGACTTCGCTGCGCGCCAGTAGCTGATTGACCGCGGCATGCCAGTTTATTTCTTGTGCTTTTTGATAACCTGCCTGCCCCATATTCTGCACAGGCACTGGATCATCCAACCATTGCTGCATGACTGTTGCTATAGCACTGGGGGACGGTTGGCAAATGTTGCCAGTAACGCCGTTTTCCACTAGCTCGGTGACTCCGCCTGCATCACTCGTCGTCAGCACAGCTTTGGCTGCGTGCATCGCTTCCAAAGTAATCAGACCGTAGTCTTCGTCATCCGGCACAAAAGGAACGAACATCGCATCGCTGTAATATGCCTGTAACTCAGCATCACTAACATGCCCCAGCCATTCAATTCGGGGATCATTACGCGTGGCGGCTTTCAAGTGCTCGGTTTGTGGGCCAGTGCCAGCAATTTTAAATGGCACATCAGTTGAGACTTGTTGATAAGCATCTATTAGCCAGTCAATACGCTTGGGCTTGTCCAAGCGACTGGCAGTAAACACATACTGGTGCTTGCCAGGCGTCGGTTGCTTGCCGCTGATCGGCGGATGAATAATGCTTACTGGTTCACCCGAGGGGAAATACTGCTGCCGCGCAGCCACCGTCGCTGAAATGGCAGCGTAGTGCTTGATCGCACCGGGGCGTTGGGCAATGGCATCGAGTTGATGGACCACCGCACGTGTCAAAGGCCCCGGGAAGGCAAAGAGTTGCGGAAAGCGATCGAGCCCAAGTTCACACAAGCTAAAGAGATCGGCCAACAAGGCTCGCTCAGGCCGTGCTGACAGCAAGGTTTTCAACGGTTGCAACACCGCTGGCAATTCAGGCAACGCGGTGGGCAGTCCGGTACGAGAGTAGGTATCGTATACCCCGCGGAGTTTATGCAGCATGTAGCAAACATGGTGCGGGTGATCGATCATCCAAGCAGGGTATTTACCACTGATCACCACGTCAAAATGACGCAAATCGAGCTCGCTGAAACGACGGTAGCTACTCAGTAGCTCACTAAAGTTGCGCTCCGGCGACGGCAGATTTAAACACTCTACGCTGTGCGAGGTATGCTCTTTGATCGCTTGCTGCAGCCCTTGCCATAAGTTTTCTGCCCCTCCCGGAGTGTAGGGAACCGGGCTTGGTGCAAGTAAAGCAATGGTTAAACTCATTCTACATCCTGCAACAAGGTATCCACGACGGTGTGCCAGCTCAAATTAAAAGCGTGGTACTTTTCTAAACCAGCCTGCCCCATGCGTTCGCTGCGCTGACGATCGAACCACAGCTCATCCAGCGCCGCGGCTATGGATTGCGGCTCGGGCTCAGTGATCAGCCCAGTCACCTGATGCTCAACAAATTCCAGCGGACCACCGGAATCACGACAGGTCACAACGGGTTTGCCTGCCAACATAGCTTCAAGCGTGATGTAACCCAAGTCTTCATCACGCGGACCGTAGAATACTGCCAAAGCGTGTTTATATGCCGAGATTTTTAGCTCGTCGCTGATTCGCCCCAGAAATACAATACGCTCCTGCAAGCCCAATTCTTTAACTCGCTGCTGGCAGTGGGTTAATTGCCCACCGTCACCAGCGATCAGAATTCGCATCGGAGACGTTAAGTATTGCGCCGCTTCAATTAATAGCCATTGCCGCTTTAGCGTCTCGATACGACTGGGGAAAAAAACATAATCCCAAGCGTCACCTTGCTGATAATGCTGAGCCAGTGCTGGCGGATGGTACAGTGGCTGGGAATCAATGCCTGAGTATTCTTGCAAGCGACGGGACACATTGCCGGCAATGGTGTAGCAACGTTTCACTGACGATAAATGCTGCTGATCAAAGGCACGAATTTGTTGCGCCAGCGCCTGCTGCTCAGCCGGAGCATCGGCCTCTAACAAATCGTAGGCAGCGCGATGCTGGTGCATCAACCACACTCGGTGGTTGGGGTGTTGGCAACCGTACAAAGGAAACTGCAACGAGATCATGCGATCCACTGCTTGGCCATTGGGCTGCGTTAAGTCCAAGCCGGCACAATAATTCATGCCCCGCTCGATGCTGCTCGCTGGCGAAAACTGAAAAGGCAGCCGCAATAGCTCTACCTGGTGTCCGGCCGCTCGGCAGGCATCCACCAGACCTTGCGTGAGCAAATCCGCACCACCGGCAATAAACGGCACCTGATTGGCAGCAATGAGAACGTTCACGCTATTAGCCTAGGGGCTTGCGGGCGACGATAGCAAAATCTTGCGGGCCACAGAAATGGCCATTAACACGGGCGCTCACGTCGTCATCACCCGCCACATGGGATTCCACCGGATACGGGTTGAGACGCGGCATGGCCACCACTTCGAAACCTTGATATTCGGTGGTGAAGTGCAGCAAGGTCGGTGTAATGGGGTTGCGATGCGTCGGGTCATGGTAAAACGTATGCGTTGCCACCATCATATTTTCTGGATTCGGCGTTTCCATAATTAGCAAGCCACCGGGCGCCAGCAGTCGGTAAGCTTCACCCATCAACTGCAGCAATACTTCAAACGGCAAGTGCTCGGCCAAATGAAACGCACTGACCACCGAATAAGTGTCGTCACCCTGCGCATGACACCAAGCGAGCAGATCTTCCCCACTAACGGGAATATTCAACTCTTCACAGTGGGCTCGCATCAGCGGGTTCGAGTCTACGCCTTCAACACGAAAGTTATGCTCACGCAGCAGCTCCAACCACTCACCACGACCGCACCCCAGATCCACCACGCGAGAGCTGCCATCTGCATTCGCCTGCGGCAGGTATTGCATGTAGTTATCTAAATGCACCCGCAGAACATCACGGCCAGCGCGATGTTTGTTTTCAAACGCCATATAGAAAGCATCCATACGAGCTGAAGACTGGTAAGCAGGAGCATCTTGCTGCGGCACAGTCCCAACCTTCGACAGTGCGTCTTCAAGCACACGGATCCGTTGCTCCATTAGCCGCACTCTTGCGACACTGCCCCAACCGTGGGTACTGACTTGCTCCAGCATGGTAAACATCGCATCTCGAATACCACTCATACCACTTAAGGCCAGGTTAATTTCATCGGCTTTTAAAGCCTGACTGCGGCGATGGTATTGCTCATAAAGGTGTCGATAGTGTTGCTGACGACGCAACTCTGCTCGCTTGGGGAACCATTTAGCCCAACGCCATGGCGGCGGATTATGAAACTCGTCCAGCCCATGGACGACGACCTGTTTAATGGTCGCTTCTTCAGTTGCCATCAGGGCTTCAATAATACGGACCTTATCCTGACAAGCGCGCAGTTCTAGCGTCCATGCCTGTAACCCGCTGGCATCAGGCTCACGATGCAACAGTGCGCGGAACGCATTACGCACGAACTCTTCGTCGTCATACTTGAACAGCTCTTCCAACGCATAGCTGTTACGCATTGGTAGTTTCAGTTCACTGGTTATCTCCGGATCCAACGCCACGGGTCTGGGCTTATCTCGCTCCAGAATACCGAGATTGAGCTTTTGTGACTCCAACAGCAGCTTATCCAGCAATTCCTGGGTGGTAATTGTGTCGCTCATGCGTCAGCCTCTTCCGATGTTGAGTCAATGGTGTGCAGTTTTGTTGTCAACGCTACGACGCCGGCAAACGGCGGTACGCGAGAACCTGCAATTTCAAATCCGATGTAATTATCGATCCAGTGATAACAATGCTCGAGATGGTGTTGTTCACTGTGCAGCGCTAGGGTGACGGTGTATTTACCCACCGCCAAGTTCATTGGCAAAGCAAACTCTAGCTTCCGCTGCTGCCCGGGAAGGAGCTCAAACTCGTGCTTAAGATAATGACTATTGGTGCCGTATATATCCTGGCCAAAGCGATCACGAATCATGAAGCCAAGCGACAATGCCTGCGTAGGTTCGTGTCCCTTTAAGGTCACCTGAATACGCGCCTGCTCACCGGTTGCCAGTGACTTTGCAGGCCCACTCTCTCCTAAGATGCACGCGTCCAAAATTTCCGCCTCGCGAGTGCCAAATTCGTGGCGCTGCCCTTGCTCAGCAAGATCTTCGGCATCACCATCTAAGCGCGCCATGATGCGGTTGTATGTGTTCACCGCACCTTCTGTGTCTCCGTCAAAGACGATGTGGCCATCATCCAGCACCAGCGCTCGATCGCATATTTGCTTAATGGCGTTCAGATCATGGGAGACGAAAATGATTGATCCACCCTGATCGCGAAACTCGCGTATGCGCTTCATGCATTTTTGCTGAAAGTGACCGTCACCGACGGATAACGCTTCGTCGACTAAAAAGCAGGCCGGGTTGGCATGAATGGCAATAGCGAATCCTAAGCGCATCATCATGCCAGACGAATAGGTACGCAGTGGCTCATCGATGAAACGCCCTAATTCAGCAAACTCGATGATTTCCGCTTCTTGCCTTCGAATTTCATCGGCGCTCATGCCAATGAGCAGGCCGTTATTGAGAATGTTTGCCCGCCCGGATAACGCTCCATCAAAACCGGTACCCAGCTCTAATAACCCAGTCACCCGCCCTTGCATGTGCACTTGGCCAGAATCCGGCAGCAAGACACCACTTAATATTTTCAACAGAGTCGACTTGCCGGCTCCATTTTGACCGATGATACCCAGCGTCTGCCCTTTGGGTAGCGCGAAGCTAATGCCTTGAAGGGCCTCATAGCGGCGGTGATATGGACGACGTAGCAGGATTTCTTTCAATCGGTCAGACGGCTTTTGATAGAGTCTGAAGCCTTTGTGTAGATCGGCAATCTGAAACATTAAATAAAGTCCCTGATGTCGCGCTCAAGCCGGCGGCCAACCATCACAGTGCACCCCAGCAACAGGGCTGTGACCGCTGCGATCATCAGCAGTGGCAACGCATCAGGTGCCTGCCCTTCGACAATCACCCTACGAAACGCGCTGATCAGGTGAAACATGGGATTGACGTCAAACAGCCAGTGCCATGAGACATCGATCATGTCAGCAACGTAGACAATGGGGGTTGCCCAAAAAGCGATCTGCATTACCAAGCCAACCAGCTCACGCGTATCGCGGATAAAAACGTTCAGGATGGCACTGGCCAAACCCACGGTAAATGCCACCAACATCACCAAAGCAAACAGCAATGGCAACCATAACCACTGCCAAGAGATAGGAAAGCCCACCGCTAACAAGAAGATGGCAAAAAAACTCATCCCAATCGCATACAACACGCTTTCTGACACGGGAATGTATAGAGGAAGACCCATCAACGACAACTGGACCTTACTGATCAATCCAGCCTTTTCCTGATACACACCTGCGCAGCGATTGATGGTATTGGCAAAGGCCAACCAAGGTAACAGCCCAGCGATCAAATATATGCTGTAGCTGTACTCACTGGCGGGCCCCATGCCCATGGAATGCAGCTTCATTCCCATAATTTTGGAGAAGACCAAACTGAATATCAGGATTTGCGACAGAGGTAGCAGTAACGTCCAAAGAGCACCTAGGCTGGAGCCAGCGTGACGATCCACCAGGTCCTGGCGAGTGAACTGCAGTAGCAGCGAGCGATTCATGACAGTTGCGTCTTCTTGGGCTGGCTATAAAATGGCAGCGAATTCTACCATACCCCCCTGCCTTGAAAAGGACACCTGATGAGAACCTTGTATATTGACTGCAGCTCGCTGATCGAACATGTCGAGCTCAACACAGGCATTCAGCGTGTAGTCAGACAAGCCGTTCGTCATCTGCAGACTATCGCGCCGGAGCATGGCTACAAAGCGCAACCTGTCGTGATTAGCCACGGTCGTTTTCTGGCTATTACCGAAGATCAGCTGTACCCCAGCTCCAAAGCACCTGTGTATGAAGTTGTAGAGGAAGAAGAGCTAGCATCAGAGCCAGCTTGCCAAGAAAGCGAAAATGGTCTGCAGCAGTACGCCGCTGCTCCCGAAGGAATAAAGCGCAGAACGCTAGCCTATTTCTATGGCGTGTACAATGGCCTGCAAGCTTTACTATTGGGCTTGGCGGGTAATACAGATGCTGCCCGAAACTTCATTTTTGCACCGAGACAGCGCTTTGGGCTCAATTGGTTGGTATACAATAGCTTGGTTGCTCCGGTGAAAGCAGTGAATTCACTGCTGACTCGCCCACAGAAACAAGCCATTGCCGCAGCCCCAGCGTCACAAAATAACGACTCCCAGGAAAGTGACGACACGACAGAACCCTGCATCGAACCCGATACAAAAGAATCCAACAGTCACACCCCGTTTAACTTGGTTAATGAGGGAGACATATTGTTACTGCTGGATTCCAGCTGGCACAACAATATTTGGCCCAGTGTTGAAGCCATTCGAGACCATGGCGCCAAAGTGGTGGCCGTTATCTATGACCTCATCCCCATCACCCATCCACAGTTCTGTGACGCCCAACTGGTAAAAGTGTTTAACAGCTGGTTTAAGGATTCCATTGGCATGGTGGATGGCTTCGTCGCCATCTCAGATACCGTTCGACAGGACGTTGCTAACTTCTTAGAGCAGCAAAAACCCGGAGCGTTTAAGCCACAGCAGTTCGATTACTTTTGGCTGGGGGCTGATTTCAAACACACAAATAGCGATGACGAGATTCGCGGTGCGATTCCACAGCACATGATGGAGCGTCCGACGTACTTGATCGTATCGACCATTGAGCCACGCAAGAACCACGCGACCGTGCTCAACGCTTTTGAGAAATTGTGGCAGCAAGGGCAAGAGGTCAACCTAGCCTTCGTTGGCAAGCCTGGCTGGAAAGTTGAAAAGCTGTTGACCCGTATTCGCCGCCACCCAGAAAACGGTAAGAAACTCTTCCACTGGCAAAACCTTAGCGATGCCGAGCTGCAATACTGCTACGAAAATGCCCGCATGTTGATCTTCCCATCCTTCGCCGAAGGCTTTGGGCTACCAATCATCGAAAGCTTGGGCCATGGCTTACCGGTAATTGCCAGCGATATCCCGATTCATCGCGAAGTCGGTGGTGAGCGTGTTGCCTATTTCCCAGTAAAAGATGAGCAAGCCTTGTGCGAGCTGGTTGCCGGCTTTGAAGACAATGGCATTCCCGATGCGCTGCGTGTACCAGACGATTTCCAATGGTTAAATTGGCAGCAAGCGACCCAGCAGCTGATGGATAAGGTGGAAATGCTGGCCAAATAAGGCCAGCTGTCGGAAGCCCCGAACAATTCGCCCAGCAGCTAGACCTGAACCTTACACGAAAGGCGGCTAGGCGTTATTTGATGCCACTCGCTGACGCCAATCCTGCAGCACATCGCTAACGATGTGTCGCAACTCGAAGCGTGGCTGCCAACCGGTCAACTCACGTAAACGCGCTGCATCACCAGCGGCAAGAGGGATATCACTAGCCCGCAGACGAGAGGGATCGGTTTCCACGGTCACCTCTACCTTTGCCTGCTGCAGCAGCGTATCCAATACCTGCTGTACCGGTGTCGCCGAGCCACTGGCGATATTCACCGCTTCGCCACTGCACAACTGTGAGTCTGGCGCCAACAACTCAGCAGCCAAGGAGACATAGGCAGCAACCACATCACGCACGTGCATAAAATCACGTGCCGCCTGTAAGTTGCCTATTTTCAAGCCAGCCAATTTACCTGCTTCTATTTGCGCAATTTGCGCCGCAAAGTCGGGCAAGACAAAGCCCAGCGCCTGGCCCGGCCCACTGTGATTAAACGGACGCGCTCGTACAACACGTACAGCAGAGGTTGCTGCCAGGGTTCCAGCCGCCAGATCTGCCGCCGCTTTGCTGGCGGCATACGGATTCAACGGCTGCAATGCTATCTGCTCATTGAGCGGCTGCCCCAAACGAAAGCTGCCACCGTAAACATCAGACGAGCTAACGTACAGCAATCCGCAGGCGGGTAGAGATGCCAACGCGTTAAAGACATTCAAACTGCCCTGCAGATTCACACGCCAGGTTAAGTCCGCATGACTAAAGCTCAGTCCGACATTAGCCTGGGCCGCCAAATGAATGGTGAGATCCGGTTTGATCTGACTGATGCATTGCATCACTGCGTGTGAATCGAGAATATCTAACTGATGCCAACGACAATCGGCGTTGGCGGCTGGCAATTCAGCCGCCAGACAGGTCGCCTCCAGTTGCGCCTGTGGCCAGCGCTGTCTCAGCGCTGGCAGCAGATACTGACCGACAAAGCCGGAAGCCCCGGTAATTAGAATAACCGGCGACATATCAGTGCTCCCTATTAACGGCCAGACAAGCGATCAAAATCAGCCTGGTACATTTCTTCGATCATTTGCTCCAAGCTAGTTTCGGCTTCCCAGCCCAGTTTAGCTTTGGCTTTATCAGCATTACCCAGCAAGATTTCCACTTCCGCAGGGCGGAAGAAAGCCGGATCAATCACCAAGTGCTCGTCCATATTCAATTCAGCCGCTTCAAAGGCGATACGACACATATCACGCACCGTTGTGGTACGGCCGGTAGCAATAACGTAATCGTCCGCCTCATCCTGCTGCAACATCAGCCACATGGCTTTGACATAGTCACGCGCATGGCCCCAGTCGCGCTTAGCGTCGATATTGCCCAAGCGCAGCTCTTTTTCCAAGCCGAGCTTGATGCGAGCAACACCATCGGTGACTTTGCGCGTCACAAATTCAAGGCCACGTAACGGCGATTCATGATTGAACAGGATGCCGCTACAAGCATACATATCAAAGCTTTCGCGGTAGTTGACCGTCATCCAGTGGGCGTACAACTTGGCCACAGCATAAGGAGAACGCGGATAAAACGGCGTGCTTTCACTTTGCATTGGCTCCTGGATCAGACCGTACATCTCTGATGTGGAGGCTTGATAGAAACGTGCTTCCGGCTTAACGATACGGATCGCTTCCAGTACATTGGCAGCGCCGATGCCAGTCGATTGGCCAGTCAACAGCGGCTGATCCCACGAGGTTTTAACAAACGACTGCGCGCCCAGGTTGTAGACTTCATCCGGAGAAGCATGCTGAACCGCACGAATGACACTGGACAAGTCAGTCAAGTCGCCGTCGATCAGTTCAACGTCTTTCTCAATTCCGAGCCATTCAAGGCGAGCCAGGCTGGTATCGGTGGCGCTGCGACGAGGCGCCAGACCTACTACGCGATACCCCTTAGAAAGTAGAAGCTGAGCCAAGTAGGCTCCGTCCTGGCCGGTGATACCAGTAATCAAGGCGCTTTTCATTGTCATAGTTCTTCGTAATCTAGTTAGTCAAAAGGCCAGAGGCCAGAGTCAAAGCGCGCTAGAATAGCAAATTTAGTGTGCAGGGACAGTAAACTCAGTGCACAACTGAGTGAAATCCAGTCAAACGCAACGCTGGCAATAGCTAGATGAAGACCGATCGCGTAGCCCTACACAAAGTCACAGTGCGAATACTTCAGCACAATGCAAATGCCAAGCGGAAACTGGCTAGGTATCGAACAATCTGTATAATCTGTGCCCTCATTTATTCACCCAAACTAGGTATTCGACTGACATGGATACAAAAAAATGGCCTGACTTAGAAACCTTTACTCTGGATGATACGGAGTACAAGCTGGCGTCAGTTTCAGAGAAAGCCCAAGATTTGGCCAAGCAAGCGGCGATCACCAGTGATTTCATTCGCAAACTGGAAACCCGCCTGGCCATTGCAAAGACAGCTCAGGCGCGCTACCTCAGCCACCTGAAAGTAGAAATTGAGAAATAAAGACCTATAGCCTTAATCATTGGGAAGTATTTATCATGGCAGAAACAAAGAAAGCGGCACCAAAGAAGACAACCACTAGCCGCGCCAAGTCTAAAAGCAAAGCTGCAGAGAAAGTCACCATCGACGGTGTAAGCTACGCCTTGAACGAACTGAGCGACGCAGCTAAAACTCAGCTGAGCAATGTCCAGGCGACAGATCGTCATATCCAAGAGCTGGAAGCAGAGTTGGCGATCGCACACACTGCTCGGGCAGCCTATGCCGATAACCTAAAGATCACTTTGGGTAAAACGGTTACCCCAGAAACCGATACCAAGCATTGATGCAAATGAGGTAGGCTCTCGCCTACCTCATTCATTTCACGGCTTCAACTGCCGCTGCGCGCACTCCACTGCTGAACGGATTGCAAGTTCAACTTGCCACTCAGACTCAACAGGCTGGCGTATTTTTTGTTGCTCTCGTAAATCGCGTTAACTAACTCCTGCTCAACGCGTGAACGGCGCTGCTGCGCATCCAGCAACTCTTTTAACCGACGCACTCCCGCATTAAAGCCTTCTTGTGCAGCATTTTCTGCCGCCCGACTCGACGCTAAAGACTGAAATAAGGCGTTAATATTGTCGTGAAAGCCTTCAAGCTCACTGGTTAACTGCTCCACCTCGGTTTTCACCTGCCGACGGGCATAATCCAGCATGCTTAGAGCACGCGCTTCGCGCAGTGCGGCGCCCCGCGCTCTGGCACTGACGCCGCCACCGGAATAAAGCGGAATACGCAATTGCAACTCAACTTTCGACTCTTCACGAAGCGTGGTGGTATCAGTGTCGTTATCACTGTAGCGGCCGTAAAGATACAGCTCCGGGTAATGACCGGCCGACTCGTGCGAGCTGCCTGCTTCAGCTAAGGCAACCTCAGCTTCAGCCTTACGAATTTTTGGCGAGTATTCCAAGGCAGCCTGCAACCAGTTTTGCTGCAGCAGGGCTGGAATATCTTTCCAATAACTCTCATCCAGAGCGACCACTGCATCAACGGCCTGACCCGTCAACTGTGACAGTGCTTGCAAGGCCACCCGGTGGCTATTATTCACTTCCACCAAGCGGGCTTTAATCTGATCCACCTCTGCCCTAGCGTCGAGAACTTCAGCCAGACTGGTTAAACCACGTCCTAGCATCTCCTCCACCTGCTGCAAACGATATAAATGGCTCTCTTTTTCTGCGCTCAAAATATTTTTTAGACGCTGGGTGCGAACCACATCGATATAGGTGTTAATAACCTCAACAGCGGTATCGTTTTCCACGCCTTTGACTTCTTCACCCGCCAACTCAGCGGCACGCTTAGCTCGGCTAATGGCGGTAAAGCTTTTATGAGAATAGATGACTTGATTTAGCGTCACATCGTAGCGCTCATAGTTATCACTATTTCGCTCCTCAGTATTGCTAAAAACCTGATATGTTTTGGCACTACCTAGGGCAGCTGTGGCCTCTAGTTTGGGCTTAATACCAGACCAAGCTTCACTAACACCCTCACGCTCGGCCTGGGCACGAGCTCTCTCGCCTTGCAATCGAGCATTATAATCCAGTGTCGCACGATAGGCCTCTGATAAGGTCATTTGCGCCTGAACCAATGGAGAAGCCAGAACGACTGAGAGCAAAAAGCAGGGAATAGATCGACAAATAGACTTCATACCCTATGCCTCCCGAAAAGCTTTTTCAGATAAGCTAATAACAGGCCCCAACAAGTAGTGCATAACAGTTCTTTCGCCTGTTTTAATCATGACCTCAGCTGGCATACCAGGTACAAAATACATCTCTTGCTCTTTCATTGTCGCCAGACCTTTTTCGGTCACTTGTAAGCGCGCTTCGTAATACTGCTCTCCTGTTTTTTCATCAGTAAACGCATCAGCAGAAACACGCAACACCTCTGCTTCAATGATATGAGCAGCCTGGAAATTAAATGCAGATAAGCGAATATCAGCCATTAAACCTGGGTGTATACGATCAATATCAACAACTTGCACTCGCGCCTTAATGGCAAACTCTTGCTCATTCGGCACCACTTCCATGATGGTTTTTCCTGGTTGAACAACAGCACCCACGGTACTGATATCAAACCCAACTACTTCGCCAGTAGCGGGGGCGCGAATATCCATTCGATTTAGTGTATCCCGCCAAGCTACTTGGCGAGACAACAAGTCAGCCTTTTTCTGCTGTGTTTCGCGCAGCTGAGTGACCACTTCTTCCATGTACACTTGCTTGTTCATCATCAGCTCGGAACGAGTAGAGCTAATATCAACCTCGGCCTTGGCGATTTCAGCGTCAACACTGTCTTTTTCGCCTTGCAAACGCAGCAATTCTCGCTGCATATCGTTTAAACGAATACGATCAGCCAACTGGCGGTCAAACAGTTCCTGCCACTCTTTTACTTCCGCTTCGTACGATTGGATACGGCCAACCAGATTATCGCGTCTAGCTTTCATCCCTCGAATTTGCTTTTCCAAGGCAGAAATACGTTTCTGGTAAATCTCAATATTTGATTTATACGACTCTCGACGTGCCTCAAATACCTGGCGCTGACCTTCGACAATGGCCTCCACCTCAGCCTTATCTGATTGCTGCAATAACTCGTCCGGGAAAGTGACAGCGTCGGCCGCTGCACGTTCCGCCAATAATCGGGCTTCTTGCCCTAAAGCTTCACGTAGCTGAGACTCAACGATCTCCAACTCTGAACTTGCCCGCGCATCAGATAGGCGCAACAGTAGATCACCCTGCTGAACTTGATCGCCCTCTTTCACAAAAATCTCACCAACCACACCGCCTTCAAGATGCTGCACTACACGATTCTGCGAATCGGTAACAACTTGCCCAATGCCAATCGCAGCTCCATCTAGTTTTGCTAGAGCGGCCCATCCGCCAAAGAATAGGAACGTCGCTGCAACAACCCACCAACCAAACCGAGAACGACCTTTATGATCGGTCTCGATTTTCAGCTCGTCAGCCACGTTGACTTCGGACATTTCACGTACATAGTCGCCGTGCACAACACCATCATCACCAACCACTACAGGGGTATCTTTATTTTGTTTACTCATTGCGCACCTCCCGCAGCCAGAGCAGGCTTGGTGCTATTTCCAAGGTTTAATTTACCATCTTGCAGAGCACGCATAACGTTGTCTCGATGATCGAACATCATTACTTGCCCCTCTGACAACACCATCATTTTATTCACCAGCTTCAGTATCGGTTTCCGATGAGAAATCAGTACTACTGTAACTTGCTGCTCGCGCAGTCTTTCCAACGTTTCCAACAGCGCAGCTTCACCTTGATCATCCAGATTGGAGTTCGGCTCATCCAGCACCACCAAACGCGGCTTTCCATAAACCGCTCGTGCCAGACCAATACGCTGACGCTGACCACCGGATAATGCGCCGCCACTACTGCTAATCACAGTGTCATAACCTTGCGGTAAACGCAGAATCAGCTCATGCACGCCTGCTAGTTTCGCCGCCTCCACAATGGCATGCGAGTTGATTTCACCAAAGCGACATATGTTTTCGCTAATACTGCCATCAAAGAGTTCAATATCTTGAGGCAGATAACCAATATATGGGCCCAGTTCAGTTTTATTCCACTGATGCACGTCCGCACCATCTAGCCGTACTTTGCCGTTAGACAATGGCCACACACCCAATAGCGAGCGTGCTAACGTAGATTTACCTGCAGCGCTAGGGCCAACCACCGCCAGCATATCGCCTTTATCAAGGGCAAAGTTAACACCACGCAACGCAGGAGCTGCAGCGCCGGGAGGAATTACAAACAAACCCTCTGCACTCAACTGACCTTCTGGTGCAGGCAGTGGCATCCCCGGCTCTTGTGTCGGATAAACAGCAAATAATTTATTCAAGCGATCGTATGCCTGGCGCGCTGATGCAAAACCTTTCCAAGAGCCGATTAATAAATCGAGCGGTGCCAAAGCACGCCCCAGCAAAATAGAACCTGCAATCAACATCCCAGGAGTGATTTCTTGGATAATGGCCAAGTAGCCACCCAACCCCAGAATCAGTGACTGAAAAAGCATTCGCAGACCTTTTGACACATTGGTCAGAACTGCTGCACGATCACTGGCATCAGCCTGCGCGGACAGAAAACTCAAATGGCGTTCCAGCCATTTTTTACGCAGCCCCGTTTCCATTCCCATAGCCGCGACGACTTCAGCATTTCGCACAGCTGAAGTGGCATATTGTGAGGATTGAACATTTTTTTGTCCCGCCTCGGCCAGTAGATCTTTCGTCGCCTTTTCGTTTGCGTATGCGAGCATCGCAAGAATGACAACAGCGATGACCGCAAAGATGCCATACCAAGTATGGAACATAAAAAGCACAGCAATATAAATCGGTAGCCAAGGTCCATCAAAAAATGCAAACAAGCCCTGGCCAGTCAAGAACTGGCGCAATGATGTCATATCCGAAATTGGCTGCGCACTTTGCCGACCAGGCTCATTCACTGACTGCTTAAACATCGACGCAAATAGCTTTTGATTCATACTCTGGTCAAGCTGATTCCCTACCCGAATCAGGATTCCAGACCGTGCTATTTGCATGAGAGCCATCGATACAAATAGTCCCACTAAAACGATAGTGAGCATGACTAAGGTCTCTACACTGCCACTACCCAGTGCACGGTCATAAACCTGCAGCATGTAAATGGCAGGTACCAGCATTAATAAATTAATGAACAGGGATAAGAAGCCAGCCGACATAAAGCCGCTTTTACAGGCTTTTAATGCCTTCTGTAGCTCTGTCAGCTCTTGCTCGTCTTTTTGTGAAAGCTTACGCATGGGTTGTTCCAAAACGGGAAATTGAATGTCGTATAGCGAAGGCGCAAACGCGATACGCGACGATGACCTTGTTGCTGTCTATGGGGGCGCTAAGCGCCAATTGCTAGAGGTCCACCGCGAATAAATGTCAGACAGCGCACGCGTAAGTGACGGCGGCCAAATACGCGTTTGCCACAAGGCGCCAGGACACGACCGAGCTGGGCACGCGCCGTAGCGTTACTTATCACGTCAGACCCGGCCATAGCGATCTTCCAGACGAACAATGTCGTCTTCACCTAAATAGCTGCCCGACTGCACTTCGATCATCTCCAGCGGGATCACGCCCGGATTTTCAAGCGCGTGGACTTGGCCTACGGGAATAAAAGTGGAGCGATTCTCCGTCACTAGATAAGTCTCGTCACCGTTGGTGACCTTGGCTGTACCAGAGACGACAATCCAGTGCTCCGCACGGTGATGATGCATTTGCACCGACAGCTTCGCACCCGGATTGACGGTAATGCGTTTTACCTGATAGCGCTCACCACTATCGATGGAGTCGTAACGTCCCCAGGGGCGATACACCTCGCGGTGCTGTACGTGCTCTTCACGCCCTTGGGTTCGTACTTGCGAGACGATGTTCTTAACGTCTTGCACCTTATCTTTGTGCGCGACCAGTACCGCATCCGGGGTATCGATCACCACCAAGTTGTCCACGCCCAAGGTGGCCACCAAACGCTGCTCGGCATACACCAACGAGTTGTGCGTATCTTGCAAAATAGCGTGGCCATCGGCACCGCTGCCCAGGCACGCATTGCCATGTTCGTCTTTGTCGCTGATTTCCCACAGCGCTGACCAGGAGCCGACATCGCTCCAACCGGCCTCTAACGGCGCCACCACAATGGGGCTGTTGCCACCGGCGGTTAACGGTTCCATCACGGCGTAATCAATCGAGTCGGATGGACTGCTGGCAAAAGCGTCACCGTCCACACGGACAAAGTCCATATCAGCACAGGTGTCTTTCATCGCCAGAGCACACGCGGCGAACATCTCTGGCTGGAAGCGCTCCAGCGCCTCTAAGTAGCGATCGGCACGCAGCATAAACATACCGCTGTTCCAGAAATACTGACCGCTGGCCACGTAATGCGCGGCGGTCGCTGCATCGGGTTTTTCTACAAACTGCTCGACGCACTGCAGGCCACTGGTTTGTGCTTCTGCGGCTTTCAAATAGCCATAGCCAGTGGCCGCTTCCGTGGGAACAATGCCCAAGGTGCCAAACTGCCCATCACGCACAGCGGGCAGTAGCGACGCCACCGCCGTTTGAAATGCCTCGGTATTTTCAATCACATGATCGGCCGCGAGCACCAATAAAATGGGATTGTCAGGCTGGCGCTGCAGAGCCTGCATCGCAGCCAAGGCGATGGCAGGTGCAGTATTGCGGCCGCACGGCTCCAATAAGATCTGTGCATGAATGTCCTGCTGGCGCAGCTGTTCTGCCACCAAAAAACGATGATCTTCGCTGCACACAACGATCGGTTGCTCAATGTCCATGCCCTGCAAACGGGCGGTGGTTTGTTGCAACATGGTGAGCTGACCCGCCAGCGGCAGAAACTGTTTCGGAAACGCAGCGCGACTCAGTGGCCATAATCGGGTCCCTGAACCGCCGGCGAGTATGACGGGGATCATGCGTGCAGGTCCTCTCTTCAGCAGGATGATAAAACGACGCGGGAATATAGCACGATGACGGGCGCCAACCCAGACACCCGCTGGGCGCAAAGTGCAGGCAAAGTGTAAAGGCTGACACAGCTGACCTTTTTCCAGGGCCTGTTAACACTATTTAGCTCTTTGCTGCTGGAAGTCAGTTTTTTCTTGAGTAAGGCATGAGGCGTGTGGTTTAACGGGTTAAATAAGCAACGAATAACGCGAGTCAGGGAAAAACTGACTCCAGCCCTTCGGGGTATGGCTGAAAACCCCTCAATCTGTGTTGCTCATCTTTCATTTAACTCGTTAAACATCCATCTTCGCGCCTTGGTTGAGGGATTTTCAGCTCATAACAGCGTGATCGAAATAGTGTTAGCAGGCCCTAGCGAGTTTGTGAGCTGTGCCTGGGTTATGTCCTAAGCCATTGTTGTGATCTGCGCTATGGCTGTGCGGCTTAGCGGTATTCCTTTTCACCGCGCGGTGGAAAGTGAACATCAGTTCCATCCGCCAGCAGCACCTTCACCGTCATATCGTCGATCTCATCCGCCAACACCAACTCCCCCAAACCACAGCCATTAAGCAAAGTGCGCCGCTCGGGATTGGGCTGTGGAAAGCGCTGGCGAATGCGCATCGAGCGGCGTTTGGTGAACCAGTTCAGTGGTGAGCGACTGGCGTACAGCCAGCGATTGCAGCGATCAAACCAATGCAACAGCTGAGCGGGAAAGGTATTTTTCAAACCACTGGCGGTGATTTGCAGAATTTTAGGGCCGTCTTGGCGGCGCTTGAGCTCCACATCGTAGGTGAAGGAGTAATGCACATCGCCGGACAATACGATGAACTGCGGCGGCGTTTTTCGGTGGCGAAAAATGTTCAACAGCACATTGGCCGCCCCCGGGTGCGCCATCCAATTCTCCGCATCCACCATCAGTGGGTGACCAAAGAAAGTAAACACCCGCTGCACCACTTCGATTAACTTGACGCCAAAGATCGGCGCGGGCGATACCAGCAGCACTTGCTGATGATCGATCAACTGGTGCTGTAACTCGCTCAGCCGCTCCCAGTCCATCAGCCCTGATGGTTTTCCCGAGCTGCTCTCCGAGCGCCAGCGATGAGTGCGGGTATCGAGCATCATAATCGGCGGCTGTGTCTCCAACACAAAGTGCCAGCCGTCATAGTCTACCAGGTGTTCGATTAACTCCGCCTGCTGATACGGGCCCCGTTGGGTCAATGCCTGCTGCGCCAACTCCAATGTTTCGCCAAAGGTGTCGGGCTGATTGCCCCAACCCTGAAACAACCAATAGCCGACCAACGCATTGCCAATGATGCGCCGTGAAAAGGGATTACCGTAAGCCGCTTCTTCCCAGCCACGAGTCAGATTCCAATCGTCCGTGACATCGTGATCATCAAAAATCATGTAACTCGGCACGTGCGCCATCACTCGTCGTACCGATGACAAGCCTTGCGCAAAGGCTTTGACCACGCTCAGCTCTTTGTCGTAACGCAGGCGCTGCAGGTCTGTCAGTACCGACGGCGGGGTATCGATATCCACCAACTGCCAGGGTACGTCTGACCACACCAGCAAGTACATGGCGACTATTTCGGCCAACGCAATGAGGTGGTTATCGGCTCCCACCGAGGTAAAAATGGGCTTGCGTGCGCCCTGAAAAAACACATCCGACAAGTCACGCCCGGCACTGTCGTCTGGCAATAACTTGGGGCGCTGGTAATAACACTCGTCGTGCTGCAACAGATCCTTTAAGTTGCTGACATCGGCGCCTTGCCAATTTTCATCGTGCAAACCAAGACGCTCGATGAGCTGATGAATGGCGTACAGGAAGGGCCCGGCAACGTCATCGGCGTAAATCTGGTCGCCCGTCATCAACAATACATCGGGCGCCGCTGCGCCGGTTTGTAACCTCGACGCCCATTCCTGATCCGCGCGCACCAACGCATCCGCACCATCGCAATGAGGTTTGCGACAGGAGCCATGCCAAACGCTGCCCAGCTGCGACTGCCAGCCTAGGCTGGGCGCGCTATGGTCGCGATAAAGCAAGGCCTCATCGGCGGCGAACAGCGACTGCTCGCCTTCCACTATGTCGTAGCCATAACGCTGGCCAGGTGACAGCGCATGATCAATGCACACACAATATAGAAAGCAGTGCTCGCCCAGCGGCAAGTGCTGGGTACTCACCCGGTCGGAAGAGAACAGCGCCATGGTATCGACTGGCCGCGATGAGTCGCTTGCTTGCAGCGACCACAAGCGCACCCCAGCTTTTGACGCCAACGGCCTGGATGTGACAAACATCAACGTGGCGCCTTCGGTGTGGGTATGCCGCAGCCACGGCCCGGCGAGGATCAACGGCAGTTCGCTCGTAGTCATAGCTCTGGCAATCCTTGTGTTCTGGTGGTTTCTTGCTGTCTGAGCCAATGCCAATCACTGACCAGCTGGCGAGCGTATTCCAAACTCAGGTCGATCAAAGACTCACGCACCTTTGCCATGCAAGCGACGACCGCCTGCTCAAACTGTTGGCTGCGACGATCGCCGCGGCCATGAGCCAATGCCAGCGAGATACCGCATGCATGCGCGTAGTCACTCAGCCCTCCCGCGACAGCACGCTTCCCGCAGACGAGATCTTCCGGGTCCAATCCAACACGAGCGTGATGGCGTGAGCGCACCAACCAATGAGCACCGCGCCAAGCCACTTCATCAACAATGAGATCCGGGGCACGCTGCATACGCCGCTGACATACGGCCGTTAGATGAGCAGGGTTCAAACGGTTACCGGGGTGCAGGGCGGGGAATGCATGCAAGGGCGCCGCTGGGCGCTGCTGTTTGACTTCTACGATATGGCACAACAGCCAATCGCGCTCGGTACTGGCCGCAGCCGGGCCAACCAGCAAGTAATAACGCTGCATATTATGCGAACCCGTGCCGGCATCCAGGCGCCGCACGACGTCCAAGATGGCATCATCGACGTAGGGCGAAAACGCCGCCGCTACGGCGATTTGATCGTCCTCGGACAGGCGTTCGAATCGCTCTGGACGCGATTGAAAGCGCATTTGTGCCAGATCAACGGCCTTCGCCAGCGAACTCTTGCGAGCAAAGTCCTTGGCACCACAGCGCCGCCGGCGGGCTTTTTTAAACGCTTTGCGCAGTAGGTGCCCTTTGCTGAAGTGATCGAGGGCATGATCGTAATCTATGTGACCATTCACAAGCCGTTCGCAGGTGTGCTCATAAGCATCAAAAAATGCAGTTAATGCCGCCGTCACCTCTGCGTCATCGGCACACACTCGTTCGCTAAGCGCTTCGGCTTGTGGATAGTCGCCGCTCAGGACACCTTGGCAATGGTCGGCTGCCAGCACCAGACTGGTGGCATAGCGTAATAAATCCCAGCCAGCGTGGCCGTAGCAAGCGTCGTCAAAATCATTGGGAGCGAACACAATGCAGTCGCCGTGCGACCCTTGCTCACTGAAAAAGCCAAAGTTGGCGACGTGACAGTCACCCTGCACCAGAGTAGTCGGCCATAAGGTAAGCGCGGCCGGCAGTTCAATAACGGCATCGGCTAGGTCTTGGTAAAACTGACCCGCACTGCCACGCAACATATAAAACGGGCTGATGGCCATTTTTTGATGCTTGGCCAGGCCACTTCCCGGAGCAACACCATCGACTCTGCGCATCACCGCGCTCATTCTTGTCGCAGGGGCCGTCATTTACATTCTCTCCCTCACAGTCTGCGTGCCCACTATGCTGCCAATACCGCAGCGCGTAAATTGACCCGCTCTAGACGAACGCTTTAGACGAACATTTTTTGACGAAATAAGTTGCGCGGACTAGAAGCGCCACTCCGCACTGATCATTCCCTGACTGAGCTGACTGCGCAGCTCGTTGTAACCGTCGCGATCACGCCAATTGATGTAGCGATATTGGTACTGCAAATCCACCGACGCGCGACGCCACACCAACACGGGAATGCCCGCGCCGATCATTAACGATGCCCCGTGACGCGCCACGGCATCACCGTAGTGCCAGCCGGCGGTGGTGATGACATACGCAGGCTTAGGCAAACCATCGGCGGGTAACTTGAGGCGCACGCCCAGCTCAGCACCAACCACACTGTCGTTGACCTCATCGACATCCTGCAAGCGTGCAAAGTTGGCCGTCAGCAAGCCGTCGATGCGCTCGCTGAGCCCCCAGCCATAGCCCAGGTACGCCGTGTGTCCGTCACCCTCAACACGAATAGAACCGCTGTCATTATCGGCACGAATTGACGCAGTACCGCTGCCCGCCCCCAGCGTCCAGAAACCTTCGGCACTGGCATTCATGCTGCTCAGCAACACGCTCAGCAACCACACAGCGCGCAACCTGATCATACTGTTATTCCTCTCAGCATCATTTTGTGGGCGCGTCGGTGTCGCCGCTCCCTTGTCTGGTTCCCACTATACTGATGACATTAACGGGCTACCAACCTCTGTCATGGATGTATTAAATCGCTGGGCCTTTCCGATCGTATTAACCCTGCTGGCCATCGCTTTGTGGCACAGCAGCGCCTTTCAAGAAATCGCCGCCGGGGTGGCGCTGTTTTTATTCGGCATGTTGTCGTTGGAACGTGGCTTTAAAGCGCTCAGCGGCGGTGTATTGCAGCAATGGCTGCAGCGCTGCACCAGCAGCACAGCCAAGGCGCTCGGGGTGGGCATCGTCAGCACCACGCTAATGCAATCGAGCTCATTGGTATCGGTGCTGAGTATCTCGTTTATTTCTGCCGGTCTGATTCCCCTAACGGCGGGGCTTGGTATCGTTTTTGGTGCCAATCTTGGCACCACCACGGGTGCTTGGCTGATTGCCATGTATGGCCTGACCATTAAGTTATCCACCTACGCCTTGCCGCTGTTGGTGTTTGGCATCGCGCTGCAATTTCAGCACCGGCGCAAGTGGCAAAGCATGGGCCATATCCTGACCGGTGTAGGGTTTGTCTTCTTTGGCATCCACATGATGAAACAGGGGTTCAGCGCCTACGACAGCCTGCTGGTGTTGGACGGTATTAACAGTGAGCAATGGTCGGCGCGTTTGCTGTTTGTCGCCCTTGGTATTCTCGCAACGGTGATCATGCAATCCAGCCACGCCACCTTGGTATTGATTTTGACCGCCCTGGCCAACGGCCAGATCGACTACCTCGCTGCACTGTCCATCGCCATTGGCGCCAATGTCGGCACCACCATCACGGCGCTAATCGGCGCCCTGGGGGCCAACCATGCCGGCCGGCAACTGGCCGCAGGGCACGTGATGTTTAACCTACTGACCGGAGTGTTGGCCTTATTGTTGTTGCCTTGGTTACTGTTGTTGACAGAGTGGCTGGCCACTTGGCTGCAGCTACCGCCCGACAGCGATACTTTGCGCCTGGCGTTGTTTCACAGTCTGTTCAACTTTCTTGGTGTGGTGCTGATGACACCAGCCATCGGGCCATTAGCCCAACTGCTGCAAAAGTGGCTGCCAGAGCAAGCTGGCCACAGCAAACGCGCTCGCTTTCTCAACGAGGCCGCTTTGGCCTCTGCGACCTCCGCCATTAGCGTCAGTCAGCAAGAGACCCAACGCCTGTATCGCTTTAGCCGCGACGTTATCATCCAGGCATTGGGCTGGCGCGCGCATGATTTTCGCTTGCACCATAGCCTGATCAACGACGAGCAAAGCACCGATATTGAGTTGCAGCATCAGCACCTGCAGCAAGGCTATCAGCACCGCCTAAAGCCGGTGTACGGCGACATCGTTGAGTTTGTGGTCAGGGCGCGAGCGCGCGCCGGTAACGGTGAAGATGAACAGCTCAGGCGTATTCGCGTGGCAGGGTTTCATTTGTTGGAAGCCATAAAGGGCGTCAAGCATCTGTTAGATAACCTCACCCACTATTTGCATCATGGGCCCGTGGCCATGACCGCCAACTATCACGCGTTGCGCACTCAAATTGCCGCCACTTTGACGCTGTTTGATCAAACGCTGGAACTGAAGGACAGCCAAGACATTGAGCTGCAGCTGCAACGCCAGCATTTGCAACTGCAGCGCTTCAACGATGATATTGATATGCAGCTTGAGCAGTTGATTCAACAGCAGCAAATCAGCTCGGTGATGGCTACATCATTGATGACCGACAAAAGCTATTGTTTACATGCCTGTAAGCGATTACTGACATCAGCCGAATATTTGCTGCTAACGCCGCAATTGGACAACCCCGATTGGTCGCTAAATGACGACGATTATCGACAACTGGCGCGCCAACCACTCCAAGGGGATCAGCCATGAAGTTTCGTAAACTGATGAAGCGTGTGCAAGGCTACTTCGATCAAAATCAGCGCCAACGACGAAAGCAGCGTAAAGACATCAAACATTGCCTGAAAAAACTGCGCAAAAAGCAGAAACACCTGGAAGAGAAGCTGTTGCTCAGTAAGCACCCCGACGAGCAGCAGGAGCTCAAAGACAAAATCGCCTTGCTCAAGCAGCAGCGTCAGAAGTTGCTGACGGTGTTATCCAACGACGCCACCTAAGCTCTGCCAAAGCAGCCAAACTGCGACAAATTAGTCAGTTGTTAGCGCATTGTTCTCGCAAAATAGCCACACAGGTCAAGAGGTTTCTAATTCACAGCATCCACTCTCGCCACTGAGCTAAGCTGGTTATAAGTCAGGCGTAAGTATGAGATACGCCACAGCTCATATGCGGAGACATGCCATGCCCCAGCTTTCGATCAAAGCCAGAATCATTCTGTTAGGTACCTTGCCAGTGTTGATTCTGGCAGCGTTGATGATCGCCACGCAACTGATCTCAGCCGCCGACGAAACCGCCGCCAGCATTGATTCAATGCGCCAGCAAGCCATGACACGCAAGTCCAACGAGCTAAAAAGCTATGTGCAAATGGCGGTGTCGGTTATCCGCCCGGTAATGAATGACAACAGCCTAAGCGCCGAGCAACGTGCCCAGCAGGCCGCAGAGCTGCTGAATCGCTTTCGTTACGGCGGCGGCTCTGGCTATATGTTTGCGTACAATACGCAAGGCGTTGCCCAAGCCCATGGCGCCAAACCCGAATTGGTCGGCCAGCAGATGATGAACATCCAAGACAAAGACGGTGTTTATATTATTCGCGAACTGCTGGACGCCTCACGCAATGGCGATGGCTTTGTCGAGTACCGCTGGGATAACCCAGCCACCAACAACCCCAATGGCCGCAAGCTGTCTTACGGCCAATATGTGCCGGAGCTGCAATGGATGATTGGTACCGGCTTTTACATTGACGACATAGAAGAGCAGCTGGCCGGCGTGGCGGCACAAATCAAACAGCGCAATGCTGAATTCCTGCAAGAAACGCTGCTGACTGTCGTCATTATGCTGGGGTTATTGGCAGCCGCGGCGTTATGGATGGCCCGTCGCATTGTCAATCCATTGCATCGTGCGGTGTCAGCGATGGAAGAAATTTCCAGCGGCGACGGTGACCTGACCCGTCGCATGAGTGTCGATGGCAACGATGAGCTGGGCCGCCTTAGCGGTGCGTTTAATCGCTTCGCTGATCAGGTGCAAAAACTGGTACAAGGGGTCTGTGCGTCCAGTCAGACCTTGGTCGGTGCAGCCGGGCAGCTGCGAATGGCGGTCGATAATGCCCGCAACGGAGCCGACCGCCAGCATCAGGAAAGTGACCAAGTGGCCACCGCCATGAATGAGATGTCGGCCGCCGCCACTGAAGTGGCCGGTCATGCCAGCTCCACAGCGGACGCCGCCAGTGGTGCTGATCAGCAAGTCAAAGACTCTTTGCAAGTATTGCAACAGTCGATTGCCGTGATCGATGGACTGGAAAGCCAAGTGCAAGAAGGCGTCACCGTAATAGAAACCTTGGGCAAAGATTCCGAGAATATTGGCAGTGTGTTGGATGTGATTCGAGGCATCGCCGAGCAAACTAACTTGTTGGCGTTAAACGCGGCGATCGAAGCAGCACGAGCGGGTGAAGCCGGACGCGGCTTTGCCGTGGTGGCCGACGAAGTACGCTCACTGGCGAGTAAAACCCAAAGCAGCACCGATGAAATTCAAACCATGATCACCCGTCTGCAGCAAGGCGCTGGGGATGCGGTGCGGGTCATTAGCAGCATTCAGGAAAGCAGCGCCGCCAGTGTCAGCGAGAGCCGCAAGGTCGACGAGGCATTACACACCATCTCCGGCGCCGTGCAGGTGATCAATGATATGACCACACAAATTGCCAGCGCCGCAGAGGAGCAAACCAGTGTGGCGGCAACCATTAATGAAAATGTTCACAGCATCGTTGCGATTGCTCGTGAAACCGCCGACGAAACCAGCAATTCAGACGCCAGCACCGAGTCACTGGAAAATGTTGCCCACGAGTTGCAGGCCATGGTGTCGCAATACCGCACCTAATATGGTGCGCAGCGAGCGGGCATCACCAGTGACTTATCCCCCGTAACTATCGCTGGTGATTATCGTGAGTGATCGTCGACGGCGGGCGCCGAGGGTGTCGTTGAGAGCGGCACCCAAATCGTGCCTAGCAAATAATCTTGTGCCTGACCGGATAACAGGATGCGCTGCCCCTGCACTTGGCAGTGCACACGGCCACCACGAGCAGACAATTGCTGCGCCATTAATGTCTGTTTATTGAATTGCATCGCCCAATAAGGTGCTGTTTGGCAATGTGCAGACCCTGTCACCGGGTCTTCGTTGACGTTTAATTTCGGGAAAAAGCAGCGGCTAACAAAGTCGCACTGCTCACCCGGTGCCGTCACAATCACACCGCGACGATCCAACGATAGCCAAGCATTAAAATCTGGATTAACCGCCCGCAGGTGCGCCTCGCTTTCCAGCACCAGCAGATAATCAAAGCCAGCCAGCACCGCCTTCGCATCCATGCCCAAACCACGAAGTAACTCGGCGGGTGGGGTCACAGGAGTCGGCACTGTAGCGGGAAAGTCCATGGCGTAGCCCTGCTCACTACGCTCGACCTTGAGCTCACCACTGCGGGTAAAAAAGGTCAGCTGCGGCTCGTTAACACCCAAGTGTTGATACAACACATGCGCCGCCGCCAATGTGGCATGGCCGCATAAATCCACCTCGGCTTCAGGTGTCATCCAGCGCAGCTGATAGCCGTTCTCTGTGGCGACAATAAATGCCGTCTCAGACAAATTATTCTCCCTGGCAATGGCCTGTAGTACATCGTCCGCCAGCCAGCGATCCAATACGCACACGGCCGCTGGGTTGCCAGAAAATACCTGCTCGGCAAAGGCATCGACCTGATACAGAGTGATTGCTTGTTTCATCATGATTAAACGTCCTCCTAGCGGCCAATGTTTCATGTTTTAATGCCGCTCGCCAGCATTGCAAGGCTGTACCGGAGAATGGCTGCAGCACTGTATTGTTGCCTGTCAGAGGGACTGTTATGCTCGCCGCCATTTTGGGGAAGTAGCCCGTTGCATTGGCACATAGCCGGCAGTTCGCTGGTCAACACAGGTAGGGCCTGTGGTCAGTGAGTCTGTAAGCATTCATGATCCTATCGGCGAGACTCGGGGAATCTCTGAGTAATTCGATGCCCGCACTGAAGCATCAGAGGACTCCCAATCATCGCTGCCTTGCTCTACTGACCTGCTGCACTCGCTGAGCTGCACAGAATTGTCCAGAGCTTCCCTGTCTACCCACTCTAAATTGGCGGGAGGTGGGCATTTGCTTTTGCCTGTGTATCCCGCCTGGACGTTTTTTTATGGACGCATTTGTTACCAGCACATTGACCGTCACCCTTGCAGAAATGGGCGATAAAACGCAATTGCTGTCGCTGTTATTAGCCGCTCGTTTTCGCAATAAAGCCGCCATTGTCATGGGCATTTTCGTAGCGACGATACTCAATCATGCCGCGTCAGCCTGGCTGGGAAGTTGGTTGGCTACATGGCTGCACGGCCAATGGGCCAGCTGGTTATTGGCCGGAAGTTTTATTGCGCTGGGACTGTGGTTACTGATCCCCGACAAAGACGAAGACGTAGCGCAGCGCTTTGATCAGTGGGGAGCGTTTCTGGTAACCACCGGACTATTTTTTATCGCTGAAATTGGCGATAAAACCCAAGTGGCGACGGTGCTGTTGGCGGCACAGTTCCAGCAAATAGTGTGGGTCACCGTCGGCAGCACGCTCGGCATGATGCTAGCGAATGTACCGGTGATTTATCTCGGTCAGGCATTGCTGCAGCGCTTACCCATGGCATGGCTGCAGCGCATAGCCAGTGTGCTATTTATCGCTGTGGGTGTTTGGGTACTGTTTGCCAGTTAAACGCAGCGCTGCAAGGTGTCCGATGGACGCTCGCCAAACAGCTGTTTGTAGTCGTGGCCAAATTGACCGGCATGCCAGAACCCCCACTCCGCAGCCACGCGGCTGATCAGCAGCCCCTCATCAGCGCTGGCCAGCAGCAACTGACGGCGCACACCGTTTAAGCGCGTGATGCGCACATAACGCTGCGGGCTCATGTTGAGCACCGCTTCAAAACTGTATTGCAGCGTGCGCCGACTGACATGGGTGAGTTGGCACAGCTCGGTGATGGTTATTGGTGCATGAGGGTGAGCCTCCACGTAGGCCTGAATGCGCTCAACCACAGCGCGGCGGCGGCCATAACTGCTGCGGCGCTGCTCGCGCACACTCGGCTGTTGCAGCACTTCCAGCACGGTGGTGAACAATAACTCCTGCTGTAGCCGGCCACCTACGCCGGTATGCATGGGCGTTAACCAGCGTTGCACCATATAGCGCAGCGCATTGAGCTGCTGCAACTGCCACTGTTTGCGAGGCTGCAGCCAAGCTCGTGCATCCAACTCGATGCCCAGTGTGTCAGCACACTGCAGCAATGCTGGCTGACTGATCACCACGCCGTAGATGTCGAACTCAGCGGGCGTCGTCAGCTCAAAATCACAATGACCAGGGCGCACCATTATCTGATCGGCAGCAACCCGCTCGCCGTTGATGCGACATTCAGAATCGTTGGCGGCAAACCCCAGCCATACCGAGTCCGGCCAGACATTGCACTGCTGCAATAATGCCTGGCTGGTGTATTCACAGAAAATCTGCAGTTGCTCAAATGCCAGCTCATCAATGCGACCGTAGAAGCGCCCATCGCTGAGCTGATCGTATTGCTGCTGCCAGTTGCGCAAGTTGTGCGCATGCACATCGGCATCCGATGCTTCGGTTCTGCACAATGCTGGTGCGTTATCGCTCATTTACAGTGCTACCTCTGGTATCGGCCTCAGCCATGTATCTGAAGCCCGCCTCTGAATACCCTCACAAAAACCATCTAAGTCATTGTTTTAAATGCATTTTTTAAAACTTGCCGAATTTCGATAGGCGCCCGGCATGGCCCTAGCTGCAACGTCTGTATCACTCAAGCGAAGAAGCGAGTTGCCACGAGGCAAGTTTCGTTCCCGCGCCTAAGTTGCAGGACACACCATGCATAAAACGTATCGCTACACATTGGGTAGCAAAACCTACGAATTCAGGCATTTGGCTGACTTACTGGCACGCGCCACCCCAGCTCGCTCTGGCGATCGCTTGGCCGGGGTGATTGCCCGCTCCGCCGAAGAACGGGCGGTGGCGCAAATGGCGTTGGCAGACGTACCACTGAGCAACTTTCTCAACGAAGCACTGATTCCGTACGAGCAAGACGAGGTGACACGGCTGATCATCGACGATCACGACGCCGCCGCCTTTGCCCCCATCAGCCATTTAACCGTCGGCGACTTTCGCAATTGGCTGCTCTCGGATCATGCCAGCAGTGCCATGTTGGCTCAGGTGAGTGCCGGGATTACGCCAGAAATGGCCGCCGCCGTAAGCAAAATCATGCGCAATCAGGATCTCATTTTGGTAGCGCAAAAATGCCAGGTAACCAGTGCGTTTCGAAATACCCTGGGGCTGCATAAAAGATTGTCGACACGGTTGCAGCCCAATCACCCCACCGATGATATGAACGGCATTGCCGCCAGCATTCTCGATGGCCTGCTGTATGGCAGTGGCGATGCCGTGATTGGTATTAACCCCGCCACCGATAACGTTGCACAAGCCACACGCCTATTGCACTTGATGGACGACGTGATTCAACGCTACGACATTCCGACTCAATCGTGCGTGCTCACTCACGTCACCAACACTTTAGAGTGCATCGAACAAGGCGCACCGGTGGATTTGGTCTTCCAATCGATTGGCGGCAGCGAAGCCACCAACAGCAGCTTTGGTTTTAACCTGGCCACCCTGGCGGAAGCCCAGCAAGCTGCTTTGTCATTGCAGCGCGGCAGCGTCGGCAACAATGTTATGTATTTTGAAACGGGCCAAGGCAGCGCGTTGTCTGCCAATGCTCACCATGGCCTCGATCAGCAAACCTGCGAAGCGCGTGCTTACGCCGTGGCGCGAAAATTTTCACCGTTGTTGGTGAATACCGTAGTGGGGTTTATTGGCCCGGAATATTTATTCGACGGCAAGGAAATTATTCGCGCCGGATTAGAAGATCATTTCTGCGCCAAATTGCTCGGTTTACCCATGGGCTGCGACGTCTGTTACACCAACCATGCCGAGGCTGATCAAAACGACATGGACAATCTGCTGACCTTATTGGCCACCGCAGGCTGCTCCTTCGTGATGGGTATTCCGGGCTCGGACGACATCATGCTGAATTACCAAACCACTTCCTTTCACGACGCTCTGTACGCCCGCAGAGTGCTCGGCCTAGGCGCGGCGCCGGAATTCGAGGCCTGGTTAGAAAAAATGCACATCATGAGCAATGCCCCGGGTGCCTGTCTGAACGATGCATTGCCACCGGCGTTTGCACACTCACTGCAATCGCTGCCCGCCAACAGTGGCGATACTGATCAGGAGGCAAACCATGGTTGATCAACCGGATAACACCCACCCATGGCAGGGGGTGGTGGATAACCCCTGGCGTCGTCTGCGGCAGTTTACCGCCGCCCGCATCGGCCTCGGCCGCAGCGGCGTCAGCCTGCCCACCCATGAGATGTTGGCGTTTCAGCTGGCCCATGCTCAGGCCCGTGATGCCGTGCATACGCCGCTGGATTTTGCCGCCTTGAGCCAACAACTAGAGCGCTTGTCCGAGCAGCACGCCGTTTTAAATCGCGAACCACCGTTGCTATTGCACAGCGAAGCGGTGAATCGCATGACCTATTTGCAACGCCCCGATCTTGGCCGCCGCCTAGACGATGCCTCGCGGGTGCTGCTGCAACAAGAACAACACAGCCCCAAGCAACCGTTTGATCTGGCATTAGTGATCGCTGATGGCTTGTCCGCCACCGCCATTGCCCACAATGCCTGCGGCTTTATCGCAGCGCTGGCAACGGAATTACAGCAGGACAGCCAAGACTGGCGGTTAGCGCCTGTGACGTTAATTGAGCAAGGCCGCGTCGCCATCGGCGACGACGTTGGCGAGCTGTTAAATGCACGCTTGGTGCTGATGTTAATTGGTGAACGTCCTGGTCTCAGTTCGCCTGACAGTCTGGGCTTGTACTTAACCTATGCCCCGCAACGCGGACTCAATGATGCACGGCGCAACTGCATTTCTAATGTGCGCCCCGAAGGCTTGCCTTGGCAGCAAGCCGCCCAGCGCGCGATGTATTTATTGCGTCAGGCACGGCAATTAAAGATTTCCGGCGTGGATTTAAAAGATCGCAGTCCGTCACTCGACGCCGACAGCAACGCCACTATTTCTGCACACCACAATAACGACGCATCGCCGACCGATGCGCAACACAACTTTCTATTATGAGAGAGGATGGAGCTATGTCGCATACACATCAGGCTTACCTGGCCAAACGGCAATTAAAACGCGGAACCGCTGGCTGGATATTATTAGCTGGATTAGGCGTTTCTTACGTTATTTCTGGCGATTTTGCTGGATGGAATTTTGGTATCGCCCAGGCCGGATGGGGTGGTTTTGCCATCGCGGCCGTGCTTATGGCAATTATGTATTTCACCTTGGTGCTGTCACTGGCAGAAATGTCGGCCGCTATTCCCGCCGCCGGTGGCGGTTATAGTTTTGCTCGTCAAGCCATGGGGCCCGCCGGTGGTTTTATGACCGGATTAGCGGTACTCATCGAATACGCATTAGCACCAGCAGCCATTGTCATTTTCATTGGCTCCGCGGTGGAAGCACTGATTGGCATAAACGGCCCGTGGGTTTATGCGGCGTTTTATTTGGTGTTCATTGGCATCCATTTAGCCGGCGTCGGTGAGGCGTTAAAAGTGATGATGGTGATTTCTGGCTTAGCGGTATTGGCCATTGTTGCCACCGGTGTCGCGCTATTGCCGCACTTTGACAGCGCTAACCTAGTCGATATGGCATCGTCCAACGGCAGTGAGTGGTTGCCGCTCGGTTGGTATGGCGTATGGGCAGCATTACCGTTTGCTATGTGGTTGTTTCTTGCAGTAGAAGGGGTGCCGCTGGCAGCCGAAGAAGCAAAAGATCCTGCCAAAGACGTTCCCAAAGGCATTATTGGCGCGATGATATTTCTGCTGTTTACGGCTTCGCTGGTGGTGATTTTAATTCCGGGGGCAGCCGGTGCTCAGGCGATGGGTGACAGTGCGGTTCCACTGGTGGATGCACTGAATGCCGTCGGTGCTTCTCAGCTGGCGACCTTCGTTAACATTCTCGGCTTGGCCGGTTTAATTGCGTCATTTTTCTCTATTATTTATGGCTATAGCCGCTTGGTATTCGCCCTATCGCGCGCAGGTTATTTACCCAAAGCGCTGTCTGTAACCTCGGCGCGCAAAGTGCCTGCACGAGCGCTGATTGTACCCGGTGTCTTAGGATTTCTTGCATCGCTCAGCGGTGAAGGCGATTTGATGCTTGCCATGGCCGTTGTCGGCGCGACGGTTTCTTATGCACTAATGGCGCTGAGCCATATTTTATTGCGCCGCAAGCAACCAGAATTGGCTCGCCCGTATAAAACACCAGGGGGCGTAGTGACGTCTGCTATCGCTTTGATACTGTCCCTAGTGGCCATGACCGGTGTATACGCCTTCGACCCACGAGCGTTCTGGTACACCGCCATTTTGTTTGCCATTGGCGCCGTGTATTACTTTGCCTACAGCCAACACCATTTGGTCGCCAATAGCGCTGAAGAAGAGTTCGCCATGCTAGCCGCAGCAGAAGCAGACTTAAATAACGACGACAGCGATGCAGTCGAAGGTGTCACACAAACGGCGTAACACAGTACTGTTCATTCCGCCCGCCATTGGCGGGCTTACCTCCCATTCGGGTCTGGGTTACCATTCAAGCGTTGCACTGACCGAGCCCAGTTACGTGTCCGACCACAATTCACATGCTATCACGGCACTATTAGATGCCCTGCAACAGCACTACCACTGCTCCGTTGATGGCCTTTCTTCAGCCTTTATCGAACACCATTTTCGCCAACGCGAACTGCCAGCTAAAGCACATCTGATTGAAGCTGGGCAGGTCGCTGAGGATGTCTATTTTATTCATCGCGGCGTGCTACGGGTGTATTACATTGATCAACAAGGCAATGAGGTTAATCAGCAGTTTTATCAAGCCGGCGAGGTGATTGCGCCGGTGTTGTCGTTAACCACGCAAGAAGCCAGTCCGTTTTATTTACAAGCCCTCAGTGAGGCCGATATTCTCGTCGCACACTACCCCAGCCTGCATCGCTCGGGGCGCAACAATATCGACTGGCTGGCGGCCGAAAACGCCATTCTCAAATCTGTGTATTTAAAAACTGCGCGGCGTGAAGCACAAATGCTGCTCGGCAGTGCCGAGCAGCGTTATCGCTGGTTCTTAAAAGACAGTCCGGAGCTGGCCAAACAGTTACCGCTGTATCAAATCGCGTCTTACCTGGGCGTTACCCCCGTTTCTTTATCTCGCCTGCGTAAGCAGATTAAGGCCGCCTCTACGCCACGACCTTAAACATAATTACAGACTGAGTGCTAAGCGCGTCCCTTGATCGATGGCCCGTTTGGCATCCAACTCGGCTGCCACGTCGGCACCGCCAATCAAGTGATAGGGTTTATCCAAACCGTCCAGCAGGCTACGATCCGGCTCTTGGCCAGCGCAAATCACGATGTTATCGACAGGCAACAATTGCGCCTCGCCCTTGATATTCAAGTGCAAACCTTGATCGTCAATTTTGATGTACTCACAGCCGGCCATCATCTGTACACCTTTATTTTTTAGCCCGGTACGATGAATCCAGCCTGTGGTTTTGCCTAACTTGGCACCCACTTTTGAGGTTTTGCGCTGCAATAAAAAGACTTGCCGTTCATTGCTATGTGGTTGTGGTTCAATGCCTTCAATACCGCCGCGAGCCTGCAGGCTCATGTCCACCCCCCACTCATGCATAAACGCTGGAATATTCAGACTGGTCGACTCACCGCTATGCAATAAATACTCGCTGACATCAAAACCAATACCGCCAGCACCGATCACCGCCACCCGCCCACCAACTGGGTGCTTATCGCGCAGCACTTGCAGGTAGCTCAGTACTTTCGGATGCTTAATACCCTCAATGTCCGGCGTACGAGCGGCAATGCCCGTAGCAATCACCACCTGATCAAAGTCGCTGGCATTTAACTGCTCAGCACTGATGCGGCTGTTGAGTTCCACAGTTACTCCAGTGAGTTGCAGTTGTTTAGCAAAGTAGCGCAGGGTTTCGTGGAACTCTTCTTTACCAGGAATCTGCTTGGCAATATTAAATTGACCGCCAATTTCTGCTGCCGCATCAAACAAAGTCACTTGATGGCCACGCTGCGCTGCAGTAGTAGCAAACGCCAGCCCCGCAGGACCGGCGCCCACGACGGCAATACGCTGGGGAGTACTGGCCGGGGTCATGATCAGCTCGGTCTCAAAACACGCTCTAGGGTTGACCAAGCAAGACGTCATTTTGCCGCTAAATACATGATCCAGACAGGCTTGATTGCAACCGATGCAAGTATTGATTTCATCGGCTTTTCCCTGCTCTGCTTTGGCAACAAAAAATGCATCGGCCAAAAAGGGACGGGCCATCGATACCATGTCAGCATCGCCGCGCTGCAGCACTTCCTCGGCCACCTCTGGGGTATTGATGCGGTTGGAAGTAATCACCGGAATGCTCAGTTGCTGGCGGAACTTGGCCGTTACCCAGGTAAATGCAGCGCGCGGCACCTTGGTGGCGATGGTGGGAATGCGTGCCTCGTGCCAGCCAATACCGGTATTAATGATAGTGGCTCCGGCTTGTTCAATGGCTTGCCCCAGCTGCACCGCCTCTTCAAACGTACTGCCGCCTTCGACCAAGTCCAGCATTGATAAACGATAAATAATAATAAACTGCTCACCAACAGCCGCCCGTGTGCGACGCACTACTTCAACCGCCAGCTGCATGCGTTGCTGATAGTCACCGCCCCATTTGTCATCTCGATGATTGGTGCGTTTGGCCAGAAACTGATTAATGAAATAGCCTTCAGAGCCCATGATCTCAACACCGTCATAACCACCGATTTGAGCGTAGCGAGCCAGCTGAACAATGTCTTCGATTTCTGAATCAACGTCGTCTTCCGCCAACTCCCGTGGCTTAAACGGGTTGATAGGAGCTTGAATAGACGACGGTGCTACCGAGTTTGGATTAAACGCGTAGCGGCCGGTATGCAGAATTTGCATACAGATTTTGCCGCCTTCGTGATGCACGGCATCGGTAATTTGGCGATGCTCTTTGGCCTGTTCATCGCTTTGAATAATGTTGGTCATCGGGTGTGTAGCAGCGTGAGCACTGGGACCAAAGCCACCCGTAACGATTAAACCCACGCCACCGCGAGCGCGCTCAGCAAAAAATGCCGCCATCCGCTCCATGCCATTCTTCTCTTCTTCCAGGCCGGTGTGCATCGAGCCCATGAGGACGCGGTTTTTTAACTGGGTAAACCCCAAATCCAGTGGTTCAAATAGCTTGGGATAGTGTTGATTCATCAGCCTGCCTCATACGGTCTTTTGGGTTTTCCACCCAGTATTCCGCAGGCTGTGATTCATCGCCTTATCATATGTTAAGGCGGGCCTTTGGGGTGCTGGCCATACTCATCGCCACTGGCGCACAGATTTCAGGCGCTGCAGCATTCAGGAGAGGCATGATGAGTTACCGCGCACCGCTTGACGATATGGCATTTCTGGCCCGTTCACTGCCAGATGCCGACGCCATTCAAATGATCACCGACCAAGCGGCAAAAATGGCCGAACAATCCTGGTTAGCGACCAATGCCAGTGCCGATGCGGAAGGCTGCCACTGGCATGACGGCAAAGTCAGCTTGCCTGCGGATATGCGCCAAGCGTTTCGCCATTACGCCGACGGTGGCTGGATGGGACTGACCATGCCGGAACGTTGGGGCGGACAACAACAAAGCGAGGTGTTGGGTGGATTTGTTGGCGAAATGCTGACCTCCAGCAATCATGCCTTATCCATGTTGCCAGCGCTCACCATGTCGGCCTGCCGCGCGATTATTCACCACGCCAGCGATAGCCTTAAAGATGAGTATTTACCACCGATCATTGCAGGGCGCTGGAGCGCCACCATGTGCATGACTGAAGCGCATTGTGGCAGTGACTTGGGCTTAGTGCGCTGCAAAGCTATTCCAGAAGGGCAAAGCTATCGATTGAGCGGACAGAAAATATTTATTTCTTACGGCCAGCACGATGCCAGCGACAATATTATTCATTTGGTGCTGGCACGACTGCCAGACGCACCGGAAGGTATTAAAGGGCTGTCATTATTCTTGGTACCCGCACAGCTTAGCGACGGCCACGACAATAATGTGCACTGCATCGGTATTGAAGAAAAAATGGGCATTCACGCCAGCCCAACTTGCACATTGAGTTTTGAAAACGCCACTGGTTTTTTAGTCGGCGAAGCACACGCCGGCATTAAAGCCATGTTCACCATGATGAATGAAATGCGCTTGGGCACTGGCTTGCAAGGCGTTGGCCTTAGTGAGCACAGTTATCAAGCCAGCCTGAGCTACGCCCAACAACGCCTGCAAATGCGTAGTTTATCTGGCATTAAAAACCCCGATGGTATTGCCGATGCCATTATTGAACACCCCGATGTGCGGCGCATGCTGCTGACACAAAAAGCCTTTGCCGACGGCGGCCGTGCATTGGCTTGCTACTGCGCTCAGTTGTTGGATGCCAGCAAACACCAGGACGATGATGACACCATCAAACTGCTGGAACTGCTGACCCCCATAGCCAAAGGCTTTTGTACCGAAGTCGGGCTGGAAAGTGCCAGCAACGCTGTGCAAATCTTTGGTGGCCACGGCTATATCAAAGACAACGGCGTCGAGCAGCTGTATCGCGATGGCCGTATTGCCACCTTGTACGAGGGTACAACGGGCATTCAAGCACTGGATTTACTCGGCCGCAAAGTACTGGGCAACCAAGGGGCAAGCTTGCGCCTGTTCACCAAACAAATACATCTTTTATGCAAGCAAAACGCCGAGCACCCGCGTTTGGCCGAGCTGGTAAAACGGCTGCAACCCTATGCCAAAGAATGGCCGGATATCAGCATGAAAATCGGTATGAAGGCACTGCAAAACCACGACGAAGCCGGTGCTGCCAGCGTCGACTTTCTGATGTATTCCGGTTATGTGGTGTTGGGGTATTTCCATTTAAAAATGGCACTCGAGGCCGATGAACTGCAGCACACATCAGTTGCATCAAATGAAGCGCACACATTCACCAGCGACTTTCTACAGAACAAAGTCCGGCTAGCAGACTTTTACTTGCGCCGTTTATTACCCAGAAGCACAGCACACAAACAGGCCATGTTAGAAGGCGTTGATAGCTTGGCACCAGCTTGGTAAGCAGGGCTCTAAGACATACAGCATATGAGTGATACCGAATGGCAGCCTGGGGGCTGTTAATACTATTTCGATCAGGCTGTTATGCGCTGAATAGTGTTAACAGGCCCTAATTAGCGGTGTTTGTATTGCGCGGGGCAATAGCCACGCGATACCGCAGGGCTGCGTAACATTTGATGCTTGGTGGCACGCCCTGATACGCGCGCACGCCACAGCTTAAAGCTGGACGGCTTTAAGCGGCTACGCATAAAGCGAATCACTTGTGTTTCGTTCAGGCCATATTGTTGCTCAATGGCTTCAAACGGCGTGCGATCTTCCCACGCCATTTCAACAATTCTCGATTCATGATCAGGTGTCAGTGTCATGGCAAGCCTTGTTGTCTGAAGATGCATATGGCGACTTAGCTGCACGGTTTTGTACACCTAGCCCGAACCAGAGACATCAGCCGGACTGAAGAGTTCCGTCTGCACTCACGGTGAGCAGACGCATTAAGCCGCCGAGTTCACTTAAATTGAAATACAACAGCACGCCTCGGAACAGCACCGTCATCTCTGTTAGCATTTCAGTTTTGATCATCACTGGCTTTATTCAATGTCATCTGCGCCGCTGCAAAAGCCTTGGTATTTGGACCCGCTGTTTTGGTGGATGCAGGCCGCGGCACTTCCGGTGTGGGGTGTTGCGCTTGCCGGCAGCTCGGGGCAGCCAAACCTTGGCTGGATGATGCTACACCCAGGTGCCGCCGTCTCAGTGCTGCTGCTTTGGCCGCTGGCGGAAGAGCTGCTGTTTCGCGCTGGGCTACAAACTTGGCTATTGCAGCGGTGGCCCGCTCATTGCTGGGTTAGCCGCGCCAATGTGATCACCAGCCTTTGCTTTGCTCTCACACACTACTGGCTGCAACCGGGTTGGTTGGCCTTGGCCGTTTTTTTCCCGTCTTTGCTATTTGGTGTGTTACGTGAGCGCCATCGAGGTGTGACCAGCTCGACGTTATTGCATTGCAGCTATAACGTCGGCTGGTTTATGTTGTTTCCGCCGCTACTTTAGTGCTTTTTCGGGCGTTGGCGCGAGGCTTCAATGCGCTCTACAAAAGGCAATGCGGCCACACTCGACAGCTGCACAGTCGGAATGGAGGCGCTGACGATGGGTCCAGTGACGGCGCCCAAAACCACCCCCAAGTCGCGTAGCTGCTGTAACTGCGATTCGCTCGCGGCCTGCGTTAAGCGCAGCAATACCGGCTGGCGACTTTCACCATTCTGCTGCGCCATGCGTTGCACCTCAGGCTGAATTTTATCCTGTGCCGCCGGCTGTGATGCGCAGCCGGCTAATGCCACAGCCAGAGTTATCAGCAGCCATTTCATACCAGCTCTCCAGTGGTTGTGCGCCGGCGAGCCAGCGCCAAGGCAGCCAGAATCACCAACAGTGGCAGGGTTGGGTCCATGCTGCCGCCTGCAGCGCCTAAGCTGCAACCGCCGCCACCCGAGCTAGAGCTACTGTTTGGCTGCTCAGGGTCCGTGCCCGGATTGTCAGTGCCCGTATCTGGATTACCGGTATCTGGATTATCGGTGCCAGAGCCAAGGTCCGGCTCACTGGCATTGACTGCCTGGTCGACGGCCAAAATTCCATAGCCCCAGGTGTAATCCGGCTGCGATGGCATCAACACACTGTGCGAGAAGCTCGGCAGTTGCGGGGTAAAGGTATTGGTCTTGGTATTGCCCAGCAGTCGCGCGCGCAGCTGCATGGCGCTTTCGTCAGGGAAAGACTGCCACATTAAGGCCAGCGCGCCGGCAACATGCGGCGATGCCATGCTGGTCCCTTGGAAAGCGACATACTGACCGCTGGGTGTAATTTCCTCTGGAAACTCATGCTCGTAGTCATGGGCTTTGGCCGCCATGATGTACGAACCCGGCGCAGCAATTTCAGGCTTCATCACTTGCGGGCACTTGGTCAGATCGCTGCAGTCACGGCGAGGGCCGCGGCTGCTGAAGGTCGAAATGTCGCCAATCGGGCCGGTGCCATAGCCATCAGCATCGATGTCATAAAACCCTGTACCGCTTTCCCAGCTGTAGTTAGTGTTGTAGCTGGCCACACCAATCACGTGCGTGGCACTGGCAGTATCGGTGATGATTTGCTGCGTAATGCCTGCTTGGTCAGCAATCTGAATTTGACCACCTTGCTCTGCCGTAATCATGCTAAAGCGACTGTCGCCAGAGCCGGGCAACGCCGTCAGTGTCAGCTGCCAACGACCGCTGGCAAGGCTATTTGTGTCGCCGTCCATCAAGGTGATTTGAATCTGGCGGTCACCATTGCTGCTTTGCACATCGGTGGCAAACATATCGACATAGCCACAGCCGGTTTCTTGCCACCACTCGACTCTGGCAGAGCCAACCGCTGGTGCTTGCAGTTCTGGGATGGTGTCGCAGCTGTTCGGACCTTGCAGTGTCAGCGCATAACGACCGCTGCCGTCATACCAGATGTCGATTCTGCCTTGCGGCAAACCGTCTGGCACATCAAAACCGATGGTGCGACTATCGCTGGCTGCCAAAGTGTCCGCCAGCGCAATGGGGGCATCGCCTTCGTTGCCCACTGAACCCACCACTAAAACACCGTCATTGACGACAAAAGAATCCAATGCCTGCTCAAACAGCGAAGTACCATCGCGTGGGCCGTAATAAGAGCCCAGACTCAAGTTGACCACGGCTTTTTTATTCAACGCCTTGGCTTGGTCGCGAATAAATGCCACACCGTCAATAATGGTATCGGTGCCGAAGTCCACCTCGATGGTTTCGTTCAAACCGTTGACCAAAATCAGATCGGCCTCAGGCGCCATGCCAACGTATTCATAAGCGGCTTCTGCCGAGGTATCCGCACCGTTGCCTGCGGCAATGCTGGCAACATGGGTGCCATGTCCGCCGCTACTTGGCTGCGTACATGCCGTGACGGTCTCATTCGCTTGTGCTTGCGCAATGGCGGCATTGATCATCTCAGCGGTGCAAACCCCGCCATAACTGAAACCACTGGGGGCACTGCCTGGCGCATCCGCGCGCTGATCCCACAGCGCTAAAATGCGCGTGCTGCCATCGGTATGACGAAAGCCTGGGTGCAAAAAATCGAACCCATCGTCGACCACGCCAACGATGACGCCCTTACCGGTCAAGCCCTGCCATTGCGGAGCGTCGCCGGTACGCAAGCTATTGGCACCACTGGCAGCAACACCGTCTTTTACCCGCTTAGGAATTGCTCGTGACGCTTCCAAGCGCAACACGGAGTCCATTGCAGCCACCTGCCCCAGTTGTGCTCGTGGTACCATAACCGACAGGATGACACCGGTGCGCGAACGCAATTGCACGCCCATGGCTTGCAGTGATTTCAACACCTCTGGCACATCGGCATCGTTGCTGAGTTGAACCAGCGCGGGCAAGTTGACCGATTTGGCATGGCTGCGAGCCACACGCACCGGCGCACTCATGGTCGCAGGCGTTTGCTGGCGCGCCCATTCGCGCTGCAACGCGGGATCGAGTTTGTTGGTATCGGCCATGGCAAAGGTTGGCAGCAAAGCTGCCACCAAAGCACTCGCCGATACCAGAAAGCTTTTTATAGTCATCCGTTTTCATCTCCACGGAGGCTTTGCTGGCAACTCTTACACCATGAGAGTCACACCGCAAAGCAGGGTAAGAAGAGGTTCTTTATGACGTTAGCAGTGACTGCGAGAATTACCTCCCAATGCCGTCAATTAGACTTGCACTATCTGCCTGTGGAAAATACCCTACTGACAAATTACACAAGGACGCCAGGTGCCTAGAGCTAACGCTTATCCGGTGTATTTCCTGATTAACCAGCAAACCCATTTGCTGGACATGGCTGGTCCGTGTCAGGCTTTTCATGAAGCCAGTGAACTGACCGGTCAATTCGACCTGCATTTCGTCAGCTTTGACGACCATGCCACCTGCCATCAGGGGTTGATGCTGAGCAATTTGCAAACGCCGCCCAGTCATCTACCTGCAAATTCGATTGTAGTGGTGTGTGCGTCAAAATATCAGCCTGGTGTTTATACCGATGAAAGCTCTGAGAAAAGTGCGCATTGGTTACGTACCGCACCGCGCAGCGACACCCTCATTTTGGGCATCTGTACCGGCACCTTTTTGCTCGGCAAGGCCGGTCTGCTCAATCATCGCCAGTGCACCACGCACCACAGTCTGACGATGGAGCTGTCCGACCAGTTCCCCCTCGCCAACGTCATTGCCGATCGAATTTATCTGCAAGATCGCAACTTATTTACCAGCGCTGGCGTGACGGCGGGGATAGATTTGTGTTTATCACTGATAGAACAATTGAGTAGCGGACACTGCGCCACCGAGGTCGCTCGCGAGTTGGTGGTGCATCGCCGGCGCATGGCTAACGACCCTCAGTTGTCGCTGCATGTGCGCTACCGCAACCACGTCAGCCCGCTGATTCATGCGGTGCAGGACTACATCACCAGCCGCTACCGTGAACGCATTAGCATCACCGAATTAAGTGAGCATTTTCGGGTATCGCAGCGCCATTTACAGCGCCTGTTTAAGGACTACACCGGCGTCACGATGAAAGAGTACATCACGCGCATTCGCTTAGAAGAAGCCAAAAATCTGCTCGACGATTGCCAAACCGTCGAGCAGGCGGCGTATTTAAGTGGGTTTTCTCAAACCTCGACCTTTCGCGCTGCCTGGAAAAAATACCATGGCGGCTTACCGGGCGAGAGCAAACAAGCCGCTACTGCAGATGTTGACTGAAAAAATCCCGGCTATGGCTGGCTGAGCGCCAAGCAGCAATCGGGTTATAACGAATCGGAACGTACCCCCCGCGCCACGGAAGGCATACGGATCATAAAATTCACTACTGGCACGCGGCAATTCAAACGCATGAGTGGCAAACGGCAACGACAGCAATTCAATCTGCTGTTGATCTTCTTGCGGCAACTTCTGAATCAAAGCATCACAATCGCCTGGCGCATCGTATAAATCCTGCTGCCCGGAAACGATCAATAACGATTTGCCATCCACCACCTCGGTAAAGTCATAATCCGGCACTTTGTTGTACGCCCAGCAAATCGGGTAATTGGCCACCAGTGCTGACAAACCCGCCGCTTCTGGCGAGTCTTCGGTCGCCATTAACATGGCCACCACCCCGCCCCAGGAAAAACCGATAAGACCCACTTTGTTATGGTCGATGCGCTCGTCTTGCTGCAAAAAATCCAGCGCGGCATAGATATCCGGTAAGGTATCGCGCACATGGTTTGGCCGCGACAAGCCGCCTTGTAACCCTCGAGCGGCCCACATATCCAGCTCCAGCGTGGCAAAACCGGCCTGATTTAATACCTGCGAATAAAAACTGCCACGCTCATCAATCCCGCCAGAGCCATGCACCACAATCACCGCAGGAACGGCGCTGTCGGACTTGGGCACTGCCAAGCTGGCGGCAATGGTTAAGCGCTCATCGTTGCTGTCAGCAGTAAAAGTGACAAGGTTGTATTTAATATCACCCGTGCGGGCTTGGGCGACGGCCATTGGTACCAACGCCAGCATTAATAGCAGCGCTACCCCGTTGCGTAACATGATAATTACCTCAATAAAGTGTTGGTATGTCAGCCAGGTATTGGCTATTGGCATTTGATCTTGCTGTGAAGATCAAATGGCGCCTCATCTAAGCATGATGGGCGCCAGTCAGGAAGTAACGAGCGCTGCAGAATAACAACGCTCTGGCATCACAGCGGTATCGATCAGCACAGATGGCTGACAAAGTGAACGATCACCGTGTTCAGCAGACCAGTACCGCAGTTTCTACCGGTTGCTGAGCCGCCACCAAGGCTTGATTTAAATCGTCGATAATGTCCGCCGGACTTTCGAAGCCGACGCACAGGCGCACCAAGTTTTCCGTAATACCGTGACGTTGTTTTTCTTCTGCAGTGTAACGACCGTGTGTGGTCGTTGCCGGGTGAGTGACCATGGTTTTGGCATCACCAATGTTGGTGCAGCGCGATACCAGCTTCAGCGCATCGATAAACCGCCAAGCATGATCGCGATCGCCACGCAGCTTAAAGGTGATAATCGGTGAATGCCCGGTTTGCTGGCGCTGAATCACGTCGCGGTTAGGGTGATCCGCTGCCATGGTCGAGTACACCTGCTCAATATCACTTTGCTGGCGCAGCCAGGAGAACACCTGGCGCGCATTGTGTTCGTGCAAATTCATACGCGCTTTTAAGGTTTCAATGCCCTTGCTGAGAATCCAGGCATTAAATGGGCTCATGCAAATACCGGAAGCACGCAAATAGGCACGCAAAGGTTTCAACAGATCGTGACGTCCAACAATGGCACCGCCAACACAACGCCCCTGACCATCAAGAAACTTACCCGCACTGTGCAGTACTAAGTCTGCGCCCCACTGCAAAGGCTGCTGTAATACCGGCGTTAATAATGTGTTGTCCACCACCAAAATCGCATCATGGCGCTTGGCCAGCGTCGATAGCTTAACCAAATCGGCCACCCCCATCAGCGGATTGGTCGGCGACTCCACCACCATCAACTTGGTATTGGGGCGCATTTCCGCTTGCCAGGCGTCGTAGTCATCAACCTGTACCGAGGTGGCGGTAATACCAAACTGACCAAAGTACTGGCGAAACAAATGTGTGGTGGTACCAAAAATGCCACTGGCCAGCAGAACATGATCGCCCTGACGTAAAAAGGTCATAGCAATGGCCAGATACGCCGACATTCCAGAGGCCAAACCGATGGCGGCATCACCGCCTTCTAGCGCCGCCAGCTTGTTTTCAAACATCTCCACTGACGGATTGGTGAAACGACTGTAAACATTGCCCGGTTTTTCACCGCTAAAACGAGCATGCGCATCGGCGGCGGAGTGAAAATCGTAAGCCGAAGTCATGGCAATGCTTTCGGCGTGGCTGTCATCCAGATACACCGCCGGTGAATGGATGGCGCGCGTGGTATTATCCATGAGAATGCAGTCCTGAAATAAATTATGAATTAAGCCGGTTGCTGGCCAATGTGCTGCAGCTCACGTTTGTGCCAACCGTGTAGCAGCAACCCGGTTATAGAAGAGAAGCAACAGAACAAGGCCACACCGATGGTGACGCCCTGATAGCTGCCGGTCAGGTCAAAGGCCACGCCGCCAGACCAAATGGTGGCAAACACCGCCACTTGGTGGATGGTGAACAAAAAGCCAAACATTTTTCCTTTGATTTTTTCGCCATAGACCTTGAGGCATAACATCGAGGTAATAATGACGGTACCCATGTAGGTCAGACCAAACATCACCGCAAAGGTCCAAAACACCCAGGCCGATTCCGTTTGTACGATCAAAAACATCGACGCGGCGCGTAGCCCATAAAGACCAGCCAGAAAGAGCCCGGGTTTGAAATAGCGCAGCAGCCAGCCAACCACAAATGCTCCGATCAACTCAGCTGCACCCAGGATGCTCAAAGAAGAGGCTATCACTTCGGTCTTATGCACACTGCCCTCAAGCACTTGCTGCATCATGGGCACTAGGTGCACATCAATGTATGCCATGGAGGCACCGCAGCCAGCAAACGATATGGCCAAGAGCAAAAAGGCCGGCTTGAGCATTTCATCGCGCACGCCGTCCTCGCTACTGTCTTCATCGCTACCATGAGCTGGTTTAATCGCTGGCAGCGTGCGCTGTAAACCTAACACCGCAGGCACCACCACCAGGAAAAACAGCGCGGCAATCAACAGGCACACCTGGGTCCACGATAAAAACTCGTTAAACCATACCCACATCGGCGACAGCACCATAAAACCAATGGCAGTGCCGTTGGTAATTGCAGCAAACGCCATGCCTTTGTTTTCGTGAGCAAATACTCTGTCCACCAACAAACCCAGTGGCACAAAGGTCATAGCGGCCAAAGCGTACGCAGCCATGAGGCCGTATAAAAATAGAAACAGCGGGAACCACTGCACATAAGCCAGTGCCGCAAACACCAGTGCCGTGGTCACAGCACCGGATAAAATGGTTTGGATCGCACCAAACCGATCACATACCCAACCCACCAATGGCGATACCAGGCCGATGGACAAACCGAACACGGCACCGGTCAAAGCGAAGTGGCCGCGACCAATACCAAATTGCTCCACCAAGTCGACGAAATAAACTTGATAACTGCCTTTAATGGCGGATGCCAAAAAGGTTACCAAAACGCCAACGGCGATCACCAGGCCAAGTTGAGTACGTGATAATTGCATTTAAGCAGGCTCCCCTACGGCTTCAGTCTCCAGTTGATGCAGACCAAAGTGTTCATAAATGCCTTGATACATGTTGTAGAACAGTCGACAGGTATGATCGATGGCAGTAATCGACTCCTGCTGCATTTCTTCTGTGGTGCACAAGTCCGCCAGATACGCCAGACCTTGTTTTACATGGCCAACGTCTTCTTTTTGATGCACGGAGAAAAACAACAGGTCTTCTTCTTTCAGATCGTAAACTTTGCCCAGAATATTATGGCGAGCTTCTTCTCCCACCGTTTCCAGGTTCTGACCTTCACTGGCTACCAACACCGCTGCAGCACCAATGTGCAAACGGGTGGTGTCTTTTACTGCGTTTAGGCGGTAATCGATTAGCTCTTGTGTAGCCGCCAGTGGCTTAGCGGCCTCACGCTCATCGTCGCTAATACCCAGTGCACGCACAAAGTCCTGCATCAACACCACATGGTTTTTGGTGCGTGATAAGGCGCCTGTTTCCTCTTCGTACAAGTTGTGCAGCAAGATGGTTTTATGCCGTGGCAGCGGGCAATAAAAGAAAATGTGCTCAATGTAGGTCAGAAAATATTTGGTGAGCTGATAGCCTTGCAAGGTGGTGAACTTCAGCAACTCAGTATTGGGCTGCTGTTCATTCAATAAGTGCTTAAACAGCGGATTGGCCAGGGTTAAATGCTCATCCAAGGTGGCACGCATGGCCTGCTTGAAGTCGTTTTTTTCCATCATCATAGGGATTTCTCCAGATTAACCCACCGATTCGGCCAGCTCTTCCAGCATGCCAAATTGTTCCAGTAAGGCATCGGTGGTGATGCTCATGTAATACCCAGCGAAGCTGACATAGCTGCCCGGCCGGCGACGATCTGGCCGGCGCGAGTAGTCGTTTAAAATACCGTACGTTTTAAAACCGATGGCTTTCCACAAGCTGTGGGCCGGGGTTCCACCACGTACATCCAACGTCAGTACATCCACACCGTTATTACGGGCTATCTGCGCTATCTTGAGCATGGCTTTGGGCAGCAAACCTGTCTTGCGCAAATCTGCGCGAATAAATCCCTTTTGCAGGTCGTATATGTGTCGGGTGGTGTCCTGGCGGCTGCCTTTCAGCATGCAACACAGGCACACCTCACCGGTCGCGTCCACTGCGATTAATATCTTTAAGATGCCCTCCTCCAATTGAGCACTCAGGTCACGCAACCAACCGGCGTGTTGTGCGTCTGTCATGGGCTCCGCTAAGCCAAGAATGGCGTCATCGGCGGCGCTCAGTTCCAACAGATGCATCAAAGATGAGAAAACCGGTTGCAGCTGCTGAGGCTGCTCAATTAGAAGGAAGTCGGGATACTGCTTCATCTGTGACTCGCTTATTAGACGATACCGGCCCATGCTCGACGAAAGCATGACGTAGCAAAAGCCCGTTTCGCGACACGATCAGCAGAAAAACACGCCATCAGCCGTGGCCTAGGCGCGCGAGGCAGGGAAAATTTGAAGAAAAATCAGCTCATTGCGAAAAAGCCGACAAAGTGATCAATTGTTGAGCACTTCTAAGTAGAGGCGGGTGAGCCAGCGTTACACGAATGCTGCATCACTCCAGCAGATTAAGTGCACTCTGATTTGAATGAAGTCAGGTTTGAATGAACTCATATTTGGGTGAACCTGGGCTTGAGTGCGCCCAGGCCTAATTGACAATTAAATCAACAGAATAACAACTAGTCGCTGCCAGACGCTTGCTGACAAACAAGAAAGTAACGACCAGCCAGCTGATGCGCCCAGGGCTTTGGCCAAATGCCGGAAAAATGCGCGCAGTGTGTGCCGCGACGTGTAATCACCAGCATCACTTCGGGCAGCTGCGATAACATGGCTTGGAAGTCGCGTACATTGTCAGCAGCACAGATGGGGTCGTCCTCGGCGTTTAATACCATCACCGGGATGGCAATATTTTCCATGCCATTTACCGGATTGCAGTGCGCCATGTAATCCGCCAGGCTGTCGTAGCCTGAAAAGCGATACAAACGCTCCTGAAACTGCTGCAGTGATTGCGCCGAGGCCAGGGCGTGATAATCATCGGGCGCCTCTAACGCGGTGGCATGATTCAGCAACACGGTTTCGTTGGGCGTGACAAACTGCTGAATCAGTTTGCGCGCCATTTTCTTGCTCAACCAAGGCGCCGCGCGCGAAAAAGCCACCTCAATATCGTACCCAGGACAATAAGAAAACGCCGCCTTCACCGGTGTATTTTGCCCCTGCTGCACCAAGTAGCGAGTCAGTAAACCGGTGCCAGCGGAGACCCCCATCATGTACAAGGGCGCCGAGGGAAATTGCGCTTCGATGGCAACCACGTGCTCGACCAAATCCTCGACGTCGCCCATGGTATTAAACTTGGCCGATGTCAGCGCCAACTCACCATGCCCACGGCGCTCACACAACACCATGCGCCAGCCAGTTTGCTGCTGTAAGTCCTGCATTAGGCCACGCATGCTGTGCGCCGAGCCAGTAATGGTGTGCAGCACGATGATGATAGGAGTATCGTCACTGACACCACGATCCAACCAATGCAGCGCCGTGGTACCGCCGTCTGCCATCACCATGGGCTCGCTGCGATCGTACTGCAGCGGCGCAGCAAAGCGCTTGCGCAGCCCCAACCACAACAACTGCAAATAACCGTTAAACAGCCAAGGCGTGACCCAAAAGCGCTGCTGCAGCTGCGGAATTTGTTGCAGTAAGCGCTGGTGCTCTGCCGTCGCCAGATAATGCAGCTCTGGCCGTCGCGCCGCACTGCTCACGTAATACGCCCAAATCGCCACCACCAGGCACAAGCCAACCCACCACATCATTTCATTTCCTAATCGCACGAGAACTCAGCCTACCGCAGGCAGCATGACGGATAAGCGCGAGGAGTGACAATCCTCAATGGCATCTGCTTGAGAAAACACTCATCAAAGGCGTTCATCTGCCCATAAGTACTGTGCAAACGGCGACATTGACTAATAACAAAGTACCAAATCGAAATTCATTATCCGGTTTGCACCATATTGTTAATTGAAATGCGAATCACTCTCAATAGAATCGCGCCCACCTTCTCGTGAGAGTTTCGTCATGTTGATGTCAACCACGCCTGCCTCTGTGGCTGCGGCTACACCCAACGCTGAGCAGTTTTTGTTTTCTGATCAGGCTTTATTGCCTTACCAAGCCGCCATGAGCGAGGCGATTCAGCGCGTCTGTCGCCAACTGTCGCAGCAGACCAAACCCACCTCCGGGGTGACACCGGCGCAGTTGCAGCAACAGTTGCAACAGGTGGATCTGACCCAGCCCCTGGCCGACTTGTCGCAGGTGCTGGACGAGCTGCAAACAACGTATCTGAATGATGCTGTCTACTTTCACCACCCGCATTATATGGCGCATCTTAATTGCCCAATTGTGTACCCGGCACTGGTCGCCGAAGTGATCAGCGGCGCCATTAATACCTCCGTAGATACCTGGGACCAAAGCGCCGGCGCGACTCTTATCGAGCAACATTTGATCGATTGGTTTTGCCAGCACATCGGTTGGGCGCAGCAAGCCGACGGAATTTTCACCAGCGGCGGCACTCAATCTAACCTGATGGGCTTATTGCTCGCGCGCGACCATTTTTGCGAGCAACAGTTGGATCACTGCGTAAAAACCCAAGGTTTGCCAGCCGGTGCCGGGCGTTTGCGGATTTTTGCCTCGGAAGTTAGCCACTTTAGTGTGAAAAAATCGGCGGCGCTGTTAGGCCTTGGCCATAATGCAGTGGTGCCGGTGGCGTGTGATCAAGACTACCGCATGTGCCCGCTAGCTCTACGCGAGGCATTGCACCAGTGTCAGCGTCAGGATCTGATTCCGATGGCCGTGGTGGCCACTCAGGGCACCACGGATTTTGGCAGCTTTGATCCACTGCCACAGCTGGCGCCGATCTGCCGGGAATGGAACCTGTGGTTGCACGCAGATGCCGCCTACGGCGGCGGTTTGCTGCTGTCCAACCAATATCGCCAGCGTCTGGCCGCTATCGAGTTGGCCGATTCGGTCAGCATTGATTTTCACAAATCGTTTTTCCAGCCGGTGAGTTGCAGTGCCTTTTTACTGCGTAACCGACAGTGGCTGAAATACGCCGGTTATCACGCCGATTATTTAAATCCGCGCATCGATGCTGCCGCCGGCATTCCTAACTTGGTCGACAAAAGTCTGCAAACCACCCGACGCTTCGACGCGCTGAAGTTGTGGTTAAGCCTGCGTTGGATGGGCCCCAATGCCATCGGCGAGTTGTTTGATAAAGCCATCACTTTAACCCAGCAGGTGTACGACTGGATGTCGGCAGAGTGTGACGATATTGAACTGTTGCACCAACCCGGTCTGAGTACATTGGTATTTCGTTTTTATCACGCTGAGGCCAGTGATGCCCAACTGGATGAGTGCAACCGCCAGATTCGCAGACGCTTATTTGATGAAGGTCGCTTTGCCTTAGCGGCAACTAAGGTCAACGGCCGTGGTTACCTCAAGTTCACTTTTTTAAATGCCACGACTCAGCTCGACCAGGTGCAGCAAGCCATTGCAGCGGTACAACAAATAGGTCGACAAACGCTGCAACCCCTCGATAAGCCTCAGGAGGCCTGTGCATGAGCACCATTTACGATTACATCGGCATCGGCCTTGGGCCATTTAACTTAAGCTTGGCGTGTTTATTACAGCCGTTGCCGAATACTCGCGGTGTCTTTCTTGATCAGCGCAGTGAATTTAACTGGCACCCGGGGTTAATGCTGGACGATGCTCATCTGCAAACGCCGTTTATGTCGGATCTCGTCACCTTAGCGGACCCAACCCATCCACTGAGCTTTTTAAACTACGCCAAACAGCAAGGAAAGCTGTATTCGTTTTATATTCGCGAAGATTTTTTCCTACTGCGCAAAGAGTACAACCAGTACTGTCGTTGGGCGATAGAGCAACTGGATAACGTGGCTTTCAATCAGCGCGTGAGCGAGGTGCACTACTCAGAGCAAGAGCAATGTTACTTAGTGCACTGTGAGCAATTGGAACAGGGAAACGTAACCGCTCACTCGGTACTCAAAGCGAAAAAAATCATTGTCGGCACTGGCCCTGCGCCCCACTGGCCAGCCAACGCGCAAGCCAGTGAGCGCTGTAGCCACGCCAGTGGCTATCTGTATCGCAAACAACACATCCAGCAAGCCAAACGCATCACCTTAGTTGGGGGTGGACAAAGCGCTGCCGAGATTTATTACGATTTACTGCAGGATATTCATCAATACGGTTACGAGCTGCACTGGCTGACGCGCTCGCCGCGTTTTTTCCCGCTAGAATACAGCAAACTCACACTGGAAATGACGTCACCCGAGTACGTCGATTATTTTCACGCCTTGCCTGCTGAACAGCGTGATCAGCTGATTCAACAGCAAAAGAACCTGTATAAGGGCATCAATCAAAGCCTGATCAATGACATTTTCGACCTACTGTATCGCCTGCGTTTAGAGGCGCCAGTCAATACACGTTTATTGACGCATTCACGGTTGGAGCAGGTATTCGAAAGTGCCGATCAACTTCGTCTGCGCTGCCAACACACCGAGCTGAATCAAAGTTTCGAGGTGGCTACCGATCAGCTTATTTTGGCCACCGGCTACGCGCGTCAATGGCCCGAATTTCTGCAGCCGGTGCACGCGCGCATTTGCTGGGATCAGCAAGGACGCCCCGACGTACAGCGTAATTACAGCATCGACGTGCAGGGCAATGAGATTTTTGTACAAAACTTGGAGCTAAACACCCACGGTTTTGTCACGCCGGATCTGGGCATGGCTTGCTATCGCAACAGCTGGTTGGTACGCGCCATCACAGGCGTAGAGCATTACCCGATCGAGCAGCGCATTGCCTTTCAGGACTTTACCATTCCTAGCGACTGGCAGCTGCCTGCGCACAACAATGCAGCAGAAAAGGAGTGCAGCGCGTGAGTTTGCGCACGGCACTGATTGTATTAACTGTGGTGTCGGTGACGGCCGATACCATGATTTTACCCTTTTATCCGCAGTTTTTTGCCCAGGCGTTTGATGTTCACAGCCAGGCGCATGTCGGTTATTACCTGGCGGCCTGCTGTATAAGCGTCATGCTGGCGTTTCCCGTGTGGGCAAAAATTGCCCGTCGGGTGCATGAGTTGCCACTGTGGGTTATTACCCAAACCTTGGCAGGGTTGTTAGGCATCGCCTGCTATTTCAGCCAGTCACTATGGCAGTTCTGGCTGCTGTCACAGTTAATGCTGTGCCTAAAAGCCTCGTATTTGATGATATATCCCTACGTATTGCGCTTAGAAGAGCGTGATAAACACCTTGGTATGGTTGGATTATTTGCCGTACTGATGCAGCTGGGCGGCATTTTAGGCGCCGTCGTCGGCGGTGCCTTGTTGGAGCATTATTCTGCACGCAGCTTGTATTTGTGGATGGCCGCCAGCGATGGCTTGCAGGTATTGGTGTGCGGCTATTTGATGTGGCGTCTGCGCCAAGGCTGGCAAGCGCCACAAAGCGAGCAAAGCACGCCAACACGTGGCTGGACACCGCACGTTATCCGCCTTGGTTTATTGGCCATGGTGTTCTACTGCGCAGCCTTTTTTATTCGCCCGTTTTTTACCCCTTATTGGCAAAGCCTTAACCCCGACAGCGCGTTGGCTGCCGTCAGCATCAGTGGCTGGTTATTTTCTCTGCCCGGCTGGGTCGCCTTACTCGGTTTGTGGGTCAATCAGAAACGTCCGGGCAGCGACGATCATGCGCAGGTTTTGCTGCTGGCGATGCTGTATGGCTGCGTTGGTTTATGGCTGCAAGCCAGCGCCGACAGCGCATTGTTGACTATTGGCCGAATAATTTATGCCTGGGCGCTGTTTCAAATTACCGTCCGCTTGGAGCTGTGGTTATTCGCGCACAGTGAGCCGCAATTTTACGGCCAGGACTTCAGCAAACTGCATCTGATGCAAAACGTCGGGGTCATTCTGGCATCGATGACGGTGGGCCACTGGGTCAGCGCTTGGGGTTATGCCAGCACCTTTGTAGTGGCCAGCGTCGGATTACTGTTGTGTGCCCTTTGCTTGCTGTGGTGGCGCCAAAGTGACAGCCGCAACGCACAGCCTAGCCATTCCTGAACACGAGGTTATTCATGCACTTTGAACAACACACCCCCATCGGCAAAATGAGCCTGGTGCCTTTTTCGATGGATGAGCATTTACCCCTGTTTCATCAATGGGTAACCCAACCTTATGCCCATTTTTGGGGGTATCAGGATTTCAGCTTGGCGGCGCTGGCGCAGGAGTATCAAACGCTGCAACAGCAAGGCCATACGCTTTCGCTGGGGTTGCATCAAGGTACACCGGCCTTTGTGGTAGAAACCTATGACCCGACCTCTGTATTGGCTGAGCACTACCAAGCAGGTGACGGTGATATCGGCATGCATTTATTATTGGCACCGGCTCAGCAGCCCATTGCCGGGTTTAGTCGTCATGTGTTTGCCACGGTCATGGCAGGGCTGTTTGCACAGGGACATTCGCGTGTGGTGGTCGAGCCCGATGCACGCAATCATGCCATTCATACTCTCAACAGCCGCTTTGGTTTTCGTCATCACGGCCCTGTCGACCTTGGCCATAAACACGCATTTATTGGCCTGTGCCAGCGCCGCGACTTCGATCACGCGTTGCAATTACAGCAATGCGATGGCGATGCACCACAGCATGCGTTGTCACTGCGTCACCAACCACAGCGGGCATGCGAACCACTCACTAGCGAGATTTGGCGCCAAGCCAATGCCGAGCAAGTGGCCAAATGCATCAGTGAAGCCGCGCATGAACGTCTGATTACGCCAGAGGCCATTGATGGCGGCTATCAGCTGGTTAGCGGCGCCGCCCGGTATCAGTTTAAAGCGCGAAAAATGGCGCTGGAGCACTGGTGCATTGAGCCCGGCTCGATTCAACGCTGGCATAACCAGCAGCCGTGCGCCCTCGATGCCGTGCAGTGGGTGGTGGAATTTCAGTCCCAGCTGGGATTATCTCAGCAGCAGCTAAATGGCTATTTGGAAGAGCTGGCGAATACCCTGTACGGGCGCGCTTATAAACTGGCCAGACCAGGCTTAACCTGCGAGCAGTTGGCACAGGCCGATTTTCAAACCTTAGAAGCCGCCATGAGCGAAGGTCACCCGGCCTTTATTGCCAACAATGGCCGCCTTGGGTTTGATCAAACCGATTTACGCACCCGCGCGCCAGAAAGCGGAAGCGTCATGCGTTTGGTGTGGCTGGCCGCTCATCGCGACTTTGTGTGTTTATCGCACCTGCCAGAAATGGACTATCAACAGTGGCTGGAGCAAGAGTTTGATGCCACCACGCTGGCACGCTTTCAACAGCAGCTGGCTGAGCAAGGTTTGTCTTTATCTGACTATGTGCTGATTCCCGCGCACCCGTGGCAATGGCAGCATAAATTGGCTTCTATTTACGCCGCCGAATTAGCGCAACAGCGATTGGTCATGTTGGGTCATGGCGATGATTATTATCAGGCTCAGCAATCCATTCGTACCTTTTTTAATCGCTCCTACCCACAACGCAATTATGTCAAAACAGCGTTGTCGGTGATCAACATGGGGTTTGTGCGGGGCTTGTCGGCGCAGTACATGAAAGTGACCCCCGCGATTAACGATTGGCTGTATCAAAAGCTCAATAACGATGCTCAATTGCAAGCCAGTGGTTTCACTTTGTTGCGTGAAATATGCGCCGTCGGCTATCAACAACCCTTTTTTAATGACGCCGAACTCAGCGACCATCCATTTAAGAAAACCCTCGCAGGACTATGGCGCGAAAGCCCAGTGGCGCTGCTCAAGCCTGGCCAAACACTCACCACTATGGCAGCACTGCTGCACCAAGATAAACACGGCCATTCGCTGGCTGCGCAGTGGATTAAAACCAGCGGCCTGAGTGCCAAAGCTTGGTTAACCGCCTATTTAGAAGCCTACTTTGTACCACTGCTGCATTGTTTTTACGCCCACAAACTGGTGTTTATGCCGCACGGCGAAAACCTGATTCTGATTATGGAAAACGGCGTTCCCGTGCGGGCCCTGATGAAGGACATCGGCGAGGAAGTGTGTTTATTAAACAGCGAGCAAGCCTTGCCAGCAGAGGTCGAGCGCATTCGCATTTCCATGCCAGAAGACAAGGAGTTGCTGTCGATATTCACCGACGTTTTTGACGGAGTTTTCCGCTACTTAAGCCAGCAGTTATGGCAAGCCGATGTGATGGACGAAGACACATTCTGGCGCACCGTGGCTGAAGTGGCACAGCGCTATCAAGCGCAGCACCCAGAGTTGCAACAGCGCTTTGCGCATTACGATCTATTCTGCGCGGAGTTCGACCACTCCTGCCTGAATCGTTTGCAGCTGCGTAACCACCGACAAATGGTCGATTTAACTGACCCAGCTGGCAGCTTGGTGTTTGCCGGCACGCTAAAAAACCCGCTAGCGGCGTATGCCCTGGAGCCCTGCGTTGACTGAGCAGCCACATTGGTTGAGGCATTGGCATGCGGCCATCAGCCTCAGCCAACAGGCGCCGCTGTGGGTGTCGCTGTCACAGCCTGACAGCGTCGCGGCTATGGTCGAGCGGGTGCACGCAGCACATGTAAACAGTCCATCGGTTTACCGCCACCACCGCTGCTGGACCTTATTGCTGTGGCAACCTGTGTACGCCTCTCTGGCTGCGGTGCACGACGCTCACGCCCTGCTGCCACTCGATGGCCTGCAACAAGGCTGTCAGCACGGCAGCGTGTATGGCGTGCGCGAACTACCAGCACAACCAAGCGCGCTGCCCTTGTCGGTGCGCATCACTGAACAAGGGCAACATTTGCAGCAGTTCGCCCAGCAGGCGCAAACCCTGTTGCAAAGGTTATTGCCATTAAAAAGTAAATCGCTGTGGGGGCTGTTGGCGGATTTATTGTGGCTGGGTCTGCAAGCCGGCTGGCATGCGGCGCGCGACGCCGATGCTTGGTATCGCTATGGGCAAGATTGGCAACAGGCGGTGCTGGCACAGCAGCCGCTGGCAGGCCGTCGCGATCTGATTTTCTTAAATCAACAACAAGGCTGGCGCATGCAACGCGGCAGCTGCTGTTTCCATTATTTAACCGAAGACGGCGAACTGTGCGAAGGCTGTCCGAAAGCACAGCATAAAACCGCCACGTTAAAACAAACCGCTTAACCGTGAATACATTCAGCAATAAGGAGAGAGCATGAACGAGCGCATAGAAGCGGTCGATATTGGCCGCGGCTTGGCCGTAATGGTAATGGTGTGTGTGCATGTGATGTGGATGTACGCCAGCGTCGACACCCAAGGCAGTACTTGGCTGGGCCACCTGCTACACACGCTGGGCAAAGGTACCGCCGCTTTTTTGCTGTTTATGGGCATGTCATTGCAGCTGGCTCGCCATAAGTCGACCAGCGAGCATTTAATACGGTCAGTGCAATTAATCGCCTTGGGCTATCTCATGAATGCGCTGAAGTTTTTGCTGCCCTTGCATGCCGGCGTGTTACCAGAGGCATTTATTCAGGCGTATGGCTGGCAAGCGCCGCTGTCGGTTGGTCAGCAATTGTACTTGCTATCCACCGGCGACATTTTACAGCTGGCCGGACTAACACTGGCGCTGTATGCCTTGCTGCAGTGCGTCATAACCAGCGCTCTGCATTGGTGTGTGGTCGGCATTGTCATCGCCCTGATGACACCTTGGCTGCGGCAATGGATCGATGCTGAGCATTACGTTTTAAAGCTGTTCGCTGGCCATGACTATCAGGTCTATTTTCCGATGCTGCCGTGGGCCAGTTTTATCTTTTTTGGCGCCGCGTTGGGGCAATGGTGGCGACAAAGCCCACAGCAATGTGTGCGCGCACTGCCATGGATAGGAGGCCTAAGTATGGCGCTCGGTTTTGCCTTATATCGCTACGATGCCGCGCTGCATATGGGTAACTTTTTTCATCACGGACCCGGCGGCACCCTGTATTTGCTCGGTATTACGCTGCTGGCGCTGTGGTTAATTCAATGTTCAGTGCGTTGGCACTACCCAGACGCACTGATGTCCGCCTGGCGCTACTGCAGCCAGCGAGTGACGTCCTTGTATGTCATTCAATGGGTGTTGGTGTGTTGGGGCATGGGCATCGTTGGCTTTCAAACCCAGGGCGTCGCTGGAACCTTGTTATTAATCATTCCAGCCTGGGCAGCCACCTTGGCAGTGCAGTGGCTATACGATCAGCAAAAGGAGCGGCTATGGCGCTGGCGAACCGCTTAACTCCGCTGCAACAGCGCCGTGTGGCCCGTGTTTTGGAAGCAGTTGAAGGCCAGTTAGAAGGCAATTTAACTCTCACTGGCTTAGCCAGTGTGGCCGGTTGCAGTCGTTGGCAGTTGCAACGTGCGTTTGCTGAACTGGACATTACCTTGGCGTATTACGTACGCCAACGACGTCTATGCCGCGCCGCTTGGTTGTTGGTTTATAGCTGCGAGCGCCAGGCAGATATTGCCCGGCAGTGCGGCTTTGAATCCGATATTCAATTTCATCGCGCTTTTAAACAGGCATTTCACACAACCCCAGGACGCTATCGCCAGCGCGGTAGTTGGCAAGACTGTTTATTGCCGTTGCACCTAACAGATACAGCGCTGCACTGGCTCGATGGTAATACTGGAACCATGTTGTCCACGGAACTGGTCGTAGGAAAGTAATGTCTTCATTTCTGCCCATTTCTTGATGGACAAAAAAAAATTCACCGTCTATTTGGGCATAAACCAATGCCGCTATCCATTACGCATAGCTGTAAATATTAGAGCGAACTGAACTTCCCGGAAATAAAGTGTCATTCTTCCTTCTGAAGGTATTGAAGCTGTTCACATTGACAGAAACTCAGAAAGCTTCTCACCATAACACCGTCTACACTTAAGTGATATTAACGCGGTGTTAGATTAATCCTGAGGAAGATACATGAACGAGTCTTCGTTTGAATACAAAGCACTGGCTTCCATTGCATTTTTAGTCGTTGCACTACTATTGCGTTGGGCCAGCGTTAAGTTCCTACCTAAGATTCCCACTGGAGAGTCTGATATAAATCGCCGCTGGATCAATCTGGCGCGAAACATCACCACTACTGCGATCGTGGTTGGACTTATCGTCATCTGGTTATCTGAACTCCGTTTTGCTGCGCTGTCCATTGCAACGTTTACTGTGGCATTGATCATCGCCACCAGAGAGTTCATTCAGTGTTTTCTTGGGGCCGTTTATCAAGCCAGCTCTCGTATCTTCAGCATTGGCGATTGGATCAAAGTGAATCATCAATATGGCGAAGTGGTTAGCAGCGACTGGATGACAACAAAGCTCCTGGAGGTAGACATTGAATCAGGAAGTTATGGCTACACAGGTCGTACATTAATCATCCCCAACAACCTCTTTGTCACCGGCACCATTCAAAACCTCAACTACATGCGCCGCTACGTCAACCACACCTTCTCTATTATCAGAGATGCAGAGAACGTAAATCTAATTCCGATTAAATCTTTCATAAAACACAGAGCACACGAGTACTGTCAGCCGTTTGAGGAAGTCGCAAAGCGGTATAATTCCATGTTAGAAACACGCATGGGAGTAACATTGTCAGGACCAGATGTGAGCGTCAGTGTTTCAACAACCGACTTAGGAAAAAATAAATTCAAAATCACTATTTTTTGCCCTACACCGGAAGCCGCAATCATCGAAGAGAAACTGACAGATGAGGTTTTAGACTACTGGTACAAAGAACTGGAAAAATCTAACAATAGAGACACCTTCGATTCATGACAACATAAAACCAGAGCCTTACCTGCAACATTGACAACCATAACCTTATAACCTAACCACCTATATAAGCATTGTTAAGGACAGCTTATCGATACTCCAGCCATTCACCTAAAGCACAGAAAACCCCTCAAAAACGCACCGGCAGAAAGTACTGCAGAATGCACCAGCAAAAACACCAATAACAATTCGTCGCGCCAGCTCAAAATCCCTATGAGAAATGAGGTCAATTATGGTTGCCATAAGATTCAACCCGTAATAGAGACAACACAAGCCGCATCAAAACACGGCATATCAAGCCAACCTGACATAGCTGTCTAAATTAAATTCTGAGACATGCTGCTGGCTGCCATTGACGCACATCACGATTTATTCCGATACCGCTCACATATAACCCACCAGATCATTTCTGCGATGCTTCTGATGACTCAAGTCATCTTCTTTTTCGTCGCTTCTCTATATCGTTTTTACGTTACACCTTGGTCACAACAAAGCTGCGGTTCTGCGCGAACCCAGTCGATAAAAACGAATAACAGTTGGAGGAGATATGAAAGGCTTCCGCTTCCCCAGTGCGTTTACTATTTTGTTCGCACTGATTGCCCTGATGGCCGCCCTGACATGGGTGGTGCCCGTCGGGCAATACGAACGTGTGCATAATGAAGAACTGGGCAAAGACGTGCCTGTGCCTGGCAGCTTTGCTCCCGTCGAGTCCAATCCCCAAGGCTTGGAAGAAATTGCCTTGGCGCCCATCAACGGCTTCTATGACAGTGACAGCTACGAAGCCGGTGCCATCGACGTTGCCTTGTTTGTGTTGATGCTGGGTGGCTTTCTCGGTGTGGTCAACGCAACCGGTGCCATCGACCATGGCATCCAACGCATCATGGATGTATTCGAAGGGCGAGAGCAGTGGCTGATTCCAATTCTGATGGCGCTGTTTGCCGCCGGCGGCACTGTCTATGGCATGGCTGAGGAGTCGCTAGCGTTTTACGCCATCTTAATTCCCATCATGCTGCGCGCCGGTTATGACACCGTCACTGCCGTTGCCGTCATCATGCTGGGCTGCGCCATCGGCACACTTGGCTCCACTATCAACCCATTCGCAACCGTGATTGCCTCCGACGCCGCTGGCATTGCCTTTACCGAAGGGCTGGGATTGCGTCTGTTTATTCTCGGTGGTGGCTGGCTGATCTGCGTGATTTACGTCATGCGCTACGCTGCGCGAGTGCGTGCCGACATGAGCCACTCGCTGGTCAAAGACAAACACGAAGACAACAAAAAACACTTTCTGCGCAACAGTGCCGACCGCCACTCGCAGGAAATGACCTTAAAAGAAGACATTACTCTGATTCTGTTCGCACTGGTGTTTGCCATCATGATCTGGGGCGTGGCCGTCGCCGGTTGGTGGATGGCGCGCATGGCGGCGCTGTTTATTGTTGCCGCGATTGTCGTTGGCTTGGTCAATCGCATGAAAGAGCAAGACTTGGTCGATAACTTTGTTGATGGTGCCCGCGATTTGCTCGGCGTTGCGCTGATCATTGGTCTGGCGCGAGGCATTGTGGTGATCATGGACGCCGGACATTTAAGCGACACCGCACTGGCCTGGTCTGAAGGGCTGGTGGCTGACCTGTCGCCCATCGTCTTTATTAACGTGGTGTATTGGATCGAAGTCGCCATGTCTTTCCTAGTGCCATCGTCCTCTGGCTTGGCCGTACTCAGCATGCCGATCATGGCGCCGCTGGGGGATTTTGCTGGCGTCAGCCGTGACTTGGTAGTGACTGCATTCCAGTCCGCCAGTGGTCTGGTCAATATGATTAATCCGACATTTGCCGTGGTGATGGGTGGCCTGGCAATTGGTCGTGTGCCGTATGAAACCTGGCTCAAATTTATGTGGCCACTGCTGCTCGTACTGACCGTCTTCCTGATGGCCGTACTGAGCGTCGGCACCATGATTTGAACCACATAGCATGATTAGGTGATAACTATGAGTAAATTGATGGGCGCCAACTCCGAAGTTGGCAAATTAAAAACAGTCATGGTCTGCACGCCAGGGCTGGCACACGAGCGCCTCACCCCAACCAACTGCGGTGACCTGCTGTATGACGATGTGATTTGGGTAAAACGCGCGCGCGAAGACCACCGCGACTTTGTCGACAAAATGCGCGCGCGTGACGTCAATGTATTGGAAATGCACGACTTGCTGGCCGACGTGGTCGCCACCGATGCTGGGCGCCAATACATTTTGGAGCATAAGATCACTGCCAATATTGTCGGTGAAGTACTCAAAGACGAGTTTCGTGGTTGGCTCAACGAGCTGCCTGCGGCGCAGCTAGCGCAGCATTTAATTGGTGGCGTATTGGCGGCAGAAACACCCTTTATGCACGACAATATTTTCGCTCGCTACACCAATGAAGAAGCGTATTTATTGGCACCGCTGCCCAACAGCACCTTTACCCGCGATACCAGCTGTTGGATTTATGGCGGTGTCACGCTCAACCCGATGTTCTGGCCTGCGCGTCGACAAGAAACGCTGCTCACCGCGGCTATATACAAATTCCACCCCTTCTTTGCTGACAAAGAATTCAGCATCTGGTGGGGAGATCCGGACGAAGACCATGGTCTGGCGACCCTAGAAGGCGGCGATGTGATGCCAATCGGCAATGGCTGCGTGCTTATTGGCATGGGTGAGCGCACCACTCGCCAAGCCGTGGGTCAGGTGGCCAAAGCCTTGTTTGCTGCCGGCGCCGCCGAGCGCGTGGTCGCGTGTCAGATGCCTCGGTCTCGCGCCGCCATGCACCTAGACACTGTGTTCTCGCTGTGTGACATCGACAAAGCCACCGCCTACCAAGAAGTGTGTGACCAAATTCATTGCTTCTCTTTACGCCCAGGCGACGGCGACAAGCTCGATCTGACCGAAGAATCCGGCCACTTATACGACGTGGTAGCCGACTGCTTAGGCCTCGATAGATTGCACGTTGTCACCACCGGCGGCGACAGCTACGAGCGTGAGCGCGAGCAATGGGACGATGGCAACAACGTGGTAGCGCTGGAACCTGGCGTGGTGGTGGCGTATGACCGCAACGTCTACACCAACGATTTACTGCGCAAAGCCGGCATCGAAGTCATCACCATTAATTCGGCTGAACTCGGCCGCGGCCGCGGCGGTGGCCACTGCATGACTTGTCCGATCGAACGCGAAGCAGTGTCGTTTTAATGCTCGCCCAATAACACAAATTTTCTTGCAGGCGCTATCGCTTAGCGTCTGCGCAGACCGGGGCACGACCCCGTGGAGACGAAATCATGGCTTTTAACCTGCGTAACCGTAGCTTTTTAAAATTACTCGACTTCAGCCAACGCGACATGATGTTCTTGCTCGATTTAGCCCGCGATTTAAAACGCGCTAAATACGCTGGTTCAGAAGTAAAACACCTAACGGGTAAAAACATCGCACTGATTTTTGAAAAGTCGTCCACTCGTACACGCTGCTCATTTGAAGTGGCCGCTTACGACCAAGGCGCTAACGTGACCTATCTGGACCCAACCGGCTCACACATGGGTAAAAAAGAATCGGTACGCGATACCGCGCGTGTATTGGGGCGTTTGTACGACGCCATTGAGTACCGTGGTTTCGGCCAGACCATCGCCGAACAGCTGGCAGAACACGCTGGGGTACCGGTATTTAACGGCCTGACCGATGAATTCCACCCCACGCAAATGGTGGCCGATTTAATGACCATGCGTGAATACAGCAACAACAAACCATGGCACGAAATCAGCTATTGCTACAGCGGTGACGCGCGCTCGAACATGGGCCACTCACTGATGATTGCTGGCTGTTTAATGGGCATGGATGTGCGCATTGCTGCACCGAAAGAACTGTGGCCGGAAGAAGAGTACATTGCCGCTGCTCGCGAAATCGAAGCTCGCTACAACGCCAAACTCACCATCACTGAAGACCCACAAGAAGGCGTTAAAGGTGCCGACTTTGTGCACACCGATGTGTGGGTATCGATGGGCGAATCCGACGACGTTTGGCAACAGCGTATCGATTTACTCAAGCCCTATCAGGTCAATGCGGAACTGATGCAAGCCAGCGGCAATCCGATGGTGAAATTCATGCACTGCCTGCCAGCGTTCCATAACTTGGAAACCGAGGTCGGCCGCAAAATTGAAGAGCGCTTCGGCCTCAGTGCCATGGAAGTGACCGAAGATGTATTTGAATCGCCGGCCGCCATTCAATTTGAGCAAGCAGAGAATCGCATGCACGCCATTAAAGCCTTACTCGTTGCCACTTTAGGCCAATAAACTAGCTCAATAAATTAGCCCAATAATTAGGAGGCCGATATGAGAATCGTCGTCGCCCTTGGGGGCAATGCATTATTGCAACGCGGCCAAGCACTGAACGCCGATAACCAACGTGATAACGTGCGCCAGGCAGTAAAAGCCTTGGCTGCCGTTCACGCCGAGCATGAGCTGGTGATCGCCCATGGCAACGGCCCGCAAGTGGGCCTGTTGGCATTAATGGACGCAGCTTATGAGCAAGGTTCGGCTTTTCCGCTGGATGTATTAGGCGCAGAAAGCGTCGGCATGATTGGCTACATGATCGAGCAAGAGCTGGGCAACGTGGTGCCGAAAGACGATCACATTGTCACCCTGCTAACGCAAATTGTGGTGGATCAAAATGACCCGGCTTTTCAGCACCCAACCAAGCCGATTGGACCTGTGTACACAGCCGCTGAAGCCGAGGCACTGGCCGCCGATAAAGGCTGGAGCCTGGCCGCCGACGGCGATAAGGTGCGCCGTGTCGTACCATCGCCTAGACCGCAGCGCATTATCGAAATCGACACCATCCGCTTATTAGTGGAAAAAGGTGTCATCGTGATTTGTGCTGGCGGCGGTGGTATTCCCGTCAGCTTTGATGAGCAGGGTCATTTGCACGGTGTTGAAGCGGTGATCGATAAAGACCTCGCCAGCGGCTTATTGTCACGCCAACTGGATGCCGATGCCTTTGTGATGCTCACCGACGTCCCTGAAGTGTGCGTAGATTTTGGCACGCCCGAGCAGCGCGCCATTCGCCGCGCTCATCCCGATGCGCTGGCAGCGATGGATTTTGCCGCCGGCTCCATGGGGCCAAAAGTACAAGGCGCCTGTGAGTTTGTAAAAGCCACCGGAAAAATGGCCGCTATTGGCCGCTTAAATGATTTGTCAGACATTCTCGCTGGCAACGCAGGTACCTGCGTCAGCTTGGATGTCGATGGCATTGAATACGCCTAATGACAGGCGAATAAAAAACGGCGCCTCGGCGCCGTTTTTTATTTACATCTATTTATTGACGCAGGTGTTGCCAAACCGACTGCAAAGCCTCACTACCCAGCATTGCCAGCCAAGGTTCGTCACTACTCAGTACACCTTGCCAGCGCTGGTTGCTGCCACCATGACACGAGTAGGAAATCAGAGTGCCGGAGGTACGGGCATAATCGAGACACTTGCCTGACTGCTCATTTTTCAACTGCTCATTACTGTCGTACTGCCAGCGCTGGGCCGAATTTGTAATCTGGCAGGCATTTAGTGCCACACCACTATCACTCGGCTCAGCGCACAGCCATGGGCTAGCAACAGGGTGCAAGCGTCCAATGGCATCCATTAACCAAGTCGGTGAACTGTCATTGGCACTGCCAGTGGTCAGGATCAGCTGTGAGCCCTGCACATCAAAAATTACACCGTCACCAGAAATGGCTTGTCCCTGCAAAGTGGCGACCTGGTTTTTGGCCAGCCCGGATTCACTCAAATGCAGCTGCAAACGCGCGGCTGTTTCAGCATTGGAAAATTGCTTAGCACTGGCATGTTGCAGCAACACGTCCACTGCATTGGCCGCCTGTTGCAGGTTCATCCAGTTCTGCAAACGTACGGCCGATTGCAGCGACAAACTGGCTAATAACTCACTGCTGTCATAGCTGTTAATCAGCTGCTGCAGCTCGTCTGACAATAAGCTTAAGTCTTGGCTTTGCGCCGCTAGGCCCTGCTCAATGGCAGCCAGATCACGGGCTTTTAAACTTGCATAACCATGATCCTGACCTGCCAAGCCCACTTCCGGCAAGGTAGGAATCTGACCATCAAAATCCGTGCTGGTCAGCTCAACTTCACTGCCGTTTTTACGACAGTACAGCTGCGCACGAGTTGGGCGAAATGCGGCGTCGATATTTATATGCAGCTGATTCACCGTACCGGCATCGTGGCGAGTGGCTGACACGGCAATCAAACGCGATTCATTATTGCCGTTACTGACCTTTAACCAGCAAGCATCGCCACTGCTGGCTGGCGCCGCCAAGTCAAACACATTGCCATAGTTACCATGAAACACTGGGTAGATAACCGCGCTATTGTTGTCTGGATCATAAGCCCCCAATAAGGTCGCCACGGCAACCCCCACCTGAGTGGGTACTGGGCGGTTATCATCATAATTTTGATAGCTACCTGTGGTAATATCCCAACGCTTATAGCCGCTGCTAAAGCTGCTATCCGCCAGCGGGAACTGCTCCAAATTGTTTTGAATTAAACGGGCACTGTAGCCCGTGTAATGGGTGTAGCGTGACAGTGGCGAAGCGTCCCAGCCGCCTGACATAGAATCTTTGTTAAAGCTCATCTGGCCATTGTCATCAACGCTCACTACGCCGGTGCGCAAATGCTTACGATGAGCAATATAGCCCCAGCCACTGTCGGCATGGTGCACGGCCCAACGTCCATCTGTTGTCAGATCTTGACCGGGGTAATGGCCAATACCATAGGCATGACCCCACTCGTGGCTGGCTTCATTACCCGCTGTGGCATACAGGGTGCCTATGCCGTTACCACCGCTCAGGCCGTGTTTAATAACACCATTTTGATATTGGCCCTGAGCGTGGTGATTGGTAATTTGCTTAAACACATGGGGATAACCCTGGTCCATTTTATGGCTGCTGTAACCAAAGTTGGCCATATTAATGCCAACACTGATTTGCGACTTAGCCACGTTCTCGCGCATATCACCACTGTACACATCGCCATCATCGGCACTGCTGCTGTCGTAAATGGTGCCGTCGGCAATCATCACCTTATTGAGCTGAATATCGGCGTAGTTCGCTACCACCAAACGTGAAACCGGCATTGTTTGAAAATAATCCGCTGCGGCCAACACAGGATCGTTAGAAGCAAAATGATCATCCGAGGACGCCGGTGGAGCGGTTAGCATACCAACTCGAACGTTTTGCAGAATCAGCTGCGTAGCCAAACCTACATCGATATCGCTGGCACTCAAGTCGCCTTGCTGGCCGTTATAGCGAAAACGCAATTCCATGCCATTGCGAACATGTTGCCAGGGGATAATTCCCCACCAGGCTTGCTTGGAGTAGGTCACTTGACTGGCCGCCACGTCGGCATCGGGCAAGGTATTTGGATGTTTTAGCGTCAGCGTTTCTATTAGCTGACCATTGACCAGCAAATCCGCTTCAGCCGAGGTCACAGAAGCCTGACTTTGATGCGGGAAAAACAACACCAAGGCATCACGCTGGGCCACTAAACGCGGCATATAGCGGCTTTGAGTCTCATCGCCAGTATTGCGCTGAAAGTTGCCAGCCGGTGCTACTGAATGCGACTGCACAAATTGAATTTCACCAGCCAATTCGCCGCGTAAATCATTGCGCAGAGTACGTGCTTGGCCGTCGTAGTTGCGGGCGTAAAAGTCGATTTTATCGTTGCTTTGATAAGCCTCTGCGGCTTCGATCGTCAGAGTACCGCGATAACGGCTGTGCACTTCACCTTGCACCGCTTCAACCTCTATCACCTGATCACCAGCGCTGCCGGCAATACCAGAAATAGCGCCAGTGGTGGCGTTGAGTTTCGCCCAAGCTGGCAACTGTACAGCTTGAAATTGAGCACCGGCAGCCACATCAGCATACTGAGGCTGATACACATAGCCACCCTGGCTCACGGCCGGTGCCAAGGTCAGGCTGTTTGCGTCGGCTGTGCTGTCGTCATTATCGTCTGAGTCGCTGCCATCCGCGTCTTGGTCACTGCCATCATCCGTCTCATTGCCGCTACCACTATCAGTGTCACCGTTGTCGCCCGTTTGATTGTCTCCAGAGCCAGTGTCACCGTCGGTTCCCGTGTTGTTGTCAGGGTTATCGCCTTGGTCATCTCCTGAGCTGCTTCCATCACCAGAGCCAGTCCCTGTATCGTCATCGCCGTCGTCTTCGGAGCCGTTATCTGAAGCGCCAGTATCGCCTGTAGAAGTATCGGGAGTGGTCGTATCATCACCTGCACTATCGGTAGTGCCTCCTTGGTCGGTATCTGTCCCAGTGCTTGGAGTTTCTTGGTCATTTGCACCATCACGTCCTGAATCGCTGCTACCGCCACATGCGGCTAATAACGAAGATAATGCAACAACAAATAAGGGAGATACTGACTTCATGGCGGTCTCTTGAAAAAACAGGGCTGATCATTATTCGTACAACCCTAATCAGCACAAGGGCCCTGCGAGACCTGGCAGGTAAAACTGCGAACTGGGTCGTTATTTATTATCAAACAACGACCTGTCACACCGCCCTAACGACACAACACCTCATCACGAATGGATTCAGCAATGCCCGCCACCTGCTGAATCAGCTCCGCCGGCACGGATAGCTCTTCTAAGGTCGCAGCCAAATTTTCCACCACCGCATCAAAGTGCTGATCCGCTAAGCCCATATCGTCGACCAAACGCTGATGGGCCTGGCGCATGGACTTGCCGGGGTAATGCTCACTGCCACCAAAGGCATAGGTTAAAAAGCGTTTTTGATGGGCCGCCTGACGACTCATATCGACGCCTTCGAAAAAGTGGCGCAAGCGATCATCCGCCAACACCTTGTTGTAAAAGCCGTCCACCGCCGCCTCGACGGCTGCCGCTCCACCTAACTGCTGATACAGTGATTCCATGCACCTATCCTCGTAAAGGCCTTTTGGGTGGTTTGAGATTAGACGGGAAATGGCCGCCGGATCATTTACAGCCCACGGAGAAGCAAGGAGAAATGACCCGCCCGAGCGGATGACTGTCGGCCTTCGGCCCATCGTCGCATGCTCCGATTTTCTCTGCGCTCGCAAGCTCGCTACGAGTCGAACCTATCAGAGCTTCTCATCCATCACGGGCTAAGCCTGAGGTTTTTAGAGAAGCTTGGGAGTTTTCGGAGGTGGAATGCTTCGAGAAGATTATGCGAGAGGATAGTCTTTCGGGCATCTTGCCCTTCACCCTCCGGGCGCCTGCGGCGGACTCAATGGCTCCGGGCCATTGGTCGAACCTATCAGAGCTTCTCATCCAGCACGGGCTAAGTCTGAAGTTCTTTGTTAAAGCGTGGTAATAAGCTGAAGTGTGAGACTTCGAGGAAAGCATACGAAATGGCCCGCCCGAGAGGATTCGAACCTCTGACCTCTGCCTCCGGAGGGCAGCGCTCTATCCAGCTGAGCTACGGGCGGATGGCCAACTGACTGGGCTGTCAGTGGCGTAAGGCCGTGGATTATATACACTTTTTCGTATCGGCACTACACCCGCTCAGCTGCGGTTTATACCATAGGTAGTGACAACAGAACTTATACCCAACACTCAGCGTCGAGCTTCGCCAGTTTGTCCGTTGGCAATGTCAGTTTGCTGGATTCCTCTGCAGATCAACCCGTGCAACACCCACATTTGATGTTCGATTTCGACGATTTGATCACAAATGTCAGCAAATTGCGGTTTTTATCTAGCCTGAGGCACGATTTGCGGCTAACGATACGACAGTAGTTTTGCTAGTATGCGCTGATAATTTATTAGGGATTCACCGGACCACCCCATGCCTGACCCTGCACCCACGCTAACGGCTCAGCCCATCACGCTGGCCAATGCGGGAACCTGGATGAAAACGCGCCAAAAGCGCCTGCCATCTGCGGACCTGCTGCAACACTATGACATCCAGCAAGCCGAGCTTCGTGCCTATAAAGCTCAGGTTCTGCAGCAAGAAAACAAGGCGCGTATTGAAGCGGGTTTGCCGCCGATTGAACTGGAATCCAATACGGTTGAGCATCGCTCAATGCGACGGATCAGCAGCGCTTGTTATATGGCCTTGACCGTCCTTGCTCTGTGCGCAGTGGGCATCATAGTGCCCTTCGTATAAACCCTATGCCATGGCTGTAGGTAGTAAGAGGCAATCGCTGCTGTTGGCCAAGCGCTAACCTGGTAGACCAGTCCCAACCTGATAGACCGCTAAGCTGACTTTTCTGGTGCCATACCTGAGTACCAGAAAAGCACATTGCGTCGGCGTAATTACATCACTATCATCGCCGCCTTTTTGCTGTCCATGGTCGTTGTTTAGTGCATCTTTCGTCTGTCAATCAACTGGCTCTGCGCACCTCGTTACCGGTGATGTTCGGTTATCTGCCGCTCGGTATTGCCTTCGGCATGTTGTTCACCGAGCTGGACCATCACTGGCTTTACGCCACCGCCATGAGCCTGTTTATGTACGCCGGTGCCGGGCAATTTCTGGCGGTGGGATTGCTGGCCAATCAGGCTGGCCTGCTCGAAATGGTGATTGCCACCTTATTGTTAAATGCACGCCATATTTTTTATGGTTTGTCGTTGGTGAAGGGGCTCAAAAATCGCGGTTGGCGGCGCTGGTACCAGATATTCAGCCTGACGGATGAAACCTATTCGCTGCTGTCATCGACTTCCGTTCCCAGCAACATCGATGAGGGCAAGCTGCAGTTCCGCTTGGCGGCGTTTAATCACGCGTATTGGGTGCTGGGCTGCACCATTGGCGCTTTTATTGGCAGCCAAATGAGTTTTTCTACCGCAGGTATTGAGTTTGTTTTGCCAGCGCTATTTATGGTGCTCACCATCGAGCAGTACAAACACATTCGCGAGCCGTGGCCGTTCTGGCTGGCGTTGAGCATTGGCTTGGGAACCTTGTTGCTGATTAGCCGCGATCACATGCTGCTGATCGCTATTTTGTTAAGCCTGTGCGTGCTGATGATGCAGCGCGCCAGTCGTTAAGGCGTATTGATGGAATCATTTCTGCAATTAATGCCGGTCATTGCCGTGCTGGCGTTGGCCACCTTTGCTACGCGCGTGCTGCCCTTTGTGCTGTTGCACAAGGTCGCAGACCACCCACTGCTGGTGCATTTGGGGCGGTATTTGCCGCCCATGATTATGGTGCTCTTGGTGCTGTATTCTTTCAAAACGGATGTGGCTTTAAGCGCGGACTTTTTACCGCAGCTGGTGTGCTTGCTGTTGGTGGCCTTACTGCATCTGCTGTTCCGCCAAGCACTGCTGAGCATTGTCGGTGGCACCACCCTGTACATGAGCTTGGTGCATCTGGGTCTCGCCTGACTGGGCCTGGGCCTGACCGGGTCTCGCTTGACCGGGTCGCAGCTAACGCAATTGCGACCCAAGTTTGTTATCGCCTTCTATCAAAACGCATAAGAAGTCTCCTACTTAACTTTCCACAGAATAATGCTGCACGACTTGCGCCGGCTCAGTGAACAATGAAGCCACGCACTCACCACTGGCTTGTATACCTCCCGCTGACTCATTGCCCACCATTTACACAGCCAAAGCGCCACCCACCGTTCGCACCCAAGTTTTCGGCATGCTTTCTGCCTGATGTTCAACTCGCTCGTAGAACGCCGCAGTGACAGGGAGAGTTCATATGCCAGAACCACAAGAAATCGAAATGACGGATATGTCGGGCAAATCGTCGTCCAACCAGCACAGCCCAGTCCGGCGCAGCGTACAAACTGGCCATAACGGCCCGATGGATATCGAAATGACCGATATGTCGGCCAAGGGCAAACGCATGGCAGACATCCATCGCGAAATCGGCCAAGGCATGTCGCCCGTTGCTGGAGAAGCATCCGACTCGCGCACCCTAGCGCATGCCATGCTGGACGTGCGTTTTAACTACCAGGTGGACCGCTCCGTCGATCAGGCCAATATGTTTAAGCGTGCCAAGGAGTCTGGTAAGCAAAAATACAAAGAGACTGACGTCGCTCGCGAAGCGGCCAAAGCCGGCGGCAAAGCGGTGGTCAGCCATGTGGTTCCATTTGGCACCAATATTATGGCCGGCGTGGATGCCGGCTTGGCGCAGCGCGATGTGGAGAAGCTCAAAGCCGATCGCCAACAACACGCGGATGCGATGAAGCCGGTGTTCGATAACCTGATCGATAAAAAGGAATCGGACCGTAACCTCAGTGCCGTAAAAGCGTTCGATCCGACACCGCATTCGTTAATTGCCAAAACCGCCACACTGGCTAAAGGGGTAAAAGACCTGATTACTGACGATTCGCGCAAAAGCCGCATTAATGCTGCGGCCTGGGCCAAGTCGCTACAAACGCCACGGCCTAATCATTTATCGGAACAGGAACATCGCCAGCAACAACATGAGCTGGCCAGCAAACGTAATACTGACTTGGCCTACCTCGCCAAAAGTGATCCGAAAGCCAGCCGAGCTTTGATCAGCCTAGTAGACAGCGCCATTACACCGACATTTCACAGCACCAGCCAAGAGCTGGCCCACCACAATCAGGTGCTGCGTCAGCATCATGCCGAGTCAGCACGACAAGAGCACAATGGCGTCGATACCTCTCATACTTTGCGACCGAGCATGATCAAGCAACAGATTCAAAGCGAAAAAGCGCTGCGTGCTTTAAAGGTGCCCGGCGGTCGATAGCACTTGCCGGCGGCACCGCATTGGCGACACAATAATGCATGAATACAGCCCCGCTTTCTGTCCTTATCAGCTGCCCGCAACGCCGCTACCAACTGCCGGCGCTGATTCACTCGCCCAGTGAGATTAATCCAACCCTGCAACAGTGCATTCGCCGTTATCGCGCCCACGCTTTTCCTGAACAGGTACAATTGCAGCGCTGGGTGATGCAGCACCTGGCCAGCAAACAACAACAGTTGGCACGGGAACAACCGCACTGGACGGCCAATGAGTGTTTTGTCCGAGCGCGCGAGCTGCTGCAAGCGCAGGCGGCTCAACAGCAATTTCTATTTGGCATTGCCTCCCATGTCACCCTGAGCGTCGGGATCGAAAACGGCCCAGACGCCTACTTTGTTGACGTAGACAACTTCGCCGTGCCCTGCCCGCAGCTCACAGCGCTGCAGTGCCGCGATTTATGGCTGCGCATGCAGGAATTGCGCGATACCTTTGCTGGCATCCGTATTTAACGGATGGCCCGCAAGGCTTTTTCACACCATCGGGACGGTGGTTGTTTTCGATCAGGACATGATATGAATAAACTAAAAATAACGATTTCATCCCTGCTGTGCGGCGCATTACTCAGCGCCTGTGGTGGCGGCTCAAGCTCCAATAACTCCGCTGATACGACCGAGCCGCAAACACCAGAGCCCAGGCCCAGCGGCAGTTTAATTCAGCCTCAACAAATCGACGATGCTTATGTATCCCAGTACACCGACTTAGCCGTACATGCCGATGGCCACTGGTGTTTCATTGAGCGCCATGCACAACAAACCGACAGCTATCGCGCTGGCAGTGCTTGGGAGCAAGGCTGGCAAAACAGTTTGACCTGCCACAGCGGCGAGCAGCAAACCTGGCACTATCAGCCAGACGAAGGCATCGCCCTGGTGGATATCGAATTCACCGACAGCCAGCAGCTAATCCTGATTGAAGCGGTAAAAAATAACGACTCACCGCACGAGTTATTCGACAATGAATTGCGCTTCAGTCGTTATTCAATCAGCGGAGACCTGCAACACCAGCGCTGGTTTACCCACACACCCAATGAGCAAGACAAGTTGTATTACGATGTTTCCGACGGCGAGATCATTGTTAGCGAGCTCACCTTTTTAAGCGACAATAATCGCCCTCAGTTCCCCGACAGTAGCGTGGTGCAATTGATTCAAAAGAATGGCCAACTGTATCTATTACTGCACAGCTACGGTGTGCAGGTATACCAGCTAAATGCGGATTTCGATATCAACTGGTCACATCAAGTCATGCCTGCTTACACTTGGCTTTGGTTTTGGTCCGGCTCCTTGGCCAATCACAGCGAGTTCGCTGTGAATGATAATGGTGAGGTCGTGGTTGCATTTGAGTTGTTTGGCAATGACACCGCTATATACAACCAACACTTTTCTGCGCAATATCCCAACCTGGGCAACAACGGTGACATCGCATTAACCGTACTCAACCCCAGTGGAGAACTGCAACATCAGCATCTGATAGGTCAGGCCGATGTCACAGATCAACTGGTCCGAGTTTTCTGGCAAAACGATGCTCTTACCTTGGTAGGTCACGCACTGCATAATAAAGAAAATGCTGCGGGCGGCACTTTCGAATGGGATGCCTTTGCCTATCAAGTAGACCCCGTCAGTGGCACCACCATCAGTTCAAAAGTACTGCATTACGACCAAGAAGATCGAGTATTCGATGCGGCCATAAGCCCGAGCGGCCAGCTGTGGTTAGGCGGTAAAAGTGGCTACATTCAAGTCGATAGCAACAGTCAAACCAGCTATGGCCACGCGGTTATCTTGGAAGTTGGAGAGCAAGGCCAACTGACCGAGCGAGCCCAGCTAGAGCTGCCTCGTGATTCGAGCATTACGCAACTGTTCTGGTTGGAGAACCATTTGTACTATCGCTACGACTTTGATGGTTCGATCACCCATACCTGTGATAACGACAATACCTTGTGCTGGCAAAAATCCGGCATCGGTAGCTTGGCACTGTAATATGGGGTTGGAACGGCCACGCCGCGGGTATCAGGCAATGGTTGCCATGGCAATTTACATAGCGCCTTTGCATGATATCTGCGCCCTCCTTCTCCACATACGCCTCAACCATAACGGACTCAGAAGACGCGTCAGATAACAAATTATCTCGCGTAACCATAGAACTTTTGCAATAAATAGAAACCCATGAAAAACATACTGATAGCTCTGTCTCTCACCCTACTTTCCGCATGTGGATCTGACAGCTCCAGCAAGGACAGTAACAGTCCAACAACTACAGCAGAGCCTCCCGCTACAAGTACCGACCAACCTACGGAAAGCACAGATGACAACACTGACCACAACAACACAAGTGGCGACTTAGTTAGTCTCACTGACACAAATAAGTCAGATATAATCCAGCTTTCAGTCAATGATGACGGCAGCTGGTGTTATATATCCCGGACTTCAGATGACAAAGAGTCTCTGACAGACCACATCGATAGTTGGGCAGGTGGCTGGCATCAATCATTACATTGCCATGATCAACAGGAATCGTTCACTCATATCGCTGAAGATGGACAGATTTTGGTCGATGTTATCACTTCTGATAGGGATACAATATTTTTGCTCAAGGCTGTCAAAGAGGGCATCTTCGATTACAGCTTACATTTAAGCCAGCTAAACCAAGCAGGCCAAGTTGTCCAACAGCGCGCCTTGATTGACACACCAGATGCGCATGATCTTCTTTATTATTCAAGGACCCCTACCGACATTAGCGTAGAGACCTTCGCAGATCTGCACAAAGACAACAAGCCTATTATTAAAGAGGGCGAATACGCCAAATTAGAATGGAAAAACGATAACCTTTTCTTGCTTGCAAAGGTATATGGATTAACTCTGTATGAGCTAAACAAAGACCTTTCAATTGGCTCAAGCCATCAAATCATTCCTGGGTTTTCTAGCGTAGTGGACGACATGGACTTTTCTATAAGCAAACATGGAAAAGTAGCCGTCGCCTATAGCTTTGATAAAGTTTCACTTCCCATCATTAATAAGCACTTCAACGACCATCTCACTGATGACATATCAGACATGTCATCAACAATTGTTACCGTGCTGGATATGAACAGTCAATCGTCAAATCGGTTTGTTGACAGCATCCCTGACAACATAAAGAAACTTGCTGGCATTGAATGGCAGGGTGAAAAGTTGATGGTTGTCAGTAATGCACTCCGCCGAAAAGGAATAAACGGCACTGAACACCAAGACATAGATGCAATAGTCGCAACGTACAATGTTACATCTGCAATCAGAGAATCTACTGAGAGCATCAATTTAGACAAACATGATTATGTGCAAGGAACAACGCTCGATTCTGACAACAGTCTTATACTCTATGGATCTTCGGGTTACAGAAGGGAACACGACTTATTGCGCAAAGGCCATGGCATTGTTTATAGAAAAACAGACCAATCCACTGAAATTATGATAAACAAATCTATTGGTGCCTACAGTACAATCTCTGACATTCACCTCACTAACAACAAGATCTATTACATCTACCGCTATTCTCCACAAGAGTATGCAGATTGTGACTTATTCAAAGACGAATGCGGATTTCATGCTGGCATCGCGATGGAAGAGCTAAATTGATAATTTAGCTTGTATGTTGCTAGAAGCTGTTTCACAACTTCTTTAGCACGATCATCATGCAGGCGGCGTGAAAGAAGGCTCGATACATTGAGAGCTTTCTTTCCCATCGAACCACTAATCGCCGATAATTTCCAAGCCAAGCAAAAGTGCGCTCTACTTTCCAGCGACGGTCGTACCTTCTCAGCTTTCTACCATCTTGCAGCGGCGCTTTTCTCCTGTTTCGACGATGTGGACAAATGAGATCAACGCCCCGTTTCTTTAACGCCATTCGCAGAGGATCAGAGTCTGCCGCTTTATCGTAAATCAAACGCTTCACCTTGCTCTTGCCATAGGAAACATTTAACAAAGCCTCAATCAGATTGACCTCCGCCGGTGACGCTGAGCCAAGTGTCAGCCCGATTGGAATGCCTTCGCCATCGACGACTATCATCCACTTCGACCCCTTACCACGCTTGGTTTTTCCAACACCGAGGCCCCTTTTTTTGCGGGTGCAAAACTACCATCAGAAAACGATTCTTCCCAATTTAACCGCGACTGTTGATCCAGAACGCGAAGAAGCTTACGCCAGGCTTTGACCCATGCACCTTGCTCTTCCCAGTACTGAAGGCGGCGCCAGCAGGTACTCGGTGAAGGATAGCGCTCGGGTAGATCACGCCAGCGCGCACCTGAACGTAAGACCCATAAAATGCCCTCGAAACAGGCTCGATTGCTGATAGGTTTGGGACCCCCTTTGCCACGAGGCAGGCTGGGTAAACAAGGCTCAATGTGTGCCCACTGTTGGTCGGTCAGTTCTGAGGTTGAACGTTTCATGGTGGAGGAGTTGAAGCTGATAGTTTTGATTATTATATCGGACTGAAGGTTATGAAACAGCTTCTACTGACGTCGTCAACTACTTTATGATCTTGTATTCGAGCACAGCTTGGATTTTTGGCCGGAGTCGAATTGTTTGACTTCGGCCATGAAGGAGCTCGCTTGACTCAGGAGTCTTCAAGGGCCACCATCGATTTTGCGACCAAGCGCTGCTGCTCGTTCCCTTGCGATAGCCCTGTAACCACGCCAGAGAAATCTTCACTCGTTTTATTCTGCGAGTATTTCATCTGCCCCTCGATCGATTCAATCGTAACCTCAATGCCCACCACCGCTTTGCACAGCTTTTCTATAAAACCATCCGGTGCATCTTCCATCGTCCATGGTTTGGCCTGATGTTGCTGCTCGTGATGGTCTGACAGTTCTGCCAGAAACTCTAAGATCCACTTGGCTTGATGTACAAACCGAATGGTGCCACGAACATGCACCGCAGAATAATTCCAGGTGGGCACCGCTTTGCCATCACGCTGTTTGGATGGATAAAAATTAGGGCTGACGTAACAATCTGGACCAGTAAAGATCAGTAGTATTTCGTCGCCATCCTGGCAGGTCTGCCATATTTTATTGGCGCGATTGATATGACTGGCAATGGTCTGCTTGCCAGCTTCCGATCTTACTAAAAATGGTAAATGATGCGCATGAAGCTGGCCTTCTGCAGTAACCACCAAGGTTGCTAATGGATAGGCCTGTACAAACGCTAATAACGTTTCAGGGTCACTTTGGCGAAATGAAGATGGTATATGCATAGGCGCTCTCCGACTGAACAACGCCGCCAGCATACAAAGCATATAATACTTGGCACAGCCACAGTTGTATAAAAAATGTACCAGACAGTGGGCAATAATTTTTGCACCCAAAGGTGTGTGGTCGATGACTATTGCGGACAGCGTCCGACAGAGTCCACATCGACACTCATGTGCTGGTTGAGACGCTCAAGCAAAGCTTTGATCTCAGGTGTGTTGGACAACTGAAAGCCCATCATGGCACAGCCAAACAGCCGCTCACCAAACACCAGCGGTTGTTTTTGCAGCTCTGCGGTATTGTCGAGATACCAGCCCGCCACACCTTGCTCCATCACCGCCGCACGGCCGAAGCGACTGATGTTTGGGTCTAACAACGCCAACAGCATATTGCGCTCAGAAATCTTATCGATGCGCGCTGCCTGCCCTTGGTCAAACCAGGGCTGTAACTCTGGGTAGGCATACCCAAGATGCGTCACGATCTCATAATTGGCCAGCGCATCGTCCGTCTCGGACTCAGGTTTATGCTGCTGGTGATACACCAGCACATCCCGCATTGGCAGCATAAACGTGGTCCACAAATACAGCTCTGGCTGGGCAATCCAAGACGGCGACTCCATGCGACCGTCAATCAAGCCGCGCTCCAGCATGCGCTGGCTACGCAGCTCCGGCAGCAGTTGAAACTCTAACCTGATGCCCGCTCGCTCGGCAGCATCGATCAAAGGGTCGAGCAAGATCCCTTGCATACGGCCGTCCGCCTCCACCACATACGGCGGATACTGGGTATCCGGAACAGACAACACCAAGGTATCTGCCCGAGCAGGCTGACTAAGCCACATCAGGCAGACCATCATGACCAACGCGAGCTGCGCCATAACTGATTCTCTAGCGGACATCGTTTTCAGTGTAGCAGCCCGACATCAGCTTGATTCGCCCGGCCAACACCACATTAAGAACAATGCTATCAACAACAGAGAGTGAGTGACAACTCAGTAACTGACCGAGCTCTTATGATGGCTACTTCAAGCTCTGGCTCTAGCTGCAACATAAGACACATACAGCTAGACATATGCAGTTACGACATATCAGCCGCCGCCGCGACAACAGGCAGTGGGCTGCTCGATATTCTGGTTTGGGATGCAAGACAGGCGTATATTGGCGCCCATCATTCGATTGCTTGTTATGCGTGTTGCAAGGGAGTCTTTATGGCCAGTGTGGTTGCCGTTAGCAAAAGTAGCGAACATAACTTTTCCAAAGCGCCTGTTGCGTCCATTCACTTGCTTGCACAGCAAGGTGTCGAAGGTGACGCGCACTGTGGCAGTACGGTGAAACATCGGTCACGGGTGAAAGTCGACCCCAAGCAACCAAACTTACGCCAGGTTCACCTAATCCACCAAGAGTTACTCGAACAGCTGCAGCAGCAAGGGTTCAAGGTGGCGCCAGCAACATTGGGTGAAAACATCACCACAGCGGGGCTTGATCTGTTGTCTCTGCCCAAAGACACATTGTTGACCTTTCCCAGCGGGGCACAGCTGCAAATTACCGGGCTAAGAAACCCCTGCGCACAGTTGGATAACTATCAAGCCGGATTAACAGCCGCCACATTGGATCGTGATGAGCACGGCCAATTGATTCGCAAGGCCGGTATTATGGCCGTGGTCAACCGAGGCGGTGATGTACATCCTGGCGACGCCATCAGCATCGAGCTGCCTGCCGAGCCACACCAACCACTGGAGCGCGTATGACTCCCAACACCGCACTCTCCGTTCGGACCGCACAACCGCAAGACATCGAGCCGCTGTCCGTGCTGTGCACCACCGTTTGGATTGATACCTACAGTTTCGACGGCATAGAGCCCAGCCACGCGCGCTACGTGCTGACTCAGTTCTCACCCACTGCGCTGCAACAGCAGATCGAGCAAAAAACGGTGTTTGTAGCGCTGAATCAGGACAACCCGGTGGGGGTCATCATCATCCACCCGGGCAACGGCGAAATCGAAACACTGTATGTTTTGCCTCGTTATCAAAGCCAAGGCGTTGGCCGCTTATTACTGCAGCACAGCAAGCAGCAGGCCGACACGCTTTTTCTCACCTGCTGGGAAGGCAATCACAAAGCGCTGGCCTTCTATCAGCGCCAGGGGTTTATTGAGGACGGTGAGTTCTTCTTTGAGCTGGAAGGCAAAAAAATACGCAATATCAGGCTTATACTGGAGGATCACTAAACCTATGTCATATCACGGCAGCTGTTTGTGCGGCGATGTTCAGGTGACCATTGATGGGCTCATCTCAAGCATTATTCATTGCCATTGCTCGTTGTGCCGTAAGTCATCGGGCAGCGCGTATGCGACCAATGGTTTTATTAATGCGCAGGATTTCACCATCACTCAAGGTCAGGACAAGCTCGCCTATTTTGAACTGCGCCCAGGGAAAAAGCGTCACTTTTGTCGCCGCTGCGCCTCTCCGATTTACAGCTCCAACCAGCAAGATCCCGATCGTTTGCGTATTCGCCTCGGGCTGTTGGATGGCGAGATTCAAGAGCGACCCTGTGCGCACATATTTGTCACGTCCAAGGCCGGCTGGGAAGATCTCGACGCCGATATTCCGCGCTATAGCGAGCATGAACCTGGCCGCTAACGACAGCGGCTATGCTGCCGTATGGCCACCTGAATATGGACAGAAAACGCCTTGAATCCTGGTATTTTCTAGCGTGTTTTACAGCGTTGAATCGGTTAAAGAGTCGCTCCAAAGCAGAGCGACGTTTCACTGGCGAGTAGTTATTAACAGAGCACTTTGCCGATAGCGACGGGAATTTTTAGGCGGCTACTCCAGCGTCAACCAGCGCCGACCTTCGGCCAATGCCTGTTGCAATAGCGACCATTCGATCAACGACTTCTGATACTTTGCTGCCGATGTATTTAGGTGAATACCATAAGACTCCAGCCGGTACGCCATGACCGCAAACATGGTATCCACGGCACAAGGCTCGGAAAACATAAAACGACCTTTGGCGCGCGCAAAAATGCGCTCAATACGCTGCAATTCATCGCTTAATTCAGGCGAGCGTTGTGTGAGTGGCGCCACCGGTTTTACCGAAAACCCACATTGCTCACGCAATGCCATAAAGCCCGAGTGCACCTCGGCGCAAAGACTGCGGGCCAAAGCACGTTCCATGGTCGACTTAGGATATAGCGCGCCGTCGTAGCGCTCATTGAGGTATTCGATAATGGCCATTGAGTCGTGAATCGCACCATGCTCGGTTTTTAATACCGGCACCAAGCCGCTTTGCGATAAGCGCAGCAGTTTCGAGCTATAGCCGGGTGCCCCCAAATGCACCACCTCGAGCTTTACCGGCTGCTTGAGCATTTGCAGACACATCCACACCCGTAGCGACCAGGTGGATTCTGTGCCAACGATCAATGTCATTTCAGATTGGGTCATGATTGAATACTCCTTGAGTCATAACCATCATAGCCAATTGCGTAAGGAAACCATCATGAGCACATCACTTTCTTGCCTTTGCGGACAAGCCAAACTGGACGTTCAACACGACATCAAAGAGGTTGGCGTCTGCCATTGCAGCATGTGTCGTCGCTGGGGAGGCGGGCCATTCTTAGCGGTGCACGTCGGTGCGGAGGTTAAGCTGGACGGGCCGATCAGTCGCTACCAGTCATCCGACTGGGCCAACCGCGGCTTTTGTGCGCAGTGTGGCACTCACCTGTTTTATCAGCTCAATGACAGCCAGGAATACGTCATTGCCGCAGGTTTATATGACGCCAACACCGAACTGGCGATGACGTCACAAATCTACATCGACCAAAAGCCGCCCTATTACGAGTTCGCCAACGACACGCCGAAGCTGACCGAAGCCGAGTTTCTGGCGTCCATGGGCGTGACTCTGCCAGAGGCGTAACTCTGCCAGGGGCGTAGCTGTGGTTACCCTGCGGGTATGCCCGCAGGGTGCTCGATTTGCATTAACGTGCTATCAGTCCCACAGCGACTTCCACCAGTCTTGCAGCCACTGCCACCAGCGCTGCCATGGTGATTGCGCTGGGCGCTGATCTAACAGCGTGATCGTTGCAGCAATGCTGGCCTGGCCATCGGTGACAGCAAACGCCAATGTCAGCGGCAAGGAGTCCAGTTGCTCTGCGGTCAGTTGCACTTGCAACTCGCCCGTTGCCAACAAGGTGATACCCGCCTGCTGGCCGTCCAACTCATAGCTCAAGGCATCGCCGTCGGCATCGATAAAATACTGCGATAAATCGATGCTATACAGAGTGTCCGCTTGCTCCAAAGCAACATCGGCAATGTCGTCACTTTGCTGCGGTGCTTGGTTGGCAGCGGCAAAACTTAAGCCCAATACAATCGGGTCGTGATCGGACGAACGATACGCATCAGCAGCGGCGTAGTTATCAATCGAATCAAAGTCCTGGCCATTGGCTTCGGTCAGGTAATCCATCAATGGTGCTTCCACCGAGTTGATGTGCCAGGCATCCACGCTGACCACGTGATTCAGCAGTGAAGGCGATGCTAAGGCATGATCCAGGCTGCCGAGAAAACCACTAAAACTGTACGAAAATGGCTGCTGCTCACTGACCTTGTCGGTGTATTTCAGGTTGGTAAAACCGCCCTGATAAAACACCTGCATCGGGTCTTCCTGGCTGTAGGCATTGAGGTCACCCAGAATCAGCGTGGCATCGCTGTCGACGCCCGTCGGATTGGTAGCCAGGAACTGCACCAGCGCCTGTGCGGCTGTGGTACGAGTCAGATTGCAGCTGCCCACGCCGTTTTCACCTTCGTTCGGTTCACCGCACGGCGAGCCTTTCGATTTCAAATGATTGACCGACAAGGTAAAGACGGTGTCGTTGTAGCGGAACGATTGAATCAGAGAAGGACGGTTTTTATTGTCGATAAACAGCGGCGCGCCGGTGTCATCAAGCGGTGAGTTGCTGCTGTCGAGAATGACACTGGCGCCTTCTAAGCTGACCTTGGCTGGACGGTACAGCAAACCAACGGCAATGGCGTCGGTGCCAACCTGATTGCGGCCCGGATTCACATAGGTGTATTCATCACCCGCTGCTTGCACTGCGTTCAGCGCGTTGACCAAACTGGCGATGGCGCTGTCACTGCCATAGCCGTCATTTTCAATTTCCATCAAACCGACAATGTCCGCGTCCATGGCTTGCAACGCGGCTACAATTTTCGCCGTTTGCATTTCAAACGCTGCAGCAGACGGTGCACCGCGAGACGTGGGGAAACCACCGCCCTGGCCATCGCCATTGAAATAGTTCAGCACGTTCATGCCGACTACCACCAGATCCGCGTCCAGCGCAACTTGCGGCGCTGCAGTGCGCGCTGCCACTGGGTCAATCACGATGTTATTGGGAATCACAGTGTAATTGTCGCGAAACTCGTTCATCACACCGCTCACACTGGGCACTTGATAGCCAATGCGCATTGGGTTGCTGGCGGAAAAGCCAGATTCGTCCGGGAACGGAATAAATGCCGGGTAAGATTTGGCAACGCCATCATCAATCAGCAAAGCATCCAGTGGTCGCGCTGCCGCTAACGCTTGTGCAGCGGCGCTGCCAGGCAGTTCCACTTCGGTCGGCTGGAAGTGCAAACGCGACGACACCACGAACTGGCCATAATTGCCAAAGCCATAACCGGTACCGAAGAGATCGCTCACCACCAGATTTTGCTGGCTGCTCACCAACATGCCTTCAACCGCTTCCCAAGCCGTCTTGTCGCTGACCGGCAGCTGCAATGCCACCGGTGCTGGCAAGCTTTGACCACTGGCACATACCACTAGGTCTGCGACATTTTTCAGCTGCGTGCTCTGGTTAAATTCACTGACCTGCGCTTGCAGCCGTACCCGATCGCCAACACTGACCTCAGAGCGGAAGTCATACACAAAAATCCCTTCCGACGTTTGCGCATCGTTGTCGTATTCGCTCTCCAGTTGCTGCAACCAATAACCGCTGTATTGGAAAGAGTTATCGCCATTGGCCAATTGCCCACCTTGTAAGTCGGTGGTGACCACGGCCTCTACGACGACGGTTTGGCCATTCAAAGGGCTGGCGTCGTTGGCCGAGTCTTCAATGCGGCCTTGAATGCTGCTGATCAGCTGGTAGTCGCTGTGACTGACATCGCCACAGGCACCAATGCCTGGGTCTGGGTCGATGCCATCACACTGATTGGCCGCTCCTGGGGTGGGCGCCTGCTGGCGATAACCGTCAGTGTTGCGGGCAATGCCATCACCACAGCGCTGGTTCGAGTGCGCGTCTTTGTCGCCGCCAGCGGCCTCATTCACTTGCGGCTGTCCAGCATTTAACAGTGCCAGCAACGCCGTGGCATCACTGTCGTTGGTGTCGTACACCAACGCATCAACCACGCCATTGACATCCACCGGTGTATTACTGGGAAAATCGCTGGCTGGGCGTGCGTACAGCGCCGCCGCATCGGCGCCGTTTTGAATCAAATTGGTGTTTGTACCGATGTCCAGCATGCAGTTCGCCACGGCGGCGGTGTCACCACAGACGACAAAAAAGCCATCTGCGTTGGTGCTGTAACCGCTTAAATCAACGCTGTTGTAACTTTTGCTGCCGCTACCGTTGTACAGCACCAGGCTGTAACCATCGAGTGGTTGGTTGCCCAAACCGCCATCGTACAGTTCAATAAATTCTGCGCTGTCAGTGCCTGCTTGATCCGCATCCAGCTCATTAATAATAAATTGCGCTTGTGCACTGCTGGCCATGAATAGCGCCAGACTCAGTGTTGTCCGTTTCATCCCCGTCCCCTGAAAAAAAATCACGTGCGCAGGCAGGGTGACGACGGTAAGTGTCAGTTTGGAGGCGGATTTATTACAGAAATATCACGGTTTTATGAATGTTGGACAAAGTTAAAAATTGGCGCATTCAGAGGTAGGAAAAGACGCATGCGCCGGCACAGCACATGCGGATTATTGCCAGCTTTTACTGCTGATCAATTAACGTTTGCACGTTGGCAGGAATTTCACCCACTCCCCATTTTTGATAAATGGCCTGCAGCTTGCCTTCTTTGACCAACTCCGGAATGCGGCGGTTGTAGACCTCAATGAGATAATTGGACAAATCCGAGTCGGCAAACGCGACGTACACATCGGTACCTTCAGGCATGTCGTGCATTTCAAAGTTTTCGATGCCCACGCCGGCTTCTTGCAATGCCATGGCGATTTCATCCCACTCGTCAATCAGCATGTCGAGCTTGCCTTCCATCAACAAACCAACACCATCGGCGGTATCGCGGAACTCACGCAGGGTAAAGTCGCGCTGATCTTGAGGGATGATTTCGTAGTCCTTGATCCAACCAACGGTGCGGTTGGAAAAGGTCGCTTGCTGCTGCCATTCAATGCCCTTGCCCACCGGATACAACACCGCCAAGCGCTCTACGTCAATGGCGTAGTCCGGGAAACGCAGAGGCTCTTCTGAATCTTTGTATTCACCAATAATGGCGTTGTAGACCGGGTACTTGGTGACCATTTTCATGGCACGGTTCCAGGGCACAGTGGCGTGTTTAACACGAATGCCCGCTGGCTCGTACACGGCTTTCACCACATCCCAATACAACCCGGTACCGTCCTTGTTGGAAAAGTCGGGCCACTCCGGCGCCACGACATTCACCACTTTAATATGCTGGGCTGAAAACTCGGCTGACGGTGCATTGCTGTGGGCCATTAAGGCCGTCAACAATGTCGTCAGCAGCAGAACGATACGCATGATGGTCTCCGGTTGGGGGCGATTAACAATCACCTTTGCTGTATGCCTGCAGGCTGATTTGCCTGCAGGACGGGATAAATCAAATCATGTTTTACCGCGTTATGACGCGTGCTGCACGCTGGCCAGAACGAATGGCACCTTCCAAATAGCCAACGTAACGGTCGGCGGTGTGCTCACCGGCCCAGATCAGCCGCCCTTGCGGCTGGCGGAACGCTTGCCAATAACGCGTGACATCACCTGGGCCATAGGCGCTGTAGCCACCTTGTTGCCATGGCAGGCGCAACCAGGCTTGGGTCTCGCCGTGCAGGAACAGTTGATCCGCACCCGGATACACCTGCGCCACTTGATCGCGCGCTGAGTTAATCAACTCAGCTTCGGTTTTAAAGCGATCGCCGTCGGCAAAACGACCCGAGGTATAAACGGTTAAGATGCCCGCATCACCGGCTTGCTGGTCGGTGGCTTCCCAGGTCCAGCCCAGAGGTAAATCCGCCACCGTGTCGCCATTTAAGTTGGCGTTTAACCAAAACCGCTGCTTGTACTGCAACATCACCTTGGTATGACTGCCGTACGACAGTGCTTGTGCGCGATCCAGTGGCGCCGCCAAGGCAGGAGTGAAACGAATATGGTTGAGCACTTTGGCAGGTACCGTCACGATGGCGTAGTCAGCGCGGAACACTTTGCCAGCCGCTACGACATCCACCCCCTGCTCATTGTGATGAATTTCAGTCACTGGGTGGTCCAGCAATACCGGCTTTTTCAGCTGGCGAGATAAAGCGTCGACCAAACGAGTGTTGCCGCCGGCAACGCGGTAGATCTCCACCTGATCGTCTTCGACGTCTTCGTACACCTTGGCTTGATGCGCCAAAAACAGCAGTGATAAACGCGATGGTTCAGCGTATTCACCGCGGATATGATGTTCCGCCAAGGTGCGAGCCTTAGGCGCCAGCTCTAAACCATCAAGCCACTGAGCAACAGACTGCTGATCCAGCTCGGCTGCGTTGGGGGCCTGATGCAACTTGGCTGGGTCCGGAACATACTGCGCCAGCTCGGCGAGTTCTTCCCAGAAGCGGTCGTAATCGGCCATGGCTTTGGCGCCAATCAGATTCTCTAACTCCGACTCCGGCACCCGCTGACCATCGATAAAATAAGCGGTGTCAGAGTCATAGCCGACTTCTTCCAAGCCGAGGTCGAACTGCTCAACGTAGGCATGAATTTGCGGATGCACCTCAGCACCGTCCAGCAGCTCGCCGCCGGCTTCGGCGTATTGCCATTGGTCAAAGGCGTTGTACAGGGTATGCACTCGACCACCAATGCGGGTTTGTGCCTCTAACACAGTGACCTCAACGCCTTGCTGCTGCAGCTCATACGCTGCTGATAAACCGGCCAAACCGGCACCTACGACAATCGCCGACGGCTTTTCTTCCGCCTGGCTGACTCCACTGAGGCATAGCGATAACAATAATCCCAGCTTTTTCATGTCCGTTTCTCTGCACCACAAAAGCGACTACGCTAGCCGACCCTGACTAAGACTAAAATGCCCGCTCGAGAAAAACTGTCCAAACCCAGCGCAGGTAAAGGCATGACATAGGTCAAAATGCGACCTTTCCCGACCAATGGCGACAAAAGTTGACTATTGATAAGGACTTAAGTATTAACCCTGACTGCCAACTAGGCGGATGTACGCCATCATAGCGCCCGGCCAGCCCACCACTCATTGCCAAGGAGAAACCATTGGAACTCGCCCTCGACGTTTTATTGTTATTGTCACTCGTAGCTTTGGTCGCCGGTTTTATCGACGCAGTGGCAGGCGGTGGTGGTCTGTTAACCATCCCTGCCTTGATGCTGGCAGGCGTGCCTCCCGTCAGCGCGTTGGCCACCAATAAGTTACAGGCGTGTTTTGGTAGTTTTTCCGCAACACGGTTTTTTGTCCGCGCAGGGCTGGTATCGGTGCGCCAGCAATGGCCGGCGATTCTCTGCGCGGCAGTGGGCGCGGCAATAGGGGCATGGGCCATTCAGCAAATCAACAGCGATTGGCTAATGACGGCCATGCCCATCGCGCTGATGTTGATTGCCGTGTATCTCATACTGGCACCGCAAGCAGGCACCGAAGACCAAACACCGCGCATGAGCAAGCGTGCCTTTAACGCCACAGTGGTCAGCGGCGTCGGCCTATACGACGGTGCCTTCGGGCCAGGCACAGGAACATTTTTCACCTTGGGACATACCGCTGCACGCGGACTGAGCTTGGTCAACGCAACCGCGCACGCCAAGCTGCTGAATTTCACCACCAACATCGTTTCGTTGATGGTGTTTATCGCTGGCGGCCATATTTTATGGACCGTGGGCCTGTGCATGGCGGTGGGCCAAGCACTGGGAGCGCGCATCGGCGCTGCCACAGCGATGAAACAAGGTGCCGGTTTTATTCGCTGGATGACGGTCGCGGTGTGCATCGCCATCAGCGTGAGTTTGTTGTTTAAAGAAGGTTAAAGAACCACCAGCGGCTGCACGACACAGCCGCTGCATTGCGGAGTTAAGGTCTGTCTGGGTCGGATTCCGGTTGTTCTTCTTCCGGTTCAGGTAATAGCACCATCGACAAGAACTGCTCATTTTCACGCAGGCTTTCAAAGCTGCTGTCTTCACCCGCCTGGGTGCGCAACGACTCAGAGCGGCCAATGGCTTCTTCAAGATCGCGCAGCGCCTCTTCAACAAAACCGCTTTCAGCGTAAGCACACGCGCGCTGGTACATGGCGTGGCTGTTTTCAGGGTCGATACCCAGTGCATGGTTAGCCAAGCTGGTGGCCCATTGCGCTTGACCCAATAACAAGGCGGCATCGGCTTTGTAGGTCAGGGCTTCGACGTCTTCTGGACGCAAGGCAAGAATCTGATCGTAGATGGCAATCTTGTTCTGCGGGCTGTTTTCCTGCGACGCTTTCAGCCACAGGGAGTGAATCTCGTTGGTCAGCTCAATTTCGGCTTGAGCGGCTTTAATGTGACGAGTTTTACGGCTCAGTTCTTTCTCCAGCGCATCCATCCGCTCTTCATAAGACAGGGTGATGCGCTTGATTTCATCATTGGCAAACGAGCCAACCCGATCTTTGATGTCGCGCAGCGAGTTCCAACCCACCAACACCAACAGCGTTGAGGCGCCTGCGATCAAATAAAAGAAATAGGTGATGGTATCGGTGGCGTAGGTGATCGCACGATCGGCCACGGTAAGCTCTTTATTCACCACCTTTTCGGTCATTTCGACACGCATGTCGGCAATAGCCTGGCGCAGGTACTTTACTTCGTCCAACAAGTAACGCTCGGTAAAAGCGCTGTAAAGGGGTTTTTCCAGTTGATCGATGGCCGCTTCCAATTGCGCATCGGTCGCGGCTTTGTCATCCAAGCTGGGCTCGTTGGCCCAACTCGCATGACTGACAAACGCAAACACTAATAACAGCCAAACAGGCCGAGAGAAAAAAGAGGTTATGCGCTTGCCTGTTGTTGCCATATGTCAGATTTTTCCACCAATAATGTATGTAGGGCATTTACCGCTTTAGTGTAGTCCGCCTCACTCACCAAAAACATCATGTCGACCTGACGCATGGCCTGGTGCACGGACAAAATGTTCACCCCGGCATCGGACAAGGCCCCTGCCGCCCGGCGCAGCAGCCCCGGAATTTTCAGGTCGCTGCCAATGGCGCTGACCATGGACAGTTTCTCCAGGCGAATGTCGGCGTCGGTATACACCTGTTTCAAACGATCAATCAGCCAATTTACCCGACGCTTGTTGCCCTTCAGGTAGAAGGTGACGGTATTGGCGTTGATGTCTTTGGTCAAGACCCGCACACCAGATTCGAACACCAGATCATTCATGCGCTGGCCATAGGTGGCATTGCCAACCATGTCCTGATCAAAAACTTCCAGCGCCCACACACCGCGCGTACCAGCGATGATTTCGACTTTGGGCTCGTCGGTGTGGTAGTCGTTGCGAATTTCGGTACCGCCATGCTCAGGCTCAAAGGTATTTTTCACCCGCAGCAGAATGTCTTTTTTACGCAACCCCGCAGCGGCACGCGGATGGATCGCTTCCATTCCTAGGTTGGCCAGCTGATCGGCAACGTCGTAGTTGGTCTGACCGATGGGCAGCACGTTAGCCACACCGACGATGCGCGGGTCGGCGGTGCTGAGGTGGTATTCCTTATGAATAACCGCCTCTTTGGCATGCGTGATGGTGGCGATTTTCGAGAAGGTCATTTCGCTGTAGCCGCGATCAAAGGTCCGCATCAGCCCTTCGCGGCACTGGGTATAGCCGGTCACGATGGGCAATTGATGGCGCAGGTCCACGTCTTTAAACGCTTCTTTAATGGTGTCATCTAAGCTCAGCTGGGTATCGGAGCGCCAGTTGGTCAGGTCGATGTACACCGCGTTCACGTCGTGCTGACGTAACAGCTGCACTGAATTGTAGGCACTGTGCGCTTCACCAATGGCGCTCAGCATTTCACGTACTTGCAGCAAATGATCGTCGAGCTGGAAGTTACCGAAGCTGCATACCGCCTCTAAGTTTTCCAGGCAATCTCTAACGTCATTCACACGCCCAGAAATAAACTGGTCGGCGCGTTTGCGCTGCACATCGTTATTGAACATATCGGCGTTCATCTGCAGCATGGCATCGAGCACCTGGTCGAGCTTGCTTTGCCAAGGACGACGTTCGTCCATTTCGGCATACAGGGCATACACACCGGGTTCACCGGTGGATTTATGCTCCAGCAAGCCGTTGGTCATGCCAGCGTAGGCCGAAACGACAAAAATACGCTGGTACAGAGTTTCTTCTTGCCCGGCAATGGACTGTGGTCGTAACCAAATATTGCTCAGCACTTCGTTGTAACGGCTCATCGAAGTGCCGCCTATTTTTTCAACTGTATGAAACATGTCTGGATTCCTTCAGCTTTTGTCGTTCGCGCAAACGCGATTATTCCGCAATGGCTTCGGCTTCTAAGGCGTAAACACCGTCTTTATCGTGCACTTCCTTACCGTTTAATGGCGGGTTAAATACACACGCCATTTGCATATCTTCAGTGGCTCGCAATAGATGTTTGTCGTTTTTATCCAAGATGTACAAGGTGCCCGGACGAATCGGATAGACCTCACCGTCATCGCAGGTTTCGACTTCGCCTTGGCCGCTGATACAGTACACCGACTCCAAATGGTTTTGATACCAAATCGGCGTCTCGGTGCCAGCGAAGATAGTGGTGATGTGAAAAGAAAAGCCCATGTTGTCATCTTTTAACAACATGCGAACACTTTCCCAGTTGCCACCGTTTACGGCACGTGCGGATGTTTTGCACTCGTCTAATGTACGAACGATCATAATATATCCCTTATTTTGGACGCAGCTGTGCTGCGCCAGATAAATCTCGCTAAATATTAATAGCAGCTTATTTGCGCCACGCCGGTAAAGCTCAGATCCGGCGGCACAAGCAAATTCAGGAAGCGGCGGAGATTTGCTCAGCCATCACATCAGCGATGCATTGCGACAAAATCGACAAGCCGCGCTTCAGTTGCTCTTCTTCAATGGTCAATGGCGCTAGAATTTTCACCACCTGGCCGTCAGAGCCACTGGTTTCAATCACTAGACCGCGCTCGAAAGCCAGCTCACACACACGCTCTGCCAGTTCACCGGTGCGCATTTCCAAGCCTTGCATCATGCCACGGCCTTTGTGCTTCATTTGGCCGCCATGCTCCGCTTGGATTTGTTTCAGATGGCTGCGCACCATGCTGGCCTTGCTGCGCACGGCTTGGGCAAAATCATCGTTTTTCCAGTAGCTTTCCAGCGCTCGACGCGCGGTGATAAAGGCGTGGTTATTGCCTCGGAAAGTACCGTTGTGCTCACCTGGCTTCCAGGTATCAAGATGTTCTTTCAGCAGCACAATCGCCATCGGCAAACCGTAACCGCCCAAAGATTTCGACAGCGTAATCACATCCGGCTCAATGCCGAACTCTTCAAAACTAAAGAAGCGACCGCTGCGGCCACAGCCCGCTTGAATGTCATCGACGATCATCACCATGTCGTAACGACGACACAATGCTTGCAAACCGCGCAGCCATTCGGCGCTGGCAGCATTTAAGCCACCTTCACCTTGAATGCACTCAACGATGACACCGGCAGGGTGGCCCAAACCAGAGGAGCCGTCCTGCAGCGCTTTTTCAAAATACTTCAGGGTATCGAAATCGCCCAGATAGCCGTCGTATGGCATAAAGTGTACACCCGGCAACGCCATACCAATCGACTTTTTGTATTTACCATTGGCGGTAACCGCCGCTGAGCCCTGAGTCACACCATGAAAACCGTTGGTGAAGGATACAATGGTTTGGCGACCGGTATTTTTGCGAGCAATTTTCAACGCCGCTTCCACCGCATTGGTGCCCGTTGGGCCGGTGAACTGAACCTTGTAGTCCATGTCGCGCGGTTTCAGAATCAGCTCGTTAAAGCTGTGTAAAAATGCCTCTTTGGCACCGGTGTGCATATCTAAACCGTGGGTTACCCCATCGGCTTCGATGTAGTCGATCAATGCTTGTTTGAACTGCGGATTGTTGTGGCCGTAGTTCAAGGTCCCCGCGCCACCTAGAAAGTCGATGTAGTCATCGCCATCCACGGTAGTCAGTACTGCATTGCGCGCAGATTCAAACACCACCGGGAATGAACGGCAGTAACCACGAACGTTAGATTCTAGCTGATTAAAGATTTCCATCGGTTGTGCTCCTTTAAATTGACTGTTGCGGGGTATGGGGAATAGGACCAATCATCACTAACGCTTCTGTGTCGTGACGGCCGTCGAAATGACGGTCGTAGTCGAACATCACGTCTTCTTTCATTGGGGCATCCAGGTCGCGCGCCAAACGCTGAAACGTGCGCCATGAGGCTTCGTTACTGGCGGTGATACTGGTGTGCAGGTACTCGACCTGACCGACCTGGTCGATCAGATGGCGCAACATGCGGCTCGCTAGCCCCATGCCACGCGCGCTGCTGTCGACCGCCACCTGCCAAACAAACAAAGTGTCTGGGCGATCAGGGATGCGGTAACCCGATATAAATCCGACTGGCGTTCCACCTGACTTTGCTACTACGCTGGTGTCACGGAAGTGAGAACACTGCAACAAATTGCAGTACATGGAATTTTGGTCGAGAGGAGAGCATCGGGCGATTAAGTCGAACACGGCACTGCCGTCTTCGCTGTGGGGTTTGGCCAGAGTCAGGTTATCCTGGCGCGAGAGACTTGGACTCTCAGTTGTTGGCAAACTCATCGTTTTGAGGCTCCGCGTACCGACCTTGGTCGTTACGGGCCTGTCATTTACTTTGAACGCTAAACAAAATAGCATCGCCAGATATTATTTACAACACGAAGAATTTTTAAGGAGCAGTCAATGCAGGCGGATCACGAACGCTGGCTGACGTTCACCATGGATGACACAACGTACTGCCTACCGGTAAATACCGTTAGAGAAGTCACGTTGTGGAACCGGCCGGAACCCGTGCCCGATGCACCGCGCCAGGCATGGGGCGTCATCAACCTACGCGGTGACATTGTCACCGTACTGGATGGCCGATCATTGCTGGGTTTGCCGCAAAAGGAGCCAGATGACGACACACGCGTCCTCACCATTGAAGTTGAACAAGAAGTCATCGGTTTTGTGGTCGACGCCGTGCACGAGATCGTGCTGCTCGATCCAGCTAAGGTGGAACCGCCGGTCACACCGCAAGCCTTTATGAAAGGCACCTGCTATCACAAAAACGACTTATTAGTTTTGTTAACGTTAGAAAACGTCCATGAGGAGCTAGGTCGATAGGCTTAAATTAATTTGCCTACGATAGTTTAGACAACAACACGATTCTTTACACCAACGGTGCCGCGCGCTGCCTGTAGCGCCGCACCTTTGGCAGCGGCTCATCCCACACCACATCCATCGGACACTAAAGACACACTCATGCGCGCCACGACGCTGGATGGCAAGGTTAGCAATCACTATAATTCGCGCCCGGATTACCTTGGAAAGCGACATGAACCAATACGAAGACGTGCTGGTAGCACTCAGACGCATCATTCGTGCAACTGATTTGCACTCAAAGCAATTGAGCAAAACCACCGGCCTTACAGCGCCTCAGCTGATGATTTTGCAAACCCTGCGCAACTTCGATGAACTCACCGTGGGTGAAGTCGCACGCAAGGTAAACCTGTCTCAAGCCACCGTGACCACCATCATCGACCGACTTGAGCGCCGCAACTATGTAAAGCGTGAGCGCAGCCAAAAAGACAAACGCAAGGTCTACGTATATCTCACCGACGAAGCGCATGAATCCTTGATTGACGCACCTAAACCGTTGCAGGAAAGCTTCATCAACCAGTTTCAGGACCTGCACGATTGGGAACAAAGCATGATTCTGGCAGCACTGGAACGTGTCGCCCACATGATGGATGCTCAGCACATCGACGCTTCGCCAGTACTGGACGTCGGCCCTTTGGATCGCAATATCAGCAACAAAACCGACAACGCCAAAAACAGCGGCGATCAATAACGATCGCCCGGCCTCATCTCTGCCAATCCTCAGCATTCCGCGCGCCATCCAAGCACGATCGCTTGCTCCGCATCTGCCATTGACGCCAAAATCAACAACCTTCATTCAATCGTCTAATTTGAGGGCAGCCGACATAGGTTTGTCACAAGCCATGTGGTAGGACTGTTTTCACCTTTTCATAGCAAACGGAGCTTTTTATGACGGATGTAGTAATTGTCGCCGCCACGCGTACCGCCATCGGCACTTTTGGAGGCAGCTTGGCCAGCGTTTCCGCCTCGCAGCTGGGTGCCACGGTGATTCAATCATTGATGGAAAAAACCGGCGTCAGTGGTGACCAAGTCGACGAAGTTCTGATGGGCCAAGTCCTCACTGCCGCTTGTGGCCAAAACCCAGCGCGCCAGGCCGCGATTAAAGCCGGCTTGCCGGACACCACCCCCGCCATGACCATCAACAAGGTTTGCGGCTCTGGCTTAAAAGCATTGCACCTGGCGGCTCAAGCCATTCAGTGCGGCGACGCGGAGCTGATCATCGCTGGCGGTCAGGAATCCATGTCCAACGCTCCGCATGCCCTGCCCAATTCACGCGATGGCCAGCGCATGGGGCCATGGAGTATGGTCGACACCATGGTGGTCGACGGCCTGTGGGATGCGTTTAACGACTACCACATGGGCATTACCGCCGAGAACATTGCCGACGAGTATCGCATCAGCCGCGAAGAGCAAGACGCCTTCGCCGCCGCCTCGCAGCAAAAAGCCGTGGCCGCTATTGAAGCCGGTACTTTTAAAGACGAAATCACTCCAGTTTCAATACCGCAGCGCAAAGGCGATCCGTTGATCTTTGCTACCGACGAAAACCCTCGCGCTGGCACCACGGCAGAAAAATTGGCCGGCATGCGCGCAGCGTTCAAAAAAGACGGCAGTGTTACTGCTGGCAATGCGTCGTCGTTAAACGACGGCGCTGCCGCTGTGATGTTGGCCAGTCGCAGCAAAGCAGAAGCGCTGGGCCTGCCTATTTTGGCGACCATCAAGGGTTACGCCAACGCCGGTGTTGATCCAAAAATCATGGGCACAGGGCCAATCCCTGCTACCAAAAAATGTTTGCAAAAAGCCGGCTGGCAACTGGCCGACCTGGATCTGGTCGAAGCCAACGAAGCCTTTGCCGTGCAGGCGTTGTCGGTCAATAAAGGCCTGGGTTGGGACGCCGACAAAATCAACGTTAATGGCGGCGCGATTGCGTTGGGCCACCCAATCGGCGCCTCAGGCTGTCGTATTCTGGTGACCTTGCTGCACGAAATGGCTCGCCGTGATGTTAAGCGTGGCCTCGCCACCTTGTGCATCGGCGGTGGTATGGGCGTCGCGCTGGCCGTCGAGCGCTAACCACAACTGGGTCAACGCGGCTCATTCCCATGCGCTGCGTTGGCCTTGCTACGCTTAGTTCGCTTTATCCATTCCACCTGCTTTATGCGCTGCGCGAGGGACGGCCATGTCTTCATTGTCTGGCAATATGATGACCACGGATTTATTGATTCAGGACTTGCTGGAATACGCAGCCAAGCACCATGGTCAGCAGGAGATCATCAGCCGACGATTGGAAGGCGACATTCATCGCTACTGTTATCGTGACGCTCTGCGCCGCAGCAAGCAGCTGGCGCAAGCATTATTGGCCATCGGCGTGCAGCCTGGCGATCGTATCGCCACCCTGGCCTGGAACGGCTACCGCCATTTTGAATGCTATTACGCCATCTCTGGCATCGGCGCCATCTGCCATACCGTCAACCCGCGCCTGTACAGCGAGCAAATTGAATTCATCATCAACCACGCCGAAGACAGCGTCATCTTTGTCGACGCCTGTTTTTTGCCACTGCTGGAAGAGATGGCAGAGCGCATCCGCTGCGTGCGTCACATCGTGGTGATGATCGACCCAGAACATATGCCGCAAAGCCAGCTCACATTGATCAACTATGAAGACTGGCTAAAGCAATACGACGACCAATGGCAGTGGCCGCGTTTCGACGCCGACAGCGCGGCGGCCCTGTGTTACACCTCTGGCACCACTGGCAACCCCAAAGGCGTGTTGTACAGCCACCGCTCGACCTTGCTGCACGCCTTCGCCAGTCGCAGCCCGGATGCGTTGAACATCAGTGCCTCCAGCGTGGTCATGCCGGTGGTGCCCATGTATCACGTGTGTGCCTGGGGCATGCCTTACATTGCCCCCATGGCCGGTGCCACCCTGGTATTGCCCGGCGATGGCATGGATGGCGCCAGTCTGCATCAACTGATCGAGCTGGCACAGATCGATACTTTGCTCGGCGTGCCAACCGTGTGGCTGGGCCTGATTGATCACCTGAAACGCCATCAGTTGCGTATGGATTCGGTGAAGCTGGTCGGTGTTGGCGGCTCGGCCTCGCCGCAATCCTTGGTCGAGACCCTAGACCGCGACTACGGCGTGTTTTTGTTGCCCATTTGGGGCATGACCGAAACCTCACCGTTGGCCACACTGGGGGCGCCAACCAAGCAACTGCTGGCCATGCCAGCCGAGCAACGCTATCGCCTGCAAAGCAGTGCGGGTAAGCCCATGTTTGGTATTGAGCTGGCGATCTTTGACGAACAGGGCCAACCTCTGCCGCACGACGGCGAAAGTCGTGGTTTGCTGCGAGTTCGCGGCCCTTGGGTGCTGACGGCGTATTACAAGAACGAAAAACCCGAGTCGTTTTTTATCGATGAACACGGTCAGCAATGGTTCGACACGGGCGACATCGCCATCATCGATGAAAACAGCTATTTGTTTATCGTTGACCGCGCCAAAGATGTGGTGAAATCCGGCGGCGAGTGGATTTCCTCCATCGACTTAGAAAACGTCGCCATTGGCCACCCAGAAGTTAACGAAGCCTGTGTGATCGGCGTGCGCCACCCCAAATGGGATGAGCGGCCATTGTTATTTATCGTGCGCAGCCAAGACAGCGACCTGAACAAAGACGACATGTACGCCTTCTTGCAGCAACGAGTAGTCAAATGGTGGTTGCCGGACGATATCTTATTTGTTGAGGAATTACCTCATACGGCCACCGGCAAGCTGCAAAAACGCAGTTTACGTGACCAATATTTGGATTATTTAATTGATCGTGATTAACGCTGAATTTGTTGGCTTACCAGCCTTTATTTACAGTCTTTGTTCACAGCGTTGTCTCAACACACATCAGCATAGCCACACCCTGAAACCAGCCCGCCTTAACGGCATAAAAAAGGCCTACATTTGCAGGCCTTTTTTATTTCAGCAGCGTTGGTTACAGCAGACTTTTTAAATCCGCCACAAACTCGTCCACTTCGGCTTTGCTGGTGTTCCAAGAAGACACCAAACGCATACCGCCAGCACCAATAAAGGTGTAAAAGCGCCAGCCTTTATCGCGCATGGCGATCATCACCGGCTCCGGCACTTCAACAAACACCGCATTCGCTTGTGTCTCGAAGATGTGCTTCACCCCTTCCACTTGCTGTAATTGCTGCGACAAATATTGCGCGCAATCGTTGGCGTGTTGCGCATTGCTTAACCAGGCGCCGCTTTCCAGAAGCCCCAGCCAAGGCGCAGAAATAAAGCGCATTTTCGACGCCAGCTGCCCGGCTTGCTTGCAGCGATAGTCAAAATCTTCTGCCAATTTGCGATCAAAAAATAAAATCGCCTCACCCATGGCCATGCCATTTTTGGTACCGGAGAAGCACAACACATCGACGCCGCTGCGCCAGGTCACATCGGCAGGCGACACTCCCAAGCTAGCGACAGCGTTAGCAAAGCGGGCGCCGTCCATGTGGATTTTCAGGTCGTAGCGGTCCGCCACTTCGCGTATCGCCGCCAGCTCGTCCAAGGTATACACCGTGCCCACTTCGGTCGGCTGGGTCACGCTCAACACTTTTGGCTTGGGGTAATGAATGTCGGAGCGTTTGGTCACCAGGTGCTCGATCGACTCCGGCGTCAGCTTGCCGCCCTCACCTGTGCCCAACAGCAATTTGGCGCCGTTGGAGGCAAACTCCGGCGCGCCGCATTCGTCGGTTTCGATGTGCGCTAACTCGTGACACACCACACTGTGGTAGGACTGACACATGGACGCCAGCGACAGCGAGTTGGCCGCCGTGCCATTGAACACAAAAAAGACTTCACAGTCGGTTTCGAACAGCTCGCGGAAACGATCCGCGGCACGCGCCGTCCACTCATCGTCGCCGTAGGCAATGCCGTCCATGCCGTTTGCCTGCATCATGTATTCCATGGCCTGTGGGCAAATTCCGGAATAATTGTCGCTGGCGAAATGTTTCAGCATGGTAATTGTCCTGTGTAAGGGCCTATGTCTGGGTCATCAGCAGGCCGGTTTTAGCAAAAAAGTCAGGTCGAAGCCCTGCCAGTGTGGCTGTGCGCTTCTAAACACCTTCCCTTTGTAAGGGTTAGTGGCGCCATCTGCGGTTGGCAGATAAGCGACGCCTAATGTAACTGAAGGCCGCGCAAATGACGATACGAAGAAACCAGTGCGCAATCGCAACAGCATTAACAATCACCATCCTAGCGCCTACAGATGGTTACAAAAACCGAGTTCACCTCGTTACACAACACAGCCAGACAACCCGCCAGGAGACCCCACTTTCCTAGCCACTTAGAACATTGGCTTAATGGTAAACGCTGTCCTACCCTACATTAACACTGCTGAACCTTGTCTCTACCGGAGCACCGCATGAGTCGTTGGATATCACGCTATCTGTCGGAAATCGTTCTGATTCCCTGTTTATTACTACTGCTCTTGTTGGTTGTGGATGCCAATCGCAGCTATCGCTTGCTGACCGCCGCAGAAGAGCTACATCACCATGCGGACTTGGCCAAGCTGACCAGTGCAGCCACTCACGAGATGCAAAAGGAACGTGGCATGTCGGCGGGTTTTATCGGCTCTGGCGGGCAAAAGTTTGGCAGTCAATTGCGTCAGCAGCGCAGCACCACCGACGCCGCTCTGTCGGCCTTGACCGACTTCGTTGACACTCATGAGTTTAATGACGATACCTCCAAACTGATGGCCGAGTTGCTGCCGCGATTGAAGCAGATCAGCAATATTCGTCAGCGTGTGGACCGCCAGGACATTGCACTGGCAGAAGCTCTGAAGTACTACACAGGTAACAACGTTCTGATGCTCGATAGCATGGCGGTATTAATCGAGTTATCCAATGACCGAGATCTGTCGAGAAAGATCAACACCCTGTCCAACTTTGCTGGGGCCAAAGAGCAAGCCGGCATCGAGCGAGCGGTGCTGAGCACCGTTTTTTCCCGTGATGAGTTTTCGACGGAGCTGCGCCAACGTTTCACCGCATTGGTAGCCAAACAACAGACCTTCTTTCACTCGGCCGAAGTCGCCACAACACCGCAAATGAAAACCATACTGGCCTCGTTTATCAACTCCTCGGAGCAAAAAGCCGTCGAGCGGTATCGGCAAATTGCCAACTCCAGCGATAGCGGATTTAACACCAATCCGGAAGAGTGGTTTAAAGTCGCCACGGATCGTATCAATTTATACCGGCAGACCGAGTTGGACATTATCGACGGCTTTTTCGTGACGGCGTTAGACTTGCACGATTTCAATAGCTTTTTATTTTGGCTGGACTTGGTGTTGTTAGTGACATCTGCTGGTTTAACTTTTTTACTGGTGCGCGCCCTGCGCGCCTCCGGTAAGCAAACCGATGCCATTAAAGACGTCATCAACGGCGTTGTGCACGATCAGGATCTGACCACACTGGTGCCGCAAATCAGCGAAGACGACCTCGGGGAAGTAGCGCGCAAGGTAAACCTTGTCTTGGACAAGTTCCGCGAGGACTTTGCCTTATTTCAAAAATACGCTGAGCAAGTCTCCAAAGCCGCCGAGGAAACCAGCAACTCCATCGAGCGCAACGATCAAAATCTACAAACTCAGCAGCATGATATTTCCACCATTGCCGCCGCCGCGGAAGAAATGAGCGCCAGCATTAAGGAAGTCAGCAGCATGATTTCCGACAGCAATGAGCACATTGCTCAGGCCTCAGCGCAAACCCGCGAAGGCAATAAAACCGTGGCGCAAGCGGTGGAAGGCATTCGTGCTATGGCGCAGGAAATCGACAGTTTACGTAGCACCACAGACGACTTGAACCAACACGTCAATAACATCGCCAGCATGGTGCAAGCGATTGAATCGGTGGCCGAGCAAACCAATTTATTGGCACTTAACGCCGCCATCGAAGCGGCGCGTGCCGGTGAGCAAGGCCGTGGTTTTGCCGTGGTGGCCGATGAAGTGCGCAGCCTGGCCAGCCGCACGCAAGAAACCACAGTAGAAATTTCCAAGGTGGTGCAAGAGCTGCAGCACGGCGCCAGCCAGTCGTTGACAGTGATTGATGAAGGCCAGCGCAAAGCCGAAGCGTCGGTGGAGCAGGCCAATGGCGTAGATGAAGTGTTGGGCCGCATTGTCACCATGATGAACGAGCTGGAGCGCAATACTCAGGCGGTGGACGCCAGTGCACGCGAGCAAACCAGTGTTATCCACGAAATTAACAGCAGCCTGACGGAGGTCGACCGCCAAGCGCAAGTGGGCTTGGAAGGGTCAAAAGACATGGCGGCGGTGGAGCGCCGCTTGGCCAGTGTCGTTACCGAAATGACCAAGCGCTTAAATGCCTATCGGATCTGATTGGCCTGTGCTGGTTTTGATGCTGTCTTTTCCGATGCAGTGACTCTGATGCTGTCTTTTGCGATGCTTTCTTGTTCGATATTGTGAGTTTGATGCTGCTACTCAGGTACCGGGCGGTCTTACAGTCCTTCGCCCTGACCGTGGCGATGCCAGAACAGCTTAACTACTGGGCTTAGCTAATGGGCTTATTTATTGGGCTTAGCTACCGGCTTAGCTACCGGCTTAGTCACTAGCGGTCGCGCCATACAGAACTGACCGCCAGGGTATCGCTAAAGCGGCTATTTTCCCGGCGCAGCAGCGCTGCCGGCTAAAATACCGCCATCAATGGTCAGTTCAATGCCAGTGACGTATTTGGCTTCGTCGCTGGCCAGATACAGCGCCGCATAAGCCACGTCCAACGGCTCGCCCATATGGCCAATGGGAATATCCTGGCTGATATGGGCAATGGCCGCTTCCCTGTCTTTGCCCTCACCTAACATGGCATCCCATAATGGCGTCAAGATAGCGCCTGGATGAATGGAATTGCAGCGAATCGGATAACCTTGCTGAGCACAATACAGAGCCACGGTTTTGCTGTGATTGCGCACCGCCGCTTTGCTCGCCGCATAAGGGGCGGCGCCAGGAATACCCACCAAACCGCTGCGCGACGACATATTCACGATGCTGGCGGCGCGTGAGTTTTTCATTAAACGCATGCCATATTTACACCCCAACGCCACACCATCGCTGTTCACAGCCATTACCGCATGCCAACTCGACAGCTCCATGTGCTCTGGGTCCTGCGCGCCTCCGGTTTCTAAAAAACCAATAATGCCGGCGTTATTGACCAACACGTCCAGCCGCTTTTCGTGGCGAAGCACGTCTTTTTCCATGCGCTGCCAATCTGACTCTTGCGCCACGTCCAATTCAACAAAACGCGCCTGTCCGCCGTCTTCCTGAATGGCGATGGCCACCGCCAAGCCAGCCTCGGCGTCAATATCACTAACGATCACCTGCGCGCCGTGGGCTGCAAACAACTGCGCACAAGCACGGCCAATGCCTTTGCCTGCGCCGGTAATTAAAGCGACTTTATTGTTTAAACGTTGATGTTGCATACCCACTCCCGATGAATTTATACCTCCGGCAGACGCCGGGAAACGATCACACCGACAATCGCCAAAGCAGAAAATATGGCAATAATACCCGCCACCGATAGCCAATGCGTCAGCGCACCGACGGCGCTAAATAACAGCAAAATCACACCAATTAAGGTGTTACTGACCGCCACATAACTGGTGCGCTGATTGCCGCTGGCCAGATCGACCAAATAGGTTTTCCGCCCTACTCGCACCCCTTGATGACTGATACTCAGGAAAAAATACAATCCAGGTAACACCCAAGCCCAATGCAGCCACGAGGGCAGCAACAGAATTAACAGCAATAACACACCACCGCACAGCGCCGACAACATGGCCGCCAGCTGCATCACTTTTAAACTAGACCAATCCGCAAAGCGCCCCCAAATCGGCGCTGACACCAAGGAGGCGATTCCGCTGGCAATCACAAATAAAGCCAGGCTGCCCAGCTCACCGGAGGACTGTTGGTAGGCCAACATCACGTAATAGGGTGCACTCAGCGCACTGCATAAAAACAACGAGCGCACTATCACAAAGCGGCGAAAATGCTCGTCGCTTTGCAGCAAGGTCAGTTGCGCCAGTGCTCGTTTGAATCCGTTTTCTCCGCCGTCCACGGCGCCGGAATATTCATCAATGGTGGAGAATAATGTTGCCGCCAATAGCCATACCGCAGCGGCAGCCATCAATACCCAGCCGAGAAAATGCGCGTCATTGACAGCCGCGGCGTCTTGCCCCCACCACAAGCTCACTCCCAGCGCTAAAGTAATCAGCCCGGCAGCACTGGCCGACCAGCCAGTCACTTGGCCACGTTGTTGTTTGGGAATGGTTTTTCCTAGTACATCTTTGGCAGCCACCGAGCACAATCCGCGCGCCAGGCTTAATACCACCAAGCAGCCAATGATGCTCCAACCTGCCGCCGCGCCGTCCAGCGAGATTGCCACCAGCCCCATCGCCAGCACGCTGATGGCTTGCAACACACTGCCCAGCACCCAGACCCATTTACGCAGTGCCAACGTGCGCACCCAACTGGCAATGGCCAACTGCGGCAGCAGTGATCCTGATTCACGAATGGGTACCAACCAGGCTAATAAAAAGGCGGGAGAGCCAAGGCTTTGCAATAACCATGGCAAGGTAATTTTCGGATTTAATAATGCATCGCCCAATTTACTCAAAAATTGGGAAAAAATAATGCGAATAAAATTGCCCGGCACTTGCTGACACGCTTCGTCACTGATGGCTTTGCAAGCGCGGGCATCCTCTTCGTTGACCAGTTTGTCGTAAATGGTTTGCGACCAATCCTGGCGCATACACTGTCCTCCAGTCACAGTTGAGAGGCCAGCATAACACGGCTAAAACATAGCTATCGGCCCGGCCAGCTGGCGAGAAAGCCGAACCCTAGGCCGATAGCGTGTACAGGTTATTGCTGAATTCGCACGGTGCGTACGCTGTTCGCCTCCACTTGTTGCTGATCCAGCCACATCGGCCGCCAGGTTAAATCACTGTAGTTTTGTGCCTGATCACGGAAGAACTCCGATTCTGGGTCGTGTGATTGCCCATAGCTTAAAAACATTTCTGCTTGCGGCCCTTGCTCGGTGTACTGCAAGGCCATGACAAAACTGGAGCCGTAATTCACGTGATAACCCACTTCGCCACTGCTGCGCTTGGTCAGCTGCGTGCCCTGTTCCGCCACCAACTCACCAATGACATTGTTGGCCAACTCAGCGGTACTGCGCGATGGCAGTTTGGTTTCTGCCATATTAAATACGCCTTCAAAGGTGTAACCGCCACTCACCGCCAGCGGTGCCTGGCCCTCGGCTTTGATGACGTACTGCAGATCTCCTAGCGGAGCATCCAGAGCGATACCGAGCTGAGTTAAACGCTGCGCGGCGCGGGCGAGGTTTTGCAGCACCGGATCTTGCTGCGCAGCCTCGGTGTTCAGCGACGCCAACTCACGTGGTGTGGTGATCGGTTGCTGCGGGTCAAACGGCACCGCAAACAAGCTGTCGTCGAGGCTGCGATGAGATTCCACTTTGTAGGCTGACAAGAACTCGCGCATCAAATGCGCGCCGCGGCTGTCGTTGTTATACAAACCGTCCCAGTTGCTCAGCACGGTGCAGGCGGCACTGAGATCCACCACGGCCTCGTCCAACTGCACTTGCGGATACTGGCTGCAGCGTTCCACCAATTGCTGGCGCAGGCCATTGGCCAGCAGTGCGCCGTTGTGAGTGAACACTTGCTTCAACTCTTCAAAGCTAAAGCGGTTATCGCTGCCGGCCAGGCCATTGCCACTCATGTCGCTGATCAGCTGCGCGTTATAGCGCGTGCGCGGGCTGCGAATCGTGCCCTCAGGGCCGTACATGCTGCTGTAGCCTTGCAAAGGCTCGTCCAGATTGCTGAGCCAATGGCTACTGTTGGCGTTAAACAGATAGTCGGTGCGCGTCTGCTGCGGTGCCTGACTGAAGGGCACCAAGCCTGGGGCGCCAGCATCGCCGCTGTCTTGCCACTCAAACGTCGGTTGATGGCCGGGCAATAACACACTGCCGGCACCGTCCTGCCAGATCGGCGCCAACGCCGGATTTTGTGACGCCAGCTGCCAGTATTGCTCAACGCCGTAACTGAGCTGCGGCACCTGAGTGCCATCCAGGTAGGAGGCGGTACCATCGGCGGCCACCATCAGGGTGTTCACCCAAGGAATGCCCTGATGCTCAGCAAAGGCGGCGAAAAACTCATCACGACTTTGCGCTTTTGCCATCGCTAACCACTGCGGCAACATACGCGCATTGCCAGCATTGGCATCGCGAAAGGTAATGGCGGAGGAGGATGTCCAACCCAGCGCTGGCGACAAGGATTCCAAGTTCACCAGCGGGCCGTAATGACTGAAGTACACCGTTTGCGTGTGCGGCTGTAACGAACCATCGGCCATGCGCACCTGCACCGTGACATCTTGGCTGGTCATCTCACGGTAGTCATTGCCATAGCGGTAGCGTGTGGCGTCGTTGGGATCGAGCTGCAGCTGATACAGGGTAAAGCGCTTCGACTGCGACACCGTGTGCGTCCAACCCAGCTGCTGATTAAAGCCAATCACCACCGCCGGCAGGCCGATCATTCCGACGCCATTGATGTCCATTTCACCGGGAATGGTCAGGTGCTGCTGAAAGAAACGCAGTTCACCATCCCAAGGAAAGTGAGGGTTCGCTATCAAGGCACTGCGCGCCCCGTCTACCCGTTCATGGCCGAGTGCCCAACCGTTGCTGCCAATGCCCTCCGAAGTCATCACACTTTGCTGATCCAGCTCAGCACTTATCGCCGCTGGCGCTTGTTGTGGCGGCTGAGCGGCCGCCATGGCGGTGACGAAATTGCGGGCACTGGCCAGACGGGCCAAATCCAAATGGTATGCCAGCAAGGTGGTGGCATCGATGGGCTCGACCCAATCCACGCCGCGACATGGACTGGGATAGTCCTGCGGACCGCTGCGCTCCGCCAAGGCGCGGTTGTAACCGGTGGCATAGCCGTCCAGCAAATCGCGTACGTGGGTCGGCTGCTGCGGCAGCAGCGCCGCCGCCTCTTGTGGCAGCCCCAATGCCTTGTAGCCAACGTCTGAGGCGACATTCACCATGTTCTCACCTGGGCCAAAGGCAGCGGCTTTTTCACCTTTCATTTTGACCAGCTGCTCAGCCAGAGTGCAGAGGTTGTCCTGACCGTGAACGTAGCCGATGCCAAAGCCTAAACCGGCGTAATCGTCGGCCTGGATATGGGGTACGTCGTGCTGGGTATAGTGAATGGTCGCGCTGTAGCGGTCATCGTCGTCATCGTTACAGGCCGTTAGCATGGCCGTCGACAAAGCCACCACGAGGGGATAGCGCAATTGACGCATCGTTATGCACCTCTAAGTTGTTATTATTAATGAGGACGTCATTAAAGCGTGTATGATCGTTACCGTCGTCCATCTCGATGGAATCGAACCAACAAATAAAAACAATAAAAATCAATGAGTTATGAGTTCGGATTGATCTAGCCGAACCCTTGCCAGCAACAATGACAAAGCAATTGCTGCAGAGGTATCTATGAATTACATGGCTGGCGCCGCTGCGCTGATGGGATTGTGTCTCAGTGGTGTGCTGTTGATGGCCACCTTGCATTGGATGGTCGCTCATCGCCATACGCGACTGACCGTAGCGTGGTTGCTGGGGGCCGCCGCTCTGGCCGTCTTACAGTCGTTAGAGTTTTTGTACCATGCCACCGAGGCGTATCATCAATGGCCATTTTTCCTCAAGCTGGTCGACCCCTTGGTGGTGCTGTTACCGCTGTGCCTGTATGGCTACATTCGCGCCCTGCTCGGGGATGACATCTTCGCCAGCAGGCGCAACAAGCTGCTGCACATCAGCCCGGCACTGATGGTCGCCTTACTGGCCGTGCCTTATTGGAGCCTGCCGGGGGCAGAAAAAGTGTACTGGATGGAGCAGGTGCTGATTGAGGAGCATCGCTGGCAGCTGATTACTCCATTTGGTAACTATTATCTGGCCATCATCGCCGTGCTGAGCTTGATATATTGGGCGCGGCAGCGCCGGCAGGGCTGCTTGGCCCGGTCGCCACGCCTGCAACAATGGGTGCAACAATTGCAGCGCATGCAATTGATTATCGCTGTCTCACTGCTGGCTCGGATCGGCTTTAGCGCCGTGTCGGATATCTATATTTCGACTGTGTATGCACTGGCACCAGGCTGCGCTTATTTGCTCTATATAGTGCTGGTCAGAGCGCAAATACCCAGCCCCAGGCCTGAAGTAACCACTCACATACAGTCGCCAAATACAGCAGCGCCAGCGCCCGACAGAGAGTCACCTGGCAACGACGAAACAGCTCTGGCACTGGACGATCACCAACAGCAGTTTCAACAACTGCAACGAGTGTTGGCAGAAGGCGCGTTTCGCGACAATCAGCTGTCCCTTGCCACTTTGGCCGGGCGCTGCGGCCTCAGCACACATCAGGCCTCAGCCGCCATCAACCAGTGCCATGGCAATAACTTTTACGATTTAGTCAACGAGCTGCGCATTGAAGCCGCGCAGCAGCTGCTACTGACCAGCGATGATACCGTGGCTAATATTTGCTACGGCGTCGGTTTTAACTCCAAATCGACGTTTAATACCGCCTTTCGCCGCATTACTGGCTGCACGCCTACCCAATTCCGCAAGCGTCACGCGCACACGCCCTAGTTTCGCCGTTCGCCAGCGGCGCAATGGGCGCCGCGCTGCTAGTCTTATTGAGGGTATTGGGGGTGTTCAATGGCGCACAGTTGGATTGTTTCTCTGTTAACGATGGTGCTGCTGGTCGGCTGTGGTAGCCAGGGCAACGAGTACCCGGATGACCCAGCCACGCCTGAACCTACAGAACCCGAACCTACAGAACCCGAACCTACCGAACCAGAGCCAACTGAGCCCGAACCCACTGAGCCAGAACCAACCGAGCCTGAACCCACAGAACCGCCAGTGACCGAGCTAAAATGCCCGATCAATGACGTGCCGCATTTTGGTGTGGTCAGCGATTTATTCACTACACCCACTTGGCAAACCCTGGCTGATGCCACCGCGGCCGATGACTTTACCTTCACACTGACCCTTGCCAGCGATACCTACGGTGTGTTCATGTACCCTGCCGCGTTGGGTAGTGCCACCTTTACCAACACCGCCACCAACGTCAGCGGTGCCTGGCAAGGTGCGACTTGGAGTGATGGCAATATCAACCCCAACAGCAATGGCCCAGTGCTGGTGATGGTCGACGGTGTACCCTGGTTGGCGCATAGAACCGACTTTCCATCCCTGGGGGAAGTCAGCTTTGCGGTGGATTTTGCCAACAGCGGCAGCGTCGGCGACACACTTAACTGCGATATCTTCGGCTACCCCAGTGCCAGCGACCACAACTTGCAATGGCTGGCCGACGTCACCAGCCAAACCGAAACGCCGATTCCTGGGGAACCAGAACCTGAGCCCGAGCCAGAGCCCACCACCGAGACCTGCATTGTCGTAGATCAGCCACACTACGGCGTAGTCAGCAGTTTGTTTACGACCGCCACCATCGAACAGTTGTTCGAAGCCAGCGCCGCCAATGACTTTGCCTTCAGCCTGAACATTACTGATGGCCAATATGGCATAGTGGCGTATCCGGCAGCACTGGGCGAAGCGACCTTTCGCCAGGGCACCTCGGTAAGTGGCCCCGCCGCCAACTGGGACGGCGCGACTTGGGCGCAAGGCGATACCGCCGGTGGCAGCGGCCCGGTGATGATTCGCATTGATAATCAGCCGTGGTTTATCTATCGCACAGAAAGTGCGGGCGGCGGACTGCAGACCTTTAACGTCGATGTTGGGCGCGCCGGCGCCATCAATGCCGAAGTCGAATGTGACGTCAGTGAGTACCCGCTAGCTTCCGATCACTCGTTAGACTGGGCAAGCGTGATTCCCACTACGACAGAAACACCCTTGCCAGATACCGCAGGCAGTTGCCGCGTATCCGATCTACCACGCTTTGGCGCAGCCACCAGCAACATCAACCACACCACCGACATCGCGGCGTTGGCCAGCACCTTTACCGCCACCAGCGGCCAGCGTTTCCAGCAAACGCTGCTGGCATCTGAGTTCGCCTATCTGGCCTACCCGGCCGCGCTGGGCGAAGCCACCTTCATCAATGAAAGCAACGGCCTGGTTACCGCTTGGGCGGGCGCCACTTGGAACATCGCCGATACCGTTGGCACGGCTTTCACACCGATTGTGGTGCAGCATCAAAACGAACCTTGGTTCGTATACCGCAATGATCTGGTCGGCCCCAGCAGCCTGGATTTCAGCGTCAGCTTTGAGCGCGATCTGGCGCTCAATGCCAGCACCGACTGCACCGGTATCGATGCCTATCCAGGAGAGTCGGTGGGCACCTTCACCAGCAACAACACCGTTGTTGGGCTTGAGCTGTACGCCACCGGCACCGTCGATACGGTGTTGGAATCCGGCGTTGTTGAAGGCAACGAATGGCGCCTAAATACCACCGACTTAGCCAACGGTGACTACCACCTGTATTTTGTACTCGGCGTCAATGGTGCGCAAAAATTACTGGCAGGCCCTGTGACGGTAACCGTCACCGCCGGTCAGTTGCCAGCCACCGTTCACGATGTCGATGCTGCCCCCTGGATACTGCAGTAGGAGCCTCACCATGGAGGATGGTAAGCTGCTGCCCTCTGGCAACCGGATAGCGCTGGCATGCGTGTATTGATCATCGAAGACGATCCACAATTAAATGACTTTATTAAACAAGGATTGCAGCAGGCCGGGCATACGGTGGAGCAATGCTTTGATGGCAAAGCCGGTTTAATTGAAGCCAGCAGTGAGCCGTTTGATGTCATTGTGTTGGATCGCCAGCTGCCGAAAATGAACGGCCTGGATGTATTAAAAGCGCTGCACAGCATGGGTTCGGCCACACCGGTACTAATGCTGAGTCATTTAGGCGATGCCGATCATAAAGTCGAAGGTTTACGCTCTGGCTGTGATGATTATTTATCCAAGCCCTTTTCTTTTGCCGAATTGCTGGCGCGACTGGAAGTGCTGGCAAAAAGGCGCCCACAAGCGGATGAAACACAGCAGTTGGTACTGGCCGATTTAACCCTGGATTTACTCAGACGACAGGCACAACGTGGTGGGCAAACCATCGAGTTACTGACACGTGAATTTAAATTGCTGGAATATCTGCTGCGCCACCAAGGCCAGGTGGTGACAAAAACCATGTTATTAGAGCATATCTGGCAGCTGAATTTTGATCCGCAAACCAATGTGGTGGAAGTGCACATCAGCCGTTTGCGTCAGAAAATTGATAAAGGGTTTCAGCCAGCACTATTACACACAGTACGCGGAGCCGGTTACGTGCTGCGAGTGATGGATTAATGCGCTGGCGAACCTACGCTCTATTGCTGTTATTAACCTTCTTGCCGTTGGCAGGGCTCACATTACTGCGCGTAATAGTCGAGCAACACCTGCTCAACCCTGAACTGCAGCACTTAGACTATTGGCAGCAAGAGTTGCGCGCCCAGGCCAGCGACGAGCGTTTATTTCACCCCGCTCTGTTTCCAGAGTACGCCAATGTCACGCCAGAATCGCTGACGTTCGACGATGACAACGGAGAGACGATTGTCGATGACTACATCGACTATTGGCAAAATCGTTTAGAGCATGACTCACTGACTGCACTGCAAGCGCAATTAGCCATCGCGCGCTTGAAGGCGTTGGGAGAGGAGCAGCCAGCCAATCAAGCTGTCGTACCGCAGGCATTGGTGTGGTGGTTACTTAACGATGAGTTGCCCGAGCTGGCGCATGCAGAAATGGAAGAGCGCAGCGATGAGCAGTGGATTAATTGGCCAGCGTATAAAACAACGCGCCACTTTTCTGAAAGCGAACGCTTGGCGTTCTATATCGACAATGACGATGTTTTAGAAACACCGCATTTGTGCCTGATGCTGGCAGACCAACAAGGCCAGCTGCTGCGCGACAATTTGGACCTTGATGTCAGCGAGGTGCAGGCGCTCACCACATTGCCTCTGTGGGCACACAAAGCCAGCAAGCTGCGCGTGCAAGCCACGCCCCCTCACTGTGCGTTGCAAGCCGTACCGTTAGAGGACGGCGGCACTCTCTGGCTTGGCGTGCCAATGCAAGAACACTATGAGTTCTTTCAACAACTAAATAACTGGCACTATGGGTTGTGCTCCCTATGGCTGCTGACAATGATTTTTTACGGTGTAATGCAGGGAAAATCGCGCAGTAAACAAATGCAGACACTGCAGCATCATTTAAGCGTTGTTGCACAAGGGCATTTCGATCAACGCATTCCAGCGTCACACAGCGAGTTCACACCACTGATCACGCAGCTCAACCAGATACTGGAAAAAGTGCAACGCCTGGCACAGCAAGCACAGTGGATGTCGGACAGCATGGCGCACGATTTAAAATCACCCATTACCCGTGCCCGTGGTCAACTAGAGCTGCTGCTCAGCATGGATAAACCCGACAAGCATGCCATCGAAGCCATTATTCGTGAGCACGATGACATTACTCATTGTTTTAATGCACTGCTGCGAATTTCGCAGATTGAACGCAGCCAGCAACGCTTAACTGGCCGACGCTTTGATTTTAATGACGTCGTCAGTACCTGTATCGAAGTATTTGAAGTCAGCGCCGAGGAGCGCCAGCTGACTTTAAGTGCTGAGATCCAAGGCGCTGATATCCAAGGAGCTGATATTCAGAACGCTGGTTTTCAGTTAGAAGGCGATAAAGACCAATGGCTGCAAGCAGTATCGAACTTGCTCGATAACGCCATCAAGTACACCCCACCAGGTGGCAATGTTCGCGTTATTTTGCAGCACAAAGATCAGCCGCCAACAGCGTCAATGAATCAAAGCCAACAGGCCAGCAAAAACTCCCAATTAATACCCGGCATTGAACTGACGGTATGGGATTCAGGACCCGGCATTCCAACAGATGAGCAACAGCAAGTATTGCAACGCTTTTATCGCCTACATGAACACGCCACGATAAAAGGCCATGGCTTGGGATTGAGCCTGGTGCAGGCGGTTTGCCAACATCACCAGGCGCAACTGACGCTCAACAATCACCATGGCCTGCAAGTCTCCATTTGGATACCGCTGCAGGCCAGTGACTAGCTGTGGTTTAGTTCGACGCACACCCCTGGCCGCTGCACAGCACAATATCCGTTGGCTGCTCGCTTTGCAGTGGCAAAAATACCTGCAATGTCCGCTCGCCTTGATGGTTATAACTGACGCCTTGCTTGGCATTGCTCACCAGCTCACCGTTAACGGTAATTTGCGCCGGTACCTCACCTTGCCAGTTGGCAATGGTCAGTGCCGGGTTAAATACTGGCTGGCTGCTACTGGCCTGCCAACGAGCACTCAAACGCTGACCGTTGGCTCGTGCATGATAGCTGCGCTGCGCTGCGTCGTAGCTAAAATTCACACTGCCTTGCGTGGCATTGAGTGCTGGCGCCTGCAGCCAGGAGCGCGCTAACGTCACCACCTGTGCATTGTCCATCGTCGATAAGCCGGTCAGTAACAGTCGTGTTTGTGAACTGGCGGTTTGTGCATATGGCGGGTTAAACGCCATATGAAACAGCGAGGTATGGCTGGGGTACTGAGCGGAATCGGCACCGCGGCCAAAAGCACGAATATGATTTACCGGCCAGTGGTCCCAACGAACGAAATGGTGGCCAGGGTACTCAGTGGCAAAATCGCGCTCCCAATACGGCATAATTTCTAATGTGCCGCCGTGCTCCATAATGGTGTAAGTGTCGAGGCTGGTGTCTTTTAAATTAATGCGCGTGATATTCGCCAACTCTGGCTCTTCAAACGGCTCATCGCCAATGCCATTAATGCCACCCGCTTCACCATCGTACACCGCCTGTTCACCTTGCATATTCAGCACAGTAACGGTGTTGCGAATATCGATGTTATCCCACGGGTTTTTACCGGCACTGTTGATGACCATGGCCTCGTGATATTCAAAACCATTGGGAGCCTCGCCATAGGTATTCACCTGCTGGCTGTGCAATACATTTTTCGACAGCACCGAACCATCTGGGTAGAAATAGAAATAGAACTCCGAGGTCGCGCCCCAACCGTCCACCGTGCCATTGGTGTCGATCAGGTTGTAGCAAATACCGTGCGGATGATAACGCCAGTGCACCACCGCGCGCGCCGGGCTGCTCTCTAAAACGCGAACGAGGCTGTAACGTGCTTGTTTATCGTTCATCGGCTCAGCACCGCCGCTTTCGCACATTTCTGGCCATTCCCAGCTTTCATTAAATTCGTTGCTGTACCAAGCGCCGTTGTCCGACACCATCGATGGAACAAAGCCCAGGCCGCGCCAGAACACCCATTGGCTGGCATTGCCGTCAAAATCCACCACCACATCTGGGTGTGCATGCACTTGCCAGTTATCGTTCCAGCTGGCTGATGGCGGCTGATACTCCTCTTCCGGGCCCCGGTCCCACGGCCCGGCATAACCCAGTTTCAGATAGCGTGCACCGAAGTCCTGATCTGGGCCCGTCGGCAACGCCTGCGTGCTGTTCACATCGGGAGCGCTGGCGACATAGTCTTGCTGCTGATCAGTGCTGCGAATAATGCTGCCGTCGGCATGCAATGTAAGTTGTGACACCAGCACTTGGTTTTGATCGTGCACAATGACCCGGCGCTCAACCTTAGCATCACTACCAATGCGGAAATACTCATCCACCCAGCCAGTCCAGCCGGGCACCATCGGATTTTCATCGCTCTCAAACACGGGGGCATAGCGCCAATGGACCAGCACTTCGCTGTCGCTTTGCTCGATAATCCGCACATGCGAATGGCGATTCAGTTTGTCCCAGCGCAAACCGCTGCCATCACCCTGTGTCGCCACACGCATATCAAAATGCGCACTGCCGGAGGCGGTTTTCCAGCGTGGCAGATAGCTGCTGGCGCGAGCAAATTCCAGCTGTGAGCCATCGGCAAATTGCACTCGAATATCGGCGTAATCACCAACAAATTGATGCTGTTCCCAGTCTTCACCGGAATCAATGCGCGTGTAATACGCGAACAATGCCGAGCTGCTGTCCACGCTGCCATTATCCGTACCGCCGTCTGTGCCAGAACCATCCGTCTCAGAGCCATCCGTGTCGGGCTCCGTTACCGGAGGCGTTGGCTCGCTAGGCTCAGTTGGTGTTTCTTTTGCTGTATCGGCATCGTCGGAGCCAGAGGATGACTCCTGGCAAGCAGCCAGTGTTAGCGCGCAGCACAGCACTGCCAATACATTTAAACCTGAAGTATGTGTCGCCATAAATTCACCTTTCCAAAGCGGAAAATGTCACCATTATTGTGTCGTCGATAAGCTGAGTTCGGTGGTATTGGTGTACTGCCCTGGCAGATACAGCACCAACATGCGATGGCCATCGGTATCGCGCTGTATGGCCATGCGTGCATCATTCGCGATGGCACCATTGACCGACACCGCTGGCAGGGAACTGTTGGGCCAACGTTTGATCACCAACGCTGGGTTCCATAATGGCTGCTCTGTCGAGGCTTGAAATTGCAGCTGCACCTCACTACCCGAGCCATATTGCATTTCAAATGCGCGCTCGTTTTTGTTGTAACGGACCGAGCCAGACTGCACACCGCTCACTACCTGCACGGTGGCTGGCTGATGCCAGGATTTCGCCAACGCTTGCAACGCCGTTGGGTCACCCAAAGCATTGGCGTCTGATTCGGTAAAGCCGTACATCATCGAGCCACTGCCGTAGTTAAAGGCTTCCAATACGCCTAAAGCAAAATGAGAAACGCGGTCATAGTCGCGAGCAAAACGACCGTCAGACGGTATTTGTGCGACGGGCCAATGGTTCCAAGGGCCGGCAAAAGGGAAATCGCTGCCTTCATAACTGATGTGCGAAGAGCGTTCATCATTGCCCGACGGATAAAACGTATTGCCTTGTGCAATGCCAAATACTTTCCATGGGGTTTTGCTGTTTAACACAGCGATCTGTCCGACTTCAGGAATGCTCTGACCCTCTTCATCATCCTGATACTCATAGGGGTAGATTAAATCTTTTGCCGACCCCGACAGCTCTGCCAACGACACCGCATTGCGATGCATAAATTGCTCAGCGCGCTGCCCCGGACCTGCCAGCCATTGGAAATCTTGATAAAACACGACTCCTGGCGCTGGGCCTTCATCGCTGTTGGCTGCGGGATGATAAAACACACTGCGAATAGCAATGCCATCGGGATAAATGGTGTGTACTTCGTCGATAAAGGCATTGTCTAAAATCGGAGTGCCAAATACATCCGCTGCGGCGTAACGCCAATGCACTTTGACCCGCGCAGCGGAGTTTTCAATCAGCCGAACGTGAGTGCGCAAGGCTGCTTTATCCGACATATGTTCAGCCAGCGTGACAATATTGTTAAAAGGAACACCGTCATTTTCTGGGTCGGTTAAATCCGGAATAATCATTTCGACGCTTTGGTCGGACATCCAGTAATTGTCTGTCACCAAGTTCATGCCATGTGATGTGCCGCGCCAATAAACATAGCTGACGGGCTTGTCATCAAAGCGCACGACGATGTCTTCATATTCCGGTACACGCCATAAGTTGTCCCACTGTGGGTGAAAATCCAAACGCGTATGACTAGCACCAAACTGCTGTGGCAAGACATTTACATCGGGCAAGGCACGTGGTTTGGGTTGGTGTGGTAATTGTGCCAAGCCCTGTTGCTGCACAGACTGATAGGCATCTGCCATGGCCGCCGGCGATAGCGCTGCATTGTGCACCGTCACTTCGTCCAGCAATCCTTCCAGACCGAAAATACTGGAAAAGTGATGGTACTCGTCCAAATCATCCGCGCGCACACCGTCGCTGGCCGCCAGTGCGATATTGTTGAGCCCCATTAACCACGGGGTATTGGGCATTTGTACATCCGCTTGGCGCACAGCGCGTGCGGCCTCATTGCCGTTGATGTAGAGCACAATATCTTGCCCCACACTGACTGCCACTTGGGCCCACTGCTGTCGAGTGATGGCTTGGCCAGATTGCACTGTCTGACCGTTCAAGGTCACCAGCAATTTTCCATCGGCTCCGACGCCAAAATAAAAACCCTGCTGCCCAAATTGCTGTGAGCGATGCAAAATCGGAGCGGTATTCCACGGCAATGCTGCCAAATTCAGCCAGGCTTGCACGCTGAATTCTGAATTTAAATTATTCAGCGCATTGCCATTCACCTGCGCCTGGGTGCGATACCCGTCGAGCAGCAAGGCCCCTGCCGACACGCCCGCATGCCAATGGCCACCGTGGGAGTCGATACTCGCGTGCGCAGCGCCTTGGCTGTCGTTGGCACTGGTGCCCTGCAGCTCATCAAAGCGCCAATGTGCGAGCAGCTGATCGCCAGGCGACAGAGTTAACAGAGGGTTCGCAGGCACTGTGACTGGGCTGGCCACCGCCAGCTCCTTATTCATGACTAATTCAATGCCGCTCGTCGTCAGTTGCAATTGCTGCATTTTAGCGCCGCTGCGATTGTGCCAGTCATCAATGCTATCGGTGCCCGGGCGATAGGTACGAGTCACTTCACCGGTTGCGCGTATGCGATACAGCTCATGTACCACCGCCGTTGGATTACGCGCCTGGTCAGCCTGCGGGCGTTTCAGGTAGCGCCAGTGCACCAGCACCTCATCGGCAGATTGTTCAATAATGCGCGCATAGGCAAAGCCTTGGTTGCCATCAAACTGCAACTCGCTCGCCGCTTGAATGTCGGCCAATTGTTCTACCGCCTGTTGCTGGCCGTCGAAATGCCAAACCGGCCGATAGCTGCTGGCGCGCGAGAAAATCAGCTGCCCTTGCTGGCCAAGATTGACGACGATATCGGCATAAGGGCCAGCACTCAGATCGGAGGCCGTGGCCGTAGACAAACGAGTGTAATAAGCGAAGAAGTCGCCACCCGCAGACACAGGTGGAGCAGATGGCTCTGGCTGAGTGTCCGGCTGGGTGGTGTTATCGGGCGGCGTAACCGCCGTATCCGGGTCGGTGGAAGAGCCGCCGGACGAACCGCCACAGGCAACCAGTAACGACGTGGCAAGAATGGCCGGTAAAGAATAAGACGACAGGGTCATACAACCTCCAGAGTAACTGAATCAGAATAGCGATTCTGGAGACGCCAGGTTCCAGCCCGCCCGCATACCATAGCGCGCTGCGATAACACCTAGCTGGCGTGAGTATTACAAATATTTAATCTTTCTGTTTAGTACTGAAGTGGGTAATAAAGGGCGCAGATCATAGCCTCAAGTACAACCACGTTAACTGCCACTGGTGCTGGCAGCAGAATAAGTTACTGCAGTGACAGAACAGCATCGCACGCCTAACAGTGGGCGTTCCAGTAGAGGTCACGGATAGTCACAATAGACGTAACATGCGGATTTAACTGAACTCGATGCACACCGTAAATACAAAAGGGCACAGGCACTGAGAGCACTTCATCGAAGGCGGGAGTAATACTAAAAGTAGTCCGGGATAGAACCATCGAAATCAAAATCGTCGCTTGATAAAAGCATACAATCGGAGCCAGAAATTGTTTCGAAACCCAGTCTGCGATAAAAACCATGGTCGATATCGCTATGTAAAAATATCGCCTTAGCATTGTGTTTGGAAAACAGCTCTGATCTTACACCATCAACTAGGTGAGTAGCATAGCCTTGTCCACGAAGGTCATTATCAGTAGCCACTGAACCGATACCATAACAACCATCTTCAAGACCAAACATATGTTGATAAACAATCAGAGACGAACACAGTCGTTCATTGCTGACCAAGACATACCAAGTTCCTGACTTATACTTCTCGCTTTCACGACAGTCGACCAAATATTCCTCATACGAGAGACCATCATTCCATGAATCAAAACCAATGGAGTAGATGACGTCCAATTCATAAGCCTTCGCTTTTCTCACAACCACCACTTACACCTCATGATTTCCAACAAAAAACAGGAAAACACTAACATCATTTTGGGGCTATCAACACATAAATACTCAACACGACGAGGCGCAAGAAACCGCTAAAACACTGCTAAGTGAAAATCCAACAGAGGTCACAAACCGTCACAATAACCATACGCTCATTATGGAAAGTGTGTAGTCTGATGGCAGTTTTCCATGGAGAGTGAAATATGCGTTCGTTATTGTTTCCCGTTATAGTGTCGTTGGCTGCTTGCGGCGGTTCGTCCGGTGGTTCAAGCAGCAATACCGACACTACGGCTGACGACTCGGGGGCGGTGGTCGATAACGGCGGCACCCCAAATGCCGGCAACAATGCCCAAGCCATCGACTGCAGTTTGGACAAGTCTCAGGGGCTACCTCAGCCGTTGCCAGAGTACCCTGGCAGGCCCTATGCCCTCAATAGCGATGGAGGCTCTAGCCCAGGTGGTTTTGATCCAGAGAACTACTTTTCCCTGGCCAGCGGCGGTTTAGTACTGGGCATATTAAACAGCGAAGAGGGTATTTTGCACCCAGGGCCACAATGGACCATCATTCGTGACCGTTTAACCCGTACCATCGTCTACAGCCAAAGCAGTGACGGTGAAAAATGGACCATCAGTCAAACGGGCATCGACAATGATGGCGTCGAATATCAGCAGCGCACCACCCAAGAGATTGAGCAAAAAACGAACTGTGACTTAGTGATGAAACAGTTCAGCGAAGCCAACGGCACGCTGGAAAGTGAATACCAAGCCTCTGTCGATCGCTCATTGCAGCTCATTTATAACGAGGGGCAACTGTCCTCCACGGTAGAAACGCGCATTGAGTCTGATCGCAGCGGCAAAACGGTGCTAGAAAGTTTAACCAGCCAAAGCGACTATCCAATTTCCATTACTCACTGGGATACCAACGGTGATATGACGTTATTGGAAGTGTGCAAAGGCGTTGCTGATTTCACCGGCGTTGATTGCGTGGCTGCCAACGGCGGATAAAACGCCTAAGCCTACTAACTACCGGCCAGTCGTTTCGACAGCATGTTAGCAGGCTAATAAACGCCGTAAGGCGTTTATTTTCGGCAGGACTGAGCCCAAAAACGACATTAGAATTTTCGCTCAGCTTACTCGCTGAATCAGCAAAACTATCAGCAGCTCTGGTTACATCATCTTGGTCAGGAGCGGGATCGGCAAGGGGTGCGCCTCCTTAGCATTCAAGCCCGTGCGTAGGCAGGCGAGTTATCGCCGTATCGAATTTCCTCTACTTTCAAAGCATAAATCAAGCAGCCATTTTGAACGGCGAGACAGCACTTCGCCCGCCCGCATGATGGGCAAGGTTCCTCAAAGAAGGCAAACGGCTGTTTGGTTTACGCGAGATATCATGGCAGCGCTCTGAGACAATGGCGCTACCGGATACCATTAACCGTGCAGGCTGGCCAACGCCGTTTTCAGCTGTGCTGCCAACTCGTCGTTGTTGAGCTCGCCGGCTTGCTGATCGAAGTTGTCGTAAAAGCTGGGCACCGACAGCTGAGCCTTCACCTCCATGGCAAAATATGGCGCGGAGCCTGCTGCAATGCCCAGCACACTTTGTGCACCGCCAGCGCCGGGCGAGGTTGCCAGCAGCACAGTGGGTTTATTCTGATAAACCTTTTGATCAATGCGTGAGGCCCAATCAAACAGGTTCTTGTAGGCCGAGGTGTAATTACCGTTGAACTCAGCAAACGAGATCAGCAAGGCATCGGCGGCGCTGATTCGATCAAAAAACGCCTGCGCCGGCTCAGGGATGCCGTGCTCGGCTTCGCGATCGACGCTGTAAATGGGCATTTCAAAATCGTTTAAGTCCAACAGCTCTACCTGCGCCCCGGTATTAGCCTGTAGGAGCTGCCCCGCGTGGCTGACAAGCTGTTTGTTGATAGATGCTTTGCTGTTGGTTGCTGCAAACGCCAGTACTTTCATCATTGCTCTCCTCGACGATCTGTTCAGGTTTGAGGCAACTCACGCTGCCGTTCAAATGATGAAGCCACTATACAGCCGGAGTCATTCGTGATTAATATCACCTTTAGGGATTTATTATTTCCAAATGACTTCGAATAACCCGTTGCCGGGTTAGCAACTGGCCTAAAGCGAGAGCACCTGATGAGCTATAACACCGATCTGCTGGACGGCATGGTGATCTTTGCCGAGGTGGTCAATGCTGGCAGCTTTACCCGCGCCGCCGATCACACCGGCCATTCCACCTCCTATATCAGTAAGGAAATCCACCGTCTGGAGCAGCGTTTGGGCGTGCGCTTAATGAATCGCACCACCCGCACCCAGCATCTGACGGCTGAGGGTGAATTGTTTTATCAGCGCTGCCAGCAAATCCTGACCGATGCGAATGAAGTGCAGCAGGCATTGCTGGGCTTACAACAACAGCCCAGCGGCAACTTAAAAATCAGCTGCCCATACAGCCTTGGCATCACACGTTTGCAACCGCTGTTCGCTGGGTATTTGTGCCAGCACCCAGAGGTTACGCTGGACGTCGATATGAACAATCGCAAAGTCGACGTGATTGCCGATGGTTTTGATATTGTTATTCGCGCCACGTCACAGCTCGAGGATTCCAGCCTGATCAGCCGTTGCATCATGCACTCGCGATCGGTCACCGTCGCCGCGCCCAGCTATTTGGCCAAACAAGGCACACCACAGCACCCCAACGAACTGCGCCAGCATCACTGCTTAACCTACAGCAATTTAAAATACCCGCGCTTGTGGCAGTACAAAAACCAATACGGCATGGACATTGAAGTTGAGGTGAATAGCCGCATGAGCATTAATAGCTCAGAAGTGGAACTGGCCATGTGTTGTGCGGGCTTGGGCATCGCTCGCATGCCAGAATTTGTGCTCGATGATCAGTTGCAAAGTGGCAAATTGGTTGAGCTGTTTACCGATTATCAAACCATTCCGATTGATATTTATTTGATTTATCCAAGCCGCAAACACATGTCGGCCAAGGTGCGCAGTTTTATTGATTATGTTGCCGAGGCACTGTCATAAATAGCCATTTCGCACCGGTATACATAGTCGGTCGACGTCTGGTTCTAGGCCGATAACATCAACGACCTAGCAAGGACCAGTCTCGCTTATGGAGGCCTTTGTAGTAATTTCCAACCTGCAAAGCTTCTTGCTCATCGGCAAAAACGCCCATTGCCGAAGCTACTGCCACGCCAAAGTCGATGTGTGCTTCCGGCAAAGCGGTAATAATGCTGCCATCGATGACCACGGGAGATTTTTCAAACCGACTGCCATCCCAAATGGACTCCATCTCCTTTGGATATCGACTCAAATTGACATGACGCTTATTGACCAGCACCCCACTGATAGCAAGCAAAATCGGGCCGGAGCAAATAGCGGCCATCACTGCGCCATTGTTGTCCGCTTGCCGCAGCAGTTGATGCAGTTCTGGTAACTCGATTACCTCGGAAACATTGCCGCCAGGGATTAACACACAATCAAACTGCTCGCTCAGCGCATCCTGATAACTGACATCTGGCACATAAGTTAAACCGCTGCTTCCAGCGAGCGCCGCGGTTGATGGGGCAGCGACACAGACGTCACTGATCCGACTGACCAGTTCTAATACCAGCTTAATTTCAAACTCGATACAGCCTGGATATAAAACAACCAATGTCTTCTTTGAGCGTTGCTTCATGCAATAACGTCCTGTTGATAATTCTCGGCGGCAAAGCCTGCCTGAAACTCATCGGGCAAGCAAATGTAGGAAAAGTGATCTCTGCCGAGTGATGGCAGCTGACTTTGGTTCAGTAGAAGCGATGCCCCACGGAAACAATTGGACTAAAAAGAGCAAACAAGGCCTGTGCGGCTTAACGGTTGGTGTGTTGCTCAATAAAATTTTGTAGCTTCTGCTGCAGTTGTTCTGCCAGTACGATTTCATCTTGGGCCATCAATAATTCAATAACACTCTCTGCGGTGCACAAACCGCCGGGCGTTTGATTGCGCCTTAGTTGAAATATCGAGGCTTTCTCTGAGGTGATGGCGACTTTATCCAACCCCTGCAAATACGGGCTGCGATTGAACATTTTTCTAGCCTCTTGCCAGGTCCCGTCTAATAGAATGTAACTGTCATACGCTGTCGCCGCTGCCAACGGCTGGCTGCCTTTTCCAGGGTACAGCAGTGCCACCTTCCCCTGCTCGATGCGCTCAAGCAACCAAGGATCTGGCTGCGTTCGCCGCCACACCACCAGCCGTGCGCGCTCAGCCAGTACGCTTCTTACTAGCGTGCCCGTATTACTGGTTTTGTCCAGCTCTCGGCTGTGGGTCAGTAAAATAATGTTCATCTGCTCATCGCTACACTCAGCTCATCATTCCCCGAAAGCGGCGCCAGCCATGTGCTCCCAGCCCCAGTACCAGGAGACCTGCCAACCAAAGATGGCCGCACAAAAGCGCACCACCCGCCCCCGCTGCGGTGACGCTGGGCCAATATCTCAATAGACGTGTTATGCGCATAGCACCCCCGGTTGCAGTTGGAGTCAGTTGATTTGAACGGTGTTCAAAAAACAGATTGCATTATGAACACCGTTCACTATAGTTGTAAACCAGCTTATCGTCAGGAGCCATGTCAAAGATGCCACGCCGCAAGGATCACACCCATGAGCAAATTCGTTCGCTGGCCCTCGACGCCTTGCTCGCGCACTTACAGCTCGGCCCTCTGGGTGATATGAGCCTAAGAAAGTTGGCACAAAAGATTGGCTACTCTCCAGGCACCTTGATCAATGTATTTGGCAGCTATGACTACCTGCTGCTCAGCGTTAATGCGCGCACTTTGGATCAGCTGGCCGCTGCGTTGCCGTTGCAGCAAACACCCGATGTTGATCAAGCTCAGCCGCAGCAGGCCATCACACAACTGCTGGCGTTGGCGCACAGTTACCTCGACTTCGCACAGCAACACCGCTATCAATGGCAGCTGTTGTTTGATCATCGCCTGCCAGCCGAACAGTCGCTGCCGTTGTGGCAGCAACAGCGTATCAATGACTTATTTGCCGTGTTAGAAGGTGCCTTATCAGCTTGTGCACCTCAGGCAAGCTCAGCCGAATGCCAACACACAGCCCGAACGCTATGGGCCGCCGTGCATGGCATTTGTACTTTGGCACTGAGTGAAAAGTTATTTTCGGACAATCCGCAAGATGGCCCCAGCATGATGCAATCGCTGGTTCATCATTACGTCACCGCTTGGTGTCAGACTCAGCAATCTACGCATAGGGAGAGCAACGCATGAATGAACACGGTCAATTTACCCTGTTGGGGCAACGGCGATTCTTGCCTTACTTTATTACCCAAGCGCTGGGGGCCTTTAACGACAACCTATACAAGAATGCGCTGCTGCTGTTAATTGCCTTCGGCGGCATTGCTAGCCAGGACAACAGCGCCTTACTGACGAACCTGGCTGCGGGCATCTTTATTTTGCCGTTCTTTTTGTTTTCGCCCATTGCCGGACAAATTGCCGATAGAACCGAAAAGTCGTTATTAATTCGCTGGGTCAAACGCTTAGAGCTGGTCATTATGCTGTTGGCGGCCTGGTGCATCATTAGCGGTAACGTTTGGGGCATGATGGCACTGCTGTTTTTAATGGGCCTACAGTCGGCTATTTTTGGGCCGGTCAAGTTTGCCCTGTTGCCACAACACCTTAAACAGGATGAGTTAGTGGGCGGCAATGCCTTGGTGGAAATGGGCACCTTTGTCGCTATTCTCGCAGGCACCATAGGTGCCGGGTTGTTGTTTGATTTCAATAACAAAGAAATATGGCTCGCTGCAGGCGTGGTGCTGTTTGCGTTGTTGGGCGTGGGCGCTAGCCAGTTTATCCCCACAGCACCGGCCAATGATCCGGGCTTAGTTATCAATTGGAATCCGTTCACTGAGCTGCTCAATACGCTCAAACAAGCGCGCCAGAATCGGGCGGTTTTTTTAGCCATTGTCGCCATCAGCTGGTTCTGGTTTATGGGTGCCAGCTACCTGACACAGTTTCCCAATTTTTCTAAGGACTACCTGGGTGGCTCCACTCAGCTGGTGACCATTCTACTGACTTTGTTCTCCCTCGGGGTGGCCGGCGGTTCCTTATTGTGTGAACGCCTGTCGGGACACAAGGTAGAGCTGGGCATTGTGCCCATAGGCTCACTGGGAATGAGTATATTTGGTATTGATTTGTGGTTTGCCGTCGATCAACTTCATGTGGTGCAAAGCATGTCTGCGCTGGAATTTATCAGCCACGCCAGCAACTGGCGCCTGATGATCGATATTGCTTTGGTCAGTGCATTTGGCGGCTTATTTGTGGTGCCACTGCAAGCGCTCATCCAACAACGCAGCGATGATAAAAATCGTGCGCAAATTATCGCCGCCAACAACGTATTGAATGCTCTATTTATGGTGGTAAGTGCAGTGGCAGGCATGCTGTTATTGGGAGTCATGCAACTGTCGATTGCCGACTATTTTCTGATTCTGGCACTGATGAACATCGTGGTGGCCATTTATGTTTATACCCGTGTCCCCGAGTTTGCGCTGCGCTTTACGATATGGCTGCTGAGCCATACCCTGTATCGCGTCAGTCACAGGGGGCTGGACAATATTCCAGAACATGGCCCGGCCGTGTTGGTGTGCAATCACGTCAGCTATGTGGATGCGTTGTTGATTGCAGGCACCTATCAGCGCCCCATTCGCTTTGTGATGGATAAAAGTATTTCGCAAATGCCGGGCCTGAAAACCTTTTTTAAACTCGCCAAGACCATTCCTATTTGCTCCCCAAAGCCGATGCAGCAACGTATAAGCGAGCGTTCGAACGCATCAAGGAAGAACTCGACGCCGGCGAGCTGGTATGTATTTTCCCCGAGGGTAAGCTCACCAAAGATGGCGACATCGACCAGTTTAAACAAGGTATTGAGCGCATCGTCGCAGAAACTCCGGTGCCTGTGGTGCCCATGGCTTTAACCGGCCTGTGGGGCAGTTTTTTCAGCCACAAAGATGGCCATGCTTTAACCACACGGCCAAAACGCTTTTGGTCGAAAGTTGACTTGCAAGCTGGGCCCGCGATTTTACCCGAGCACGTGAAAGCCGAGGCACTGCGTGAAACTGTGTTGGCGTTGGCAGCACAGGCCAAACAACCGGCCTAAACTCTGTTTTTTTAAGGAGAGCCGTATGAAAGCCATCGCAACGTTATTCACAGCCTTGGCCATTAGCGCCTGCAGCCCAGCCACAGAGGAGCAGGAAAACACCGACCTGCTCAAAGGCCAGCACGAGGCGCTGGAAAAAGCCAAACAAGTGGAAGTCCTATTGCAAGACGCCGATGAAAAACGTCGCCAGCAGCTGCAGCACAGCGAATGACGGGCGGCTGTAGCGCATAGGCAACTAAGGGCCTGTTAACACTGTTTAGCTCTTTGCTGCTGCAAGCCCGTTTTCCTTGATTGAGGCATGCGGCGTGTAGTTTAACGGGTCAAATAAGCAACGAATAACGCGACTCAGGGAAGACCCGATGCCAGCCCTTCGGGGCATGCCTGTCCCCTCAACCTGTGCTGCTCATCCTTCATTTACCGCATTAAACGTCCATCTTCGCGCCTTGATTGAGGGGTGTTCAGCTCATAGCAGCGTGATCGAAATCGTGTTCCCTAGGTACGCATAAAACGCTGCATGTGAAATACGCCAAACACCAGAATATGCAACGCATCTTTTTCTGGCTCCGGGCTGTGCTGTTTTAGCCGCAGCCAAAAATACGCCACTTCCAGCGCGTGAATCGCTGCGATTAACAGCGCAGCTGCTGGCAGCCACGCCAATAAGCCAGACCAGTTCAGTAGCCACGCCGTGAGCGCGAGGCCCCAAAATACCAGTGTGCCCGCCTTTACCCATGCCAGCATAGGTTTCCCTCTGTTTGTTGTGATAACGAGAGCATACCGGGGCATGTGTCTGTGCACAGGTCCAAAGCTGCCGCAGCGCAAGACTTTCGCCAGCGAGGCCGGTAAAATGCCAGCCTCTTTTGCCCTTGCCGAATACAGCGGAGCGCCCAGATGTCAGAGCAGCACCCCAAAGACGATACGACTCACTTTGGCTACCAGACCATCGAAGCCGATAAAAAGCAGGCCATGGTGGCGGATGTGTTCCATTCGGTGGCCAGCAAATACGATCTGATGAACGATCTGATGTCGTTTGGTGTGCACCGTTTGTGGAAGCGCTTTACCATCGACATGAGCGGCGTGCGCCCGGGCAACAGCGTATTGGATTTGGCCGGCGGCACCGGCGATCTGACCAAGAAGTTCTCCCGCATCGTTGGCCCCAGCGGCCGTGTGGTACTGGCGGACATCAACTCGTCGATGCTGAACGTCGGCCGTGATCGCCTGACCGACCAAGGTTACGTGGGCAATATTGAATACGTGCAAGCCAATGCCGAATGCCTGCCGTTTGACGACAACAGCTTCGACGTTATTACCATCGCCTTTGGCCTGCGTAATGTCACCGACAAAGACGCGGCCTTGCGCTCCATGACCCGCGTATTAAAGCCCGGTGGCCGTTTGCTGGTGTTGGAATTCTCCAAGCCAACCAACCCGCTGATGAGCAAAGCCTACGACTTGTATTCTTTTTCTGCTCTGCCGGTGATGGGCAAACTGGTGGCGGGTGACAGCGACAGTTATCAATATCTGGCGGAATCGATTCGCATGCACCCAGATCAGGAAACCTTAAAAGGCATGATGGAAGAAGCCGGTCTGGTGCGTTGCAGCTACCACAATATGACCAGCGGCGTGGTCGCTCTGCATCGCGGTATTAAACCCTGATGAGCAGTGTCTGGCAGGCGGCGCTGGTGCCCGCCGAGCACGCCATCAATACCCTGTTGCGCCACGACCCCGCAACGCTGGCGTCGCTGGCGCCGCTGCAAGGACAGTTGATCGCGCTGCACATTGCTGAGCTGCCGATTACCGTCGGCATTCGCTTGTTTGATCACGGCATCACCCTATCGCCGGTGGCAGATATGGCCAACGCCAGTTTGCACGGCCGCCTTACCGACTTCATTCAGCTGGCCAGCAGCAACGACAAAGCCAACGCCTTGATTCGCAGCGACATCGACTTAGGCGGCGACACCGAGCTGGTGCTGGCGCTGTCGCGCATTGCCAACCGGCTCGATATCGACTGGGAGGCGCTCATCAGCCCAATGACAGGCGGCATACTGGCGCATCAATTGGGCAAGCAAGTACGCGGTTTGCTGCGTTGGGGGAGCGACACCGCCGCCACCAACCGCATTGCCGTGCGCGATTACCTGCAAGATGAAACCGGCGCCGTGGTGCACACGCAAGAACTGGACATCTATGCCGAGCAAGTCGATCAGCTGCATCTGGCCACCGACCGCCTGGCGGCACGCTTACAGCTGTTAGAACAACAGCGCATGAAGGACTGATGTATGGCCAACTGGTGGCGCCTGTGGAAAATTCTGTTTGTTTTCACCAAATACCGGCTCGATAGCCTAGTACCACTGCAGCAAATGCCGCTGTCACTGCGCTTGTTATTGTGGCTCGCGCCATGGCGATTAAACCCAGTACCGTCCAAACTCAGCCGCGGTGAACGCCTGCGCCTGGCGCTGGAGTCTCTGGGACCGATCTTCGTCAAATTTGGCCAGATTCTCTCGACCCGCCCAGATCTGATTCCCGACGATATCGTCGCCGAACTGCGCCGTCTGCAAGACGATGTACCACCCTTTGCCGAAGCCCAAGCCATTGCTTTGATCGAAGACCAGCTGGGCCGACCTGTCAGTGAATTGTTTGCCGAATTCTCTTCCAAGCCACTGGCGTCGGCATCCATCGCGCAAGTTCACGCTGCCCGTTTACATCCACAAGTGGCTCACGACAGCGGTCAGGAGGTGGTGGTCAAGGTGGTGCGCCCCGGCATTGAAAACACCATTGAGCGCGATTTGCAGTTGCTGGAAACCATGGCGCGCTTGTTGGTCAAGTATTCCGCCGATGGCCGGCGACTCAAGCCGCTGGAAGTGGTGGAAGATTACCGCCACACCATTTATGGCGAGTTGGATTTGCAAATCGAGGCCTCCAATGCCACCCAGCTAAAGCGCAATTTCAACGGCTCTGAACTGTTGTACATGCCGGATGTGTATTGGGAGTTTACCCGCAGCAAGGTGATGGTCAGCGAGCGCATTTATGGCATTCCAGTGGCCGACGTAGCTGCCTTGCATGCGCAAAATACCGACATGAAACGGCTGGCCGAGCGTGGCGTGGAAATCTTCTTTACCCAAGTATTCCGTGACAGCTTTTTCCATGCCGACATGCACCCGGGCAACATCTTTGTATCACGCCAGCACCCGGATCAACCGCAGTACATCGCCATCGACTGCGGCATTGTCGGCAGCCTGACAGAAGAAGATCAAAACTACCTAGCAATGAACCTGCTGGCCTTTTTCAATCAGGATTATCATCAGGTCGCACAGCTGCACATTGACTCCGGCTGGGTGCCGCCGAGCACCAAGGTGCACGAGTTTGCCGCCGCCATTCGCAGTGTCTGTGAACCCATCTTCGACAAACCGCTGGCCGAGATTTCCTTTGGCCAAGTGCTGATCCAACTATTCAGCACCGCCCGGCGCTTCAATATGGAAGTACAGCCACAGTTGGTGTTGTTGCAGAAGACTCTGCTCAATATCGAAGGCTTGGGCCGCCAGCTGTACCCACAGCTGGATTTATGGACCACCGCCAAGCCCTTTCTGGAGCGCTGGATGCGCGATCGCTTTGGCCCGAAGGCGGCCTGGCGCGAGCTCAAACGCCAACTGCCCGGCTGGATCGAAAAGGGGCCGCAAATTCCTGGGCTGGTACACGGTGCGCTTAGTCGCTTAAACCATATGGACGAGCAACAACAAGCCCTGCAACACGAACTGGCGGCCCTGCGTGAGGACATGCAGCAGCAACGTCAGCAACGCCGCCACCAAGCACTGGGCACCACCACCTTTATCAGCGGTGGCTTTTTATGGTGGCAAGCCATGTATTTTGGCGTACCTGATTTGCTCGGCCTGTCTGTCGCCGCGGCGGGCATGATCTGGCTGGTGATCAAAGCCTGAATGCTTTTCCCCCCTGCAGCACTGCGGTATGCTGCGCCGACTCGAAAAGGGGAACGCTATGGGCAACTGGCTGAATGACGTAAAGTGGGATGAGCAGGGGTTAGTGCCCGCCATCGCTCAGGATCACCAAAGCGGTCGCGTCTTGATGATGGCGTGGATGAATCGCGAAGCACTGCTGCTGACCGTCAAAGAGCAGCGCGCGATCTACTACTCGCGCTCACGCCAACAACTGTGGCGCAAAGGCGAAAGCTCCGGCCATGTGCAAAAGCTGCACGAAGTGCGCCTCGACTGCGATGCTGACGTCATCGTGCTGCAAGTGGAACAGATCGGCGGCATCGCTTGCCATACCGGCCGTGAAAGCTGTTTCTATCGGGTGTACGACAACGACGCCTGGCGCACCGTAGACGAAGTCATCAAAGACCCCAAAGACATCTACTAACCGTCCATTGACCCGTTATTAATGAAACTGAAACAGCCATGAGTGATATTCTCTCGGCTCTGGGTGATATCCTGGAGCAACGTAAAAACGCCGACGCAGACTCGTCTTATGTGGCCAGCTTGTACCACAAAGGGCTGAATAAGATACTGGAAAAAGTCGGCGAAGAGGCAACCGAGACCATACTGGCGGCCAAAGACGCAGAGCACAGTGGTGACAACCGCGACGTTGTGTATGAAACCGCCGATTTGTGGTTTCATTCACTAGTCGCTTTGGCGCAGCTGGGCGAGCGCCCAGAAGCCGTGCTGCAGGAGCTGGCGCGCCGCTTTGATATCTCAGGTTTGGAAGAAAAGGCCTCACGCCAGCCCAAATGATCTGAGTTCAGTTAGGAGGAAACCGCATGAGCGATTGCCTGTTTTGCAAAATTGTTGCCGGAGAAATACCCGCACGCGTCGCCTATGAAGACGACCAATTGCTGGCCTTTCACGACATCAATCCCAAAGCAGACACCCACTTATTGGTGATTCCGAAGCGGCACATCGACAACCTGAACCATCTGACCGAGGCCGATGCCGCACTGATGGGACAGCTGCTGTTGAAACTGCCGGTGATTGCGCGGCAGCAGCAGCTGAACGGCTTTCGCACCATCACCAATACTGGTGTTGAAGGCGGCCAGGACGTGTTTCACATGCATTTTCATATACTGGGCGGTGCAAACCTGCCCGGTTTTTGAGTCACGACGTTAATAGTTCAATGAGGTAAACCATGCTCGGCGGTATCAGTATCTGGCAACTTCTAATCGTGCTGGCCATTGTCATCATGATCTTTGGCACCAAAAAACTGCGCAGCCTCGGCGGCGATCTCGGCGGTGCGGTCAAAGGCTTTAAGAAAGCCATGAACGACGACGAAGCAAAAAACGACGCCGACAGCAAAGACAGCGATCCGCTGAAAACCTTGCCTAAAGATGACGACACGGTGCAAGACGCCGACTTCAGCAAAACCAAGGACAAAGAAAACCGCTAATGTTCGATATCGGTTTCCTGGAGCTGATGGTGATCGCCATCATCGGCCTATTGGTGTTGGGGCCAGAGCGATTGCCGAAAGCGGCGCGCACGGCGGGTTTGTTTCTCGGCCGTATCCGCCGTTCATTGAATAATATTCAGGACGATCTGGAGCGGCAGATCCGCACCGAAGAGCTGCGCGAAAAGCTCAAAGACCCGTACGCCACCTTCCTGGACGATGACGCGCAGCAGGCGGATAAAACCGCCAACACGGCTGCTACGCCAGCCAACCCAGCGCCGACTCAAACGAACACGGCACAAAGCAATACAGCGCCGACCAGCATACCAGCAGCAACGACGCCGACCACCGACACTGCCGCTTCGGCATCCGCTGAGCCGAAACGCGCCGCACACGACGATAAGCCTTCATGAGCCAGGACCAAGAGCAACCGTTAATTGCCCACCTGATTGAATTGCGCAACCGCCTATTACGATCCATTTTGGTCGTACTGGTGTTGTTTTTGTGCTTATTCTATTTTGCTAACGATCTGTATTTAATTCTGGTGGAACCGCTGTCCAGCTTATTGCCCGACAGCAGCAACATGATCGCCACCGGCGTGGCATCGCCGTTTTTGGTGCCCTTCAAAATGACTCTGGTACTGGCGGTATTGCTGGCGGTGCCGTTTATTTTGCATCAGATCTGGTCGTTTATTGCGCCCGGTTTGTATCAGCATGAAAAGCGCTTCGCCATTCCGCTGCTGGTGACCAGTATTGTGCTGTTCTATAGCGGTATTGCCTTTGCCTATTTTGTGGTACTGCCGCTCGCCTTTGCGTTCTTTACTGCCGCAGGGCCAGAGGGCATTTCCTTTTTGCCCGACATCAGCAACATCTTAAATTTCATTCTGAAAATATTCTTTGCCTTTGGCATCGCCTTTGAGATTCCCATCGCCACCTTTTTGATGGTGCTTACCGGCATTACCACCGTGGAATCACTCAGTGAAAAGCGCCCGTACATTTTTGTGGGTTGCTTCGTTGTCGGGATGCTAGTGACACCGCCGGATGTCATCTCACAAACCATTCTTGCCGTGCCTATGTGGCTGCTGTTTGAAATCGGTGTGCTGTGCGCGCGTATGATCAAAGCGCCAGAGGCCAGTGCTAATGAGCAGGATCCGGCCTAACGCCGGATTCTGCTGACGTCAGCCACGCCTCAACCTACCCTGATATCCCTCACGATCACTGCTCGCTTGGTGCATTACACTGACGGCTGTTTTTTGAGGAGCCAACGATGACCACGCAAGCACAATGCTTATGCGGCAAGGTGCAATTGACCGTTGCTGATCTGAACCCGAACTTTACCGTCTGCCACTGCCGCAGCTGCCTGCAATGGAACGGCGGCCCACTGATGATGAGTCCTTGCGGCCAAGCGGTGGAGCTTTCCGGCAGCGACGCCATTCGAGAGTACGATTCATCGCCCTGGGCAGTGCGCGCGTTTTGCCAGCACTGTGGCACTCATTTGTACAGCCGCTTTAAACAAGACAACAGCTACAGCCTGCCCGTTGGTCTGTTTGCGGGCCAACAGTTCACTATGGTGATGCAGTATTTTATCGATAGGAAACCCGACTACTATTGCTTCAGCAATGACACCGACACCCTCAATAGCGCACAAATCGCCGAGCTTTACGGGCAGTAGTTTTATGGGTCTGCTGGCGGCTGGGCTTCCGGTAACCAGACAACAAAGCGGGTGCCCTTGCCCAAGGTGCTGCGCACCTCAATATGGCCGTGCATTTTTTCAATAATGGAGTGGCTGATGGCCAAGCCTAAACCCGTGCCTTTGCCCACTTCTTTGGTGGTGAAAAATGGATCAAAAATTCGATCCAGATCTTTAGCGGCGATGCCTTTGCCAGTGTCTTCTACCGAGACGTAGATGTACCAAGTGTCATCCCGCTGCTCACGACCACTGCTGATGGTCACCGTGCCGCGCCCTTCAATGGCATGACCGGCGTTGACCATTAAGTTGGTCAAGACTTGCGTCAGTTGGCCACTCGCTCCCAACACCGGGCCGATATGGTGAAGTTGTTGCACAACGTCGCAGTGGTACTTCAACTCGTTATTGACCATGCGCAGTGTGGTGTGAATGCACTGATTGACGTCGATTTCCTCACCCACGTCTTCGTCCTGACGTGAAAAAGTTCTGAGCCCTTCAGTAATTTCGCGAATGCGGTTTAACCCATCGGAGCATTCACCGGCCACTTCCGCCAGCTCCTCGCACCGCTCCAAGTATTCTTCCCGCGCCATATAACGCAGCAACTGCTGTGCTTGCGATTGCTGAGCACAGTCGCTGTCAGCAATACTTTGCAACAAAGGCAGCACCTTCTGGGCAAACGTACAACTGAGTTCAGAAAACTCACGAAAATAATGCATGTTGCTGTTGATAAAGCCGACCGGATTATTGATTTCGTGGGCGACACCGGCCGCCAGCGTGCCCAGCGATACCATTTTTTCAGCGTGTACCAGACTTTTTTCTGCACGTTCTTTGGCTTGCTCCAGATCATCGCTTTTAAACGCCTGGAACTTGGCATCCAAACTCAACCGCACCTGGTGCGTGAGTTGTGAATAGCGCTGCAGCAAGTGCACATGTTCTTGCACATAAAAGCCAATTTCGTGATGCACAAACACCAGAATGTCGTCGCGATCATTGCCACTAAACGGCCCGTACAATACCGCGCCAACGTCATCGTTTAAGTGCGGTAACCAAATCGGTTGGCGCCGGGCCGAGACCACTGCAGCCGGCTCTCCCTCTAATGCCCGCTGCAACACTTTGTCGTGCTGCCAGACTTTCTGCAGCCAGCCGTCGTTATCTGACGCCACACACATCCAAGAACCATCGCTTTGCCGCTCCAGGATCAAGGCATGATCACTGTCGATCAGCAGCGCGAACAGCGCCAGAGTCTGCTCGTACAACTGCTCACCGGTGCTGGCCTCTAAAATTGCGCGCATGCCGGTCAGCATGAGTTCACTTTCCCGCATGCTCGCTTCGGCGTGCTGGCGTAAGCGGCTTTCTAAACGCAGTGCTTCCAGTAATTCTTCGTTGTTAATGGTCATTGGCCAAAAACCACCGCCGAGATCATTAAGTTGCCATGACGATTTTGGCCGTCGACAAAACAGCCCTGCTCACCAAAGGTATAGAGGCCCATGATCGGCATCGCTGCATTAGCGTGCACGTCAGCCGCCATGGCATGCACTTGCTCGCCGATGGTGAGCATGCAACCGGCACAATAAATCATTAACGCTCCCACCGGTTTTTCCTCTTTCGGCAGCAGCTGACGGGCATTTTCCAGCACCTTACCGGCGCGATTCACCAGCCCATCGATACTGCCCGTCATCAGCTCCAGCGATTCATCCTGCGCCACTTCGGAGAACAGCGTCAGCGCGCCGCTCTCAGTAACCGCATCCGGATGGCTGAGCAAATAATCATCCGGGCCATCGGCCATCGGAATGCACCGCCCCAGTGGATGCAGCGTGGTCAGCGCCAACACATTGCCGCCTTCCAGCTGTTGCTCAATGGCGCCATCAATGCATTGATTAAAGCGCTGTGCTGCGGGCTGGCCATCGAGCTCCATTAGCTGACGCCCCGCCACTTGCGTAGCGACTAAGGTTTGGCCGCTGGGCTGATAGCCGGAGCTGAACGACACGCCAACACTGCCCGATGGGAAAAACACCGCCACCTGAATCAGGTCAACCCCCACTCCTTGGCGATGAAACTGCTGCCATTGGCCGGACACGTCGTTATCGGCACTGCTGCCGCCCAACACAGGTACGTTGGGCCCCACCACATCGCTAAAGCCCTGCAGTACGCATTCTTCCTGACCCGGCGGCAAAATACACCACAATAGCGCCGGGCTTTCGTATTCACGCCCAGACTGCGCCAACGCTTTTTCCAACGCCTGTTGCGCCGCCTGTCGTGGATCATCGCCTTGAGAGCACGCACCCACGCCATAATTGCCGCTGTGATCCGCCAACGCCCACAGCACCAGCCCGGCTTGCGCCTGGGTTTGTTGTTCGATGCCCAAGGCGCCCAAACACGAAGAGCCGGCCATGATGGGACAGTCAAATGCCTGCGTCAGCCGCTGTTGCAGCAAGCTGGCATCGTGCTCGGTATTGAAGCCGGCAATAATCAGACTCCAGTGGCCATCGGCCAGAGTCTGGATCACTTCATCGCAGGCGCTGCTGGCATCTCGAGCGTTGGAGCTGGCGATTCGAATTTGCATGATCGTTCCCTCGAATGGTTTGCCTGTTAGTGTAGCCAGCGATCCGTCAGCGATGGTCATGACTGGACTCAAATACGAATAACGATAAACTGCTGTAACACTTTTTCACCCAAGCCATACAAACCAGCGGTCCCAGACCCTTTCGAGACACACACCATGGCCGACATTCGCTTGTATCAATATCCGATCTCTCCGTTTTGCGAAAAAGTACGGCGAGCCCTGTGTGCCAAGCAGCTGGATTACGACATCGACAACGTCAGCCTGTGGCAGACACTCACCGGGCGAGTGAAAAGTCTTAGCCGCATCGGCAAGCTACCGGTATTGACCATCAATGGTCAGGTCATCGCCGACTCCACCAATATTATCGAAGAGCTGGATCAGCGTTTTCCCACCATTCCCTTGCTGCCAGATGCGCCGGAAGATCGTGCCATGGTGCATTTTTTCGAAGATTGGGCCGATGAGAGCTTGTATTTTATCGAGGTGTATTTGCGCTTCGGGCTAAAAGCCAATGCGCCGCAATGGGCGCAGCTAATCACCGCCGACGATCATCCGCTACTGGCGCCTCTGTTTCGTCTGCTGGCGCCGGGCATGGTGGCGAAAACGGCCTACGTGCAAGGTACTGGGCGCAAAAGCTGGCCACTGATCGAGCACGATTTGCGCCGTCACTGCCAGTCGCTGGCGTCTTGGCTCAGCGGCAAGCGCTGGTTGGTCGCCTATCAGCTCACCTTGGCCGACATTGCCGTCGCCAGCCAACTCAGTGCCATCATCGCTACACCGGAGGGTAAAGCCATTGTCGAGCCCTTTCCAGAAATTATCGCGTGGCTGGAGCGCGTCAACGAAGTGACTCTGCCGCCGGCTAACGCGGGCGCCTAAATAGCCCGCGCTTTGTGACCGCTTTACTGGCGACTCCGCTGCTCATCCTCCATAATTCGCGCCACTTCCATACGCCATAGGCCAATGCACCGTCGGGACACTCGGGGCTGTTGCGCCCTCCCTGTGCTAGGCCTTGGCGACTTTCAACAAAGGACTGTGATATGTCTCGTATTCTGACGCTGCTGCTGAGCTGCGTATTGGCAGCCTCGGTGCAGGCCGCCAGCTTTGATTGCCAGCAAGCCAGCCAACCGATAGAGCAGCGTATTTGCGCTAACGACCGTATTTCGTTGCAAGACGAACGCCTGGCGCAACGCTACCAGCTGCTGTTATCACTCGATCAACAGCCCGATGCCATCCGCCAGCAGCAACGAGAATGGTTGGCGCAGCGCGATCAATGCCAAACCGACGACTGTGTCTTGCAACACTACCAACAGCGCCTGCAGACGTTAGATCAGCAGTATCAGCAAGCACGTTATCGCCAGCAGCCTATGAGCGTCAGCTCGGTTAAAGAAGAAACCTGGAATAACGGCGCGGCGCTGGTGATTCGCACCACGGTGCCGGTCGATGCCGATAAAAATTGGCGTCGTTTTTTGCTGGTAAAACAAAACGACGAGCCGCAGTCAGAGGACAACTGGGTACTCAGTGACGACGGCTTAAAGCTGATTTATCCGTTTGTTGAGCCAGCAACGCAGTACCACATCGAAATCAAGCCCGGCCTCAGCGCCATCAATAACAAACGCATCGTGCGCCCCGGCAAACATAATCTGACCACCCGCCGTACCCAGCCCAGTGCCGCCTTTAGTGGCGGCGGTCATGTGCTGTCGAGTGCCGTACGTCAGGCTCTGCCGGTGACCACGCTGAACGTCGATGCCGTCGATATTCGCATTCACCGCCTCAATGACGAGCAGCTAGCACGTTGGAGCCGCTGGAGCTTTGACAGTAGCGAGCGCTACTACCGTTTGGACGAGTTTGCCAAGCACAACCCAGAGGTGTTCGCTGGCCGTTTTGATATCGAGCATCAGCGCAATCAACGCACCACCCGTAACCTGGACCTCAGCAACATTGACGCGGTGCAGCAGCCCGGTGCCTATTTGGCGGTGATGCAAATCGCCGGTCGTTACGAAGACAACTATCAAATCAACTTCTTCACCGTCAGTGATATCGGTGTGCAGCTGCGCAAAAACGCCCAACAGCTGCGAGTGAATACCCATTCCATCGCCTCCGGCGAGGTGCTGACCGATGTGACGATTTCACTCTACAACGACGAAGAGCTGGTGGCCGAGCAGCCGGTGGATAAAAACGGTGAAGCAGTATTTGCCGATTACCACAGTAAAGGCCACACCCTGATCGCCCGCCGCGGCGACCATATGACGGTGTTGCGCTACGACCGCCGGGCGCTGGATTTATCCGCCTACGACAACGCCGTCAGTCGCCACAGCGAGTTGCAGGCATTTGCCTGGTCACCGCGCGATTTGTATCGCCGTGGCGAGCGCTTGGAGTTTAACGCCCTACTGCGCGACGCCGATGGCCAAGCCGTCGATGCTCTGCCGCTGGAGGCCAAACTCATTGATCCCACCGGCAACCGGGTCGCCAAAGCCACCTTGCAACGCCAGGATGCTGGCCACTATGAGTTTAACCACACGCTCAGCGACAGCGCCAAAACCGGCCCCTGGACACTGAATCTGGCCAGCAGCGCCAAACCCAACACCGTGCTCGCCAGTTACGAAGTCAAGGTGGAAGACTTTCAGCCCGAACGACTCGAACTCAAACTGTTTGACGGCGATCATCAAGCCCGGCGCATGACGGATGCCGGTGATGAGCTGTCGATTCCGGTTAGCAGCCAATACCTTTACGGTGCCCCAGCGTCGGGCAACCGCGTCGATGGCTTTGTCATTGCCGAGTTGGATCGCAAACCACTGGCCGACTGGAGCAGCTATATTTTCGGCCTCGAAGGCGAAAGAATTTCACGCCGCCGCCTAACACTGCAGCCCACCGACCTCGACGGCAACGGCGAGGCCAAACTCAAAGTCTCGCTGCAACACTGGAAAAACTTACGCTCACCGCTGGCGCTGATTGCCAACGTCAGCGTGTATGAAAGTGGCGGCCGCCCCATCACCCGCAAAGCCACCATTACCCATTGGGGCAGCGATGAATTAGTGGGCCTGGAGCCACAGTTTAAGCTACGCCCAGACAACCACAGTTTGGTGCGTTTTAAAGCCATATTGGCTGATCGCAGCGGTGAGCTGCACTCAGGTGATGATTTCCAGCTGCGCTTAATTCGTGAAGACCGCAACTACTACTGGCGCTACTCCGATTCAGAGGGCTGGCGCTGGCGCTACGAGTCACTGGAGTTCGTCGAGTACAGTCAAAATCTTGAGTTTAATGACGACGCGCCCATCGACCTTGCTCTGCCGGTGGAATACGGCGATTACCGCGTCGAGATTTATAACGACGACAACCAACTGGTAAACCGCTATCGCTTCCGTACCCGTTGGAGCGGCTGGCGCAGCTCCGGCGATAGCTTAAAACCCGACCAGGTACAGCTGGCGTTTGAACAGCAAAGCTATCAGCCCGGCGACACCGCCACCTTGTTGATGACCCCAGCCACCGATGGCCTGGCACACATCACCGTCGAGAGTAACGACGGCGTATTGTGGCGCGGTCAGCGTGAGGTGCAGGCCAGCGGCGAGCGCATCGAGATTCCCACCCAATCGAGCTGGAAGCGCCACGATATATACGTCACCGCCACCGTCTTTACCCCAGGTGACATGAAGCACTCGGTGGCACCGAAGCGCGCCTTTGGTTTTGCCCATCTGCCGCTGCGCCGCACCGATGCCGGCCTGGATGTCAGCCTGCAGGTTAAAGACAAGATCACACCGCGCCAGCCAACCAAGGTTACCGTGAATCTGGCCGACGCCGAGCAACATGACGACGTCTGGGTGCGCATTGCCGCCGTCGATGTCGGTGTGCTCAACATTACTCGCTTCAACACGCCAGATCCGCTGGGGTATTTGTTTGGCCCCCGCCGCTATGACTATCAGCTGTTCGATGTGTACGACCGCATCATTGAAAACGCCGGTTTTGATTACGCTGCCCAGCGCTTTGGTGGTGGCCTGGTGCAATCGGAAGCCGAGCTGGTACGCGGCGGCGAAGAGCCGAAGAACGAAGTCAAAATCATCGCCTGGCAAACCGAGCCCGTGCGCCTTCGCGACGCTCAGACCGAGATCGAGCTGGATATTCCCGACTTTAATGGCCGCTTGCGGTTGATGGCAGTGGCTTGGAACGAACACAGCGTTGGCAGCGCCGAAGCACAAACCACCGTCGCCGACCCGCTGGTGATGCAGTTATCGCGGCCGCGCTTTTTAGCGTTGGGCGACCAATCGCAGCTGAGCTTGGATGTGGCCAACTTGTCTGGCCAAAGCCAAACCGTAGAAGTCACCTTCAGCGTTGGCGGCATGCTCAAGTCGCAAAGCTGGAGCCAACAGCTCAACCTCAGTGACGAGCAACGCGAGGTACTCACCTTTCCGGTGCTGGCACAAGAATTAGGACGCGGCACCATCGAAGCCAGCTTAAGCGCCAACGACGGCGAGCAAACCCTGAAACTGGAGCAGCAATGGGCCTTGCACAGCCGCGCCGCCTACCCGGCGTTAACTGAACGCCGCCAAACGGTACTGGAGCCGGGACAAAGCTGGGATAACGACCTCACGATGGAGGGCATGATCGCCAGCACAGTGCAGGCCCAGTTGACGCTGGACAACAGCCCGCCCATCGATACCCGTGGTCACTTTGATTCACTGTTGCGCTACCCCTATGGCTGCACCGAGCAAACGACGAGCAGCGGTTACCCTTGGGCATTGGTAACACCGGATGCTGCCCGACGTTTTGATCTAGGCAAAATGTTACAGCAGCGCTTTAACGAGCCTTACACCGACGGTCTGCGCCGCCAGCAACTGGAGCATGCGATTAAACGCCTGCAACCTCGTCAGACCAGCAGCGGCGGCTTTAGCCTGTGGTCCAATGGCGATGCGCGTAACTGGCTCAGCGCGTACGTTGGCGATTTCCTCACCGATGCACGCGAAGCCGGTGCCACCATCCCCGGCGGCATGCTGGAAGATCTGCAAAAGCATTTGCAGCGGTATTTACGCAGCGAACTGCCGCTGTATTCCTACCGTGGCGACCAGCATTATGGCCTGGCGACACGCGCCTACGCCGCCTACGTGCTGGCGCGCTCCAACAAGGCCTCGCTGGCGAACTTGCGTCGCTTGCAACAGGAAATGGAGGCGCTGCAGAAAGATTTGAAATCTGGCCTGCCGTGGGCACACCTAGCCCGTGCTATGCAGTTAAGTGGCGACGCCAACGCAGCAGCCAGCTTATTCCAGCGCGCCAAAACCATCAGCTATGAGCCGGGTTATTACGGCGATTACGGCAGCGCCTTGCGCGACCAGGCACTGACCTTTGCCTTGCTGGCAGCTGGCGGCTTTGATACCGCCGAGCCGTTATTGGCACTGTTTGATGAAGTGCAAAAACGTCGTTGGCTAAGCACACAGGAGCGCAATGCCTTGTTCCGCGCCTCACTGGCGTTAGATGAAAATGACCAGCCCCTGCGTAGCCTGATTCAACTCAGCGACATGGAGCAAAACATCGATCAGGAGCAGGCCTTCCGCAGCTTATTGGATGCCGATCAAGTGAGTCGCCTGCAGCGTGTAACCGCCCAGGATCAGCGTCAGTACCTTACCTTGGAAATGATCGCCCATCCGGCAGTTGCTCCAGAGCCAACCCAGCGCGGCATGGCGATTGAGCGTCGCTACTACAACCTGGATGGCGATGTCATCACACCCGAGCGCTTGGCGACCGGTGAGTTGGTGGTGGTAGAGCTGGAAGTCTCCACGCAAGGTCACTATGTACGCGATGGCCTAGTGGTGGATTTGCTGCCCGCCGGGCTAGAGCTGGAGAATCAGAACCTCGCCAATGCCAGTGTCGATTTGAGCAAATTGATGATTCGTGACCAACCGCTGGATGGCTGGCAGCAACGCGCTCGGGTCGAGCATGTCGAGTTCCGCGATGATCGCTTTGTCGCCGCTCTGCCAATCGACAACTATGGCCGCCGCTATTTGTATTATCTGGCGCGGGCGGTGACACCAGGCAAGTATTCGGTGCCCACGCCGTTTGTTGAAGATATGTATCGCCCGTATCAACACGGCATTGGTGAAACCCTGCCTGAGCTGGTGATTACGCCCTAATGCGACGGCGGCTCACCTGGGCGCTGCTAGCGCTGCTGGCGGTGCCGCCACTCGTGTTGTTGCTGATCGACTGGCTGGCGCCGGTCGATTTGCAGCCGCGTGCCGGTGCCACCCTGGTGGTCGATCATCAAGGCGAGCCGCTGCGGCGCTTTGCCGATCAACGCGGTGTATGGCGCTACCCCACTACTATCGAGCAGGTGTCAGACAACTACCTGCAAGCCCTGCTGACCTATGAAGATCGCTGGTTTTACCAACATCCGGGCGTCAACCCATTGGCCTTGGTGCGCGCAGCCGGGCAGTTTTTGCGCCACGGTGAAATCATCTCGGGTGGCTCCACCTTAACCATGCAAGTGGCGCGCTTGCGCTACCCGCAACAACGCGGCTTATTGGGCAAGTTGGTGCAAATGGTGCGCGCTGTGCAAATCGATTGGCACTTCAGTAAGCGCGACATCTTGACCTATTACCTCAATCACGCGCCTTTTGGTGGCCCCATCGAAGGGGTCGAAACCGCCAGTCGCCACTATTTTGGCCACAGTGCACGCTGGCTCACCGATGCCCAAGCAGCGCTGCTGGCTGGGTTACCGCAAGCACCGAGTTGGTATCACCCACGCCGCCACCCTGAACGTGCCTTGCAACAGCGCAACAAGGTATTAGAGCGACTGGCAACGTTCGGGCAGTTGACCAGCGAGCAGCTGCAACAAGCTTTGCAAGAGCCGATCAGCTTGGCCGAGGTATCGACGCCGTTAAAGGCACCGATTCTGGCGCGACGCTTGCGTCAACAGTGGCCACAGCAAGGCCGCATTCAAACTTATATCGACGCTGAGCTGCAGCATGCTCTGGCCAATTTGGCCAGCGAAGCCCGCCAGCGTCTGCCGGCCGGGGCGTCGGTGGCGATATTGGTGGTCGAGCATGGCAGCGGTGCCGTTAAAGCGTATGTGGGTTCGGCCAAGTTTGGTGACCGCAGCCGCTTTGGCCATGTGGACATGGTCAGCGCCCTGCGCTCGCCCGGCTCGACGCTAAAGCCGTTTATTTATGCCCTGGCCATGGATAAGGGCCTGATCCACAGCGACAGCCTACTGATGGACGTGCCGCTGCCCTTTGGTGATTACCGCCCCGAGAATTTTTTGCACGGTTTCAGCGGCCCGGTGAGCGTGCGCCATGCTCTGCAACGCTCATTAAACATTCCTGCTGTACAGGTGTTAGAGCAGCTCGGCCCCGCCGGCTTTTATGCCGATCTGCACACCGCCGGCACGGAGTTACAGCTGCCCATCGGCGCAGGCCCCAGCTTGGCGTTAGCCTTGGGCGGCGTTGCCACGTCACTGCAAGAGCTGGTGCAACTATATACAGCACTGGGCAACGGTGGGCAGGTGCTGCCGCTGCGCTGGAGTGATGCCGATACCAACCTTCATCGGCCAAGACCACTGCTCAGCCCAGCCAGTGCCTGGATGACTCGGCAACTGTTGCTGGATCGCCAGCAACCGGGACTGGCGGTGAAAACCGGCACCAGCTCTGGCCTGCAAGATACTTGGGCGGTGGCCTCGACGGTCAGCCATACCTTGGGGGTGTGGGTTGGCCAGCCGGACAACACCAATATGAGCGGCCACCACGGCAGTGCCACTGCCTTACCGCTGCTGCGCGCCGCCGCACGATTATTGCCACGCAGTGAGCAGCGCTGGCATGACAAACCGGATAACGTCAGTCGGCAAACGATTTGCTGGCCCAGCGGCCAGCAACGAGCGGCCGAGTTGTGTGATGAAGCCTTGGATGCCTGGCTGATCGATGGCCAGCAGCCGCGCAGCTGGCACCACACCCGTGCTCTCACCAGCCAAGACAACCGCAGTGAGCGTACGCTCAGAGTGGCCAGCGACAGCGGTCTGCGCCTTGGCCTTGGCTGTGAGCTGCCTGCGCGCAGCAAAACCGTGGCGATCTGGCCAGCACCGCTGCAGCCGTGGCTGCCACCCGACTGGCAGACACAAAACCGCATTGCGGCCATAGATCCACGTTGTCAGCGCCAGCAGGCCTTGTTGCAGGCGGAGCCGTTGCGCATCACGGGGCTTGCCGACGGCAGTCATATACGCCGTCACGCCAGTACGCAGCAGCAGCCGACGCTGCGTGTGCGAGCCGTCGGCGGTCAGCCGGATTGGTATTGGTTTTTAAATGGACGCTTGTTAGACGAGCGCGGTCAAACGCTGACCCTGCCTTTGCCAAGCGCCGGACGCTATCAAATCAGCGTCAGCGACCAAGCTGGCAGCAGTGATCAAATCAGTTTTGTGGTGGAGGCGAGCTAGGCCCTTTCACGCAGTCGACCAGACAAACTCGCAAATAATTTTGAAGCCAACCGCACCGCCAGCCAGCTGCTGGCGTAAGACAGTGCCACTAGGACTAACCAAAACAGTGGCGCCGGGCGTAAATACTGTGGGACAAAGTCGGCCCCGCCTGTGTCACAAGCAAACCAGTGGCCTGCCACCACACCACCAGCATCCAGGCAGGAATCAGCACTGGCTAACCCCAGCAACAGCAGACCCACAATGGCAAACACCAGACTCTGCAAGGCCATTCGCAACACGCTCATACTCACTCAGACACTAATTCAGCAGCCAAGTCTAACGCATGTAAGCGAAGCTGTTCATCATAAATATCATTGGTGAACATCAGCTCATCCACCGGCATTTGCGCCAGCAAGCTCTCGAGTTTGGAGCGCGCGCTCACCGGCCCACCGACGACGGATAAGGCCAGAAAATCCTGCACCTGCGCCTGCTGCATCACGCTCCAGTGTTCATCCATATTGTCGACTGGCGGCGGTAAATACAGTGGCTGGCCTTGCATCAAGGCCAATACCCGCTGCTGGGAGCTGGTGGCCAAATAGCGCGCCTGAGCATCGTCCTCGGCCAATATCAGCGGCAAACACAAGATGGCGTAGGGCTCTGTCAGCGAGGACGATGGTTGGAAGTGAGTGCGATACAACTCCAACGCTTGCTGCGCCAAGCGCGGTGCGAAGTGCCCGGCAAAGGCGTAAGGCAAGCCGCGCTCGGCAGCGAGCTGTGCGCTAAACAAACTCGAACCGAGCAAAAACATCTCTACTTGGCTGTTGGCTCCAGGATAAGCCTTCACACGCTTGTTGGTTTGCTCTGGGCCGAGCAAAGCTTGCAACTCGGCGATTTCTTCGGGAAAGCGTTCAGCACGCATGTCATCGCGGCGCAATGCACGGCTGGTGATAGGGTCGGTACCTGGTGCGCGCCCCAAGCCTAGGTCGATGCGGCCCGGATACAAAGCATCTAGGGTGCCAAACTGTTCGGCCACCACCAGCGGTGGATGATTGGGCAACATAATGCCACCCGAGCCAATGCGAATATTGTGTGTATGCGCTGCCAACTGGCCAATCAACACCGCGGTGGCACTGGAGGCAATGCCTTCCATGTTGTGATGCTCGGCCAGCCAGAAGCGTTTAAAGCCCAACTCATCGGCACGCTGAGCGTAGCGTTGCAGCCGTTGCAACGTTGCAGGGATGTCCATGCCCGTAGGCACAGAAGCCAGATCCAACAGGGAAATAGGAAGATTTGCCAAGCTTGCCATAATGTCGCCACGAGCCGAAAAAAGTGACTGCACAGAGTGCCATAAGCATTAGGGCCGCGGCAGGCATACCTGAAGAACAAAGCGTTGCGCTTTACCCATGCCTTGCCCGCCAAAGGGTGTGCCAGCGCAGCGCATCCGATACACTGTCGCCACTTATTGACACTGGTCCACGGAGTCCCATGAAAAACACCATTTTGACCGCCATGATCTTGCTACTGAGCGGCTGTAGTTCACTGACCTACATTCCAATGGATGACTACACCAGCAGTCTGACCAAAGAGTGCCTGAGCATGCAGTCACCGCAGAATGAAGATGCGCAGGAGCAATGCGAACACGAAGCCGAGTACGACACTCGTATTGCCGAGCGCATTTATGAGCTGCGGGCCGACAAAGACCTACAGCGTTGTCGCCAACAACACACGGATGAACAAGCCATCGATCAATGCTTCCAGCAAGCGCAAACCGATTTTTACGATTTGTACTTCCGCGGCCAGCACTAACACCCCGGCACCAGTGGGTAACCAGCTGGGCATTCATTCGCAGCACGATGATGGCGTATGATGAGCGTCGTTAACACGATTCTACAGGTACCATCACCGTGCTGAACTTTGATTACCGCAATGTCGATGTCATCTGCGTCGATGCCGCCAATCCCGACACCAGCGTTTTGGAGTGGCGTAAACAAAGCCAATTAACCGCCTTGCAAGACTCGCCACGCGAGCGCTGTAGCCACTTGAATCATGGCCACAGCTGGACTTTCGTTAAACGCAAAGACGCCGCCAATGCCTTCGAGCGCCTGACCCAAGCCCGCAAAGCCATCCAGGGCAGCTGGCATCACAGTGACACCACACTGACGCTGGTTGCCGACGATGCCGATGGCCTCGATGCTCTGCTCAGTGCCGCACTGGCTGATATCTACCAACTGCCAACCCACAAGCGTGAGGCCGACCCGCAGCCGCAAATCAGCCGCATCGAACTGGTAGGCGAGCTAAGCAGCACATTAATTCAGCAGCGCCAGGCCGAAGCCGAAGGCAATGCGTTAACGCGCTTTTTAGCCACCCGCCCGGTCAGCGACGTTAACCCCACCAGTTACCGTGAATGGCTGCTGGAGTGGGCGCAAAAGCAGGGCCTCGAAGTCATCGTGCACGACTACGCCAGCTTGGAGAAAATGGGTGCTGGCGCTTTTTGTGCCGTCGCACGCGGCGCCGATGACGGAGAAGCCAGCATTGTTGAACTGCGCTACATGGGCCAGCCTGATAGCGAGCAGCACACTGCTCTGGTGGGTAAAGGCGTCTGCATGGACACCGGTGGCTACAACCTGAAAACCGGCGGCTATATGTTTGGCATGCACGGCGATATGACCGGCAGTGCCGTGGTGGTGGGCACACTGCTCAGCGCTGTGCGCCAACAGCAGGCCATTAACCTGCGCGGCTGGCTGGCGCTGGTGAATAACCACATTGGCCCCAAGGCCTACCACGCCAACGAAATTGTTACCGCACTCAATGGCACCAGCATTGAAATTGTCGATACCGATGCCGAAGGCCGCATGGTGCTGGCCGATACCTTAACACTGGCCAGCCGCGAAAAGCCGCAACAGGTGATTGATTACGCAACCTTAACCGGTACCTGCGTATCGGCATTGGGTACGCGCACCTCCGGTGCCTTTACTAATCAAGAAGAGTGGACCCAGGCCCTTATCGACACAGGCCGAGTCTCAGGCGAACGCGTATGGCCCATGCCATTAGATAAAGACTACGACGACGACATCGACAGCGATATCGCCGACGTGCAGCAATGCAATCCGGGCCGTGCGCCGGACCATATTAATGCGGCGCGTTTTTTAAGCCGCTTTATCGAGCACGATACGCCTTGGCTGCATATTGATTTATCCGCCGCTAACCATAAAGGTGGTTTGGCCCATGTCGCTACCGAGCAAACCGGCTTTGGTGTGCGCTTTACCCAGGCGTGGCTAAAACGCTAATGCACTAAATTGGTTAATTGAGAAGGCTGGCTCGGCATTGAGCCAGCCCTCTTATTTTATCCACGATTTTTTCTCAGCTTGTACTAAAAACCATTTATATCATGGCCCACAAGACGTCTACGTTCCTATCTGAAGTTCGTATATATGTCCTTCCTTACCCAGCTCAAAACCCAGTTTTTTAAACAAAGCCTGGGAACGAACGTTACCCTCATCAATATCAGCATAAAAAATATTAATGCCTACGGACTTGGCATAGGTGAATAACAAACCAAGGGCCTCTGTCATAAAGCCTTGCCGCCAGTAGGATTAAGGCACCTCTGAATAATTCTGCACAGCTCTGCGCGAGTGCAGCGGGCTTTCAGAACAAGGCGGTGATGGCAGGAAATGGCCAGCCCTTTTCAACATCGCCAACGACGTTATGAAGGCCTGCGGCCCGCACCCTAAGGGGAATGCCAGAGAACTCCAGCTCAGTGTCGCCGATTTTTGCTGTAGCTGGCTAGAGCGGCAAACCGGCTTCGTGATCTGAAATCCTCTGGCGATCCAGAGCGGGCACCGAATTATTCAGAGGTGCCTCAAGCAGGCAGCCAACCTCACAACTTTGGCCGTTATCACTAAAGCTATGTAAACCACATGTTCCGATTACTTTGCTGCTCTGTCGCTCGACAATCGCCCATTCCAACGATTCACCCGACTGCTCTAACCTTGCCACGCTGTCTAACATTTGCTCGATCATAGCTCTAGATGAAAAAACAGGGTCCGAGGCAAACTGCATGGTTTTAGCATCAGCATAAATCTCGAATAGATCATCGCCATCTGCTTTCTGAATGGTTCTTAGAATAATCCGGGAAGCATACAAGGTGGCTTCATTTTACGTTTCCAGATGCACTGGATGCTGACATAACTCGATAACGGAAGAATATACAGTGCCGGGGCCTTGCCCCGACACTCAATATCGATAACTAACAATAACGACTTAAGCCAGCTTTTTCTCCGTGCTTTGACGATATTGAACAATGTCTTCAATGGTCAATACCGGCATGTTATGCGTACGGCCAAATTCGACCACCTCTGCCGTTTTTGCCATGGTGCCATCTGGGTTGGTTAATTCACATAAAACACCCGCTGGCTGCAAACCGGCCATTTGCATTAAATCGATGGTGCCTTCAGTGTGACCACGACGAGTTAGCACACCACCCGTTCGTGCTCGCAGCGGAAATACATGACCCGGCCGGGCGAGATCATCCGCTTTAGCATGCTCTGCCGCTGCTGTTTTAATCGTCACCACTCTGTCTTTCGCCGAAACCCCGGTGGTCACTCCTGTTTTGGCCTCAATCGAAACGGTAAAAGCCGTTTGATTGGCGCTGTTGTTATTCGCCACCATGGGAGGCAATTGCAAGCGATTCGCCTGCTCATCGGTTAAGCACAAACACACAATGCCACTGCACTCGCGAATCATCAGCGCCATTTGCTCGGTGGTTAAGTGCTCTACCGAATAAATAATGTCACCTTCGTTTTCGCGATGTTCATCGTCTAGCAGTAAAATGCCCTGGCCTGACTGCAAGGCGGCAATGGCGCGCTCAACACGCTGTATTGGGAGGCCGAACTCGGCCAATAAAGAAGACTGATTCATGGTGTTACTCCAAATAAAGACCAGAATCAGGGCAAATTGCGAGCAAAAGGAACGCCACCAACCTGGGTTAGTGTCGCTCTATTCTCTCTCATCCGGACTATTACCGTCGGCTCTGGCCTCTCACCAGATCTGCTGACCTCGATACACGAGCGCTCGCGGGCTCATCCAACCTATGGATATACCGCCGGTGGGGACTTCCACCCCGCCCTGAGAATAATGCTCATATAAATGAGCGCTCGCATAATAAATGTTTCACTAGCATCGCGCCATCCAAGTTGATGATTCCGCTCAGCTATACCGCCATTTTGGGCGGCAGTCTGACGCTGGTGGGCACCAGCACCAATTTGGTGGTGAATGGCCAGTACCAACAGCTCACCGGTGACGATGGCTTTTCCTTATTCTCCATTACACTCATTGGCGCGCCGGTGGCTGTGCTCGGCATGGCATTTATTTGGTGGTGGTTTCCGCGCTGGTTGCCCGACCGAGGCGAGCAGCAAGCGTTTGGTAATTTGCGTGAATTTACCTTAGAAGTCACCGTCGATCCCCATGGCCCGCTGGTCGGTAAAACTGTAGCTCAAGCTGGCCTACGCCATTTAGAGCGCGTGTATTTGGCCGAAGTGGAGCGCCAAGGCGGCACTCTAGTCACGGCGGTGCCCTCGGAAGAGGTGTTGCAAGCGGGCGATCGCTTGGTATTTGCTGGCGATACCCAGGCCATTTCTGATTTGCTGCGTATTAATGGCATTTTGCCCTCGCCCGAAAATGGCCATTCGGCCACGTTAAACCGCGACCGCGCCGAACGCCGCTTGGTGGAAGCCGTGGTATCACCACATTGCGCCGCCTTGGGTAAAAATATTCGCGACGCTAAATTCCGTGATCGTTATGGCGCAGTCGTACTGGCCGTGGCCAGAAATGGCGAGCGCGTCACCGGTAACCTGGGCAATATCCGCCTCAAAGCCGGTGATACCTTATTTCTGGAAGCCCGCCCAGCATTTGTTACCCGCCAGCGTTACAACAAAGATTTTTTATTGGTCAACGACCTTAACGCCGAAGCACCGCGCCATGAGCGTGCGTATTTATCTTGGGGAATTTTACTTGTAGCCGTTGGCTTGGCCGCCGTGGGTGTGCTGTCGATGTTGAATGCCGCATTAATTGCTGCGGGGCTGATGATTTTTACCGGCTGCTGCAGCGTTAATCAGGCCGAGCGCAGCTTGGATTTAACCGTGCTAATCACCATTGCCGCCTCTTTTGCGCTGGGCACCGCACTGCAGCAAACCGGTGTGGCCGAACTGCTGGCCAATGGCATTATCGATGTAAGCGGCGCCACGCCTTGGTTAATGCTGATTCTAACTTACATCGCAGTGTCGCTATTAACCGAGACCATTACCAATAATGCCTCCGCCGTGCTGATGCTGCCCATCGTGTTAGAAATGACCGACAAAGCTGGCCTAGCACATGAGCCGTTTGTATTCGCCATTATGATGGCCGCCTCCGCCAGCTTCGCCACGCCGCTGGGTTATCAAACCAATTTAATGGTCTACGGCCCCGGCGGTTATCGCTTTGCCGATTTTTTAAAGGTCGGTGTTCCGATGAACCTGTTTATTGCCGCTGTGACCTTGAGTTTATTGATGCTGTTTTGGCCGCTGACGCGTTAAGTCGCTTCATCATTCCACTGCGCCATACTGAGTCTGTACCGCTTGCTCAAAGGCTTTGCCGGTGGCCAGTGACAACTCTGCCGGGCTCAGCTCAATAAGCTGCTTGGCCAGCAACGTATTTAAAGCATCAGCATTGGCTGCCCAGACGATCGCCGTTTGATCCCCCGTGGGCAGCAGCACGAAGCGATATTGGCTATCTTGGTCAACGGCGAGTTGATTCAGCAAGGTAAGCACCGCCTCCAAGTCGTACCAGTCGCCCAAGTTGCGTGCCTCTTGCTGGTATGTTTTACCGTTAATACTGGCTTCAAGTTGATAAGGTACGTCATAGGAAGCATCCAGCCCAGGTGGGGTTTCGCTAAATTCCGTCGCGGCTAAATCTGTGCTGTCGACAATGCTGGCCATTAAATAATCATGCTGATTCGGATACACACCGGTCTCGGCATCAAACCAAACACTGTTGCCCATTTCTCGCAAATAATCGATTGCCGTCACAGCGTTATTTAAGTCGTTGTATTCGCCGGGTGGGTTTGGCAGCAAGCCCAGCTCGTTGAGGTAGGCCTGTAAACTGCCGGGCTGTGGAAACTGCACCAAGGTGGCGATTAAAGCCTTTAGCTCAGAGCCTGGCTGCGAGCGAATGTGCCACGCACTTAGGGCATTGGCATCGGCGATGGCGGCCGTGCGATCTTCTCGTAGCTGTTGATACAAACAGCTTTCGATCTCATAGATCTGTACCCCATGCGCCAGATTGCGTTGCCAACCGACACAACTGCCCTCTGCCGGCGGGTTATTTGGCAGGTGGGCATATGGGTCTTGCGCCTGTTTTTGCTTGGCGACTTGCTGCTTGTACCAGTCCGAATCGGTGCATCCCCCTAGCAGCGAGGCCAGTAGCAGTATGAATGCCACCCGGTGTAATCGTTGTGCTGGCATGCATAGTGTTGCTATGCATCTTGTTGGCATAAGTGTTGGAGGCATGAGCGCGTTACGTCCCTGTTTGTTGAGCAGGAACCATAACTCACAATCGGCCTAGCCCCTAGCCCCTAGCCCCTAGCCCCTAGCCCCTAGCCCTGCAGTCTGCATTGGGCCTGAAGGACCCAGAACAGACACCGAATGACTAAGAGGTTTCTTCGGTTTACGACAGATGCGACACAACCAGCTGGGCAGCGCCAACATGCTCTATGCTGCTATTAGTGTGTTGCATCCTGCGGCACAGGGGCAGATTGCTTAGGTACGCCAATGTCCGTCCGCTTATTTGTATGCGCGTTGCTGTTGTTTTCTCAAGCTGCACTGGCTGCCATGGAGGTACGCGTCAGCGATAGCCGCCAGAGTAATATTTATATGGATGCGCTGGTCTGGCTGTTGGACAAGTCGGGCGAGGAATACCAGCTCATCCATACAGACCACCCCACCTCCACGCAAAAACGCAAAGTCATCATGCTACGCCAGCGTGAAATCGATGTTATTTACGCGGGTTTCACCGAAGAGCTGGGCGACGCGCTGCTGGCCATACGCTACCCCATTACGCGTGGTTTGATCGGCAACCGCTTGTTGGTGATTCATCAACAGCAGCAGGCCGATTATGCGATGGTGAAATCATTGCAGGATTTACAACAACATGCGGCATTACTGGGGTTTGGCTGGCCTGAGGTAGCGCTGTTTACCGCCAATCGTATGCCAGTCTACGAAAGAATTTACGACGAAATATTTGTCAGCATGGATCGTGGCCATACCGGCTATTTCTCGCGTGGAATCCTTGAAGTGTACGGTGAATTACACGACAGGCCGGAGCTGACCAACCTAATGATCGAACCGCATATTTTACTGCGCTACCCTTCTGCTGTTTTCTTTTACGTGCACCCAGAAAACCAAGCACTGGCACAAGCACTACAACGCGGGTTTGAACTGGGTTATGAGGACGGCAGTTATCTCACGTTTTTTTATAATCACCCGCTGGTCAAGCAAGCCTTGCAACGCTCTAATTTGCCGAAGCGCTGGGTGATCGATATCGAGCACCCCTGGTTTAACGACATCTACCACAGCATTCCCGCCGATTACTGGCACTCCGATGAGCCGTAAAGTTATTGCTATTATTGCGCTATCAACCCGGCCTCGGTGTTGTATGCCGTCTGACTAACCCCCTATGATGTGGCCAAAGTTATGACGGGAATACAGAACCACCATGAATTCATCGTTTGAGCATGCGCTGGCGCATCATTTAGACACTATTCGACGCAAAGACATCAAGGCTTTTTGTGACACTCTGATTCAAGACGAGCGTCTCACGCTGATTTTACCCAACGGCACCTTAATGCAAGGCTATGATGCCATTGCCGAGTTTCATCAGCACTGGTTTGCAGACCCAGACTGGTCAATGACGCTGGAGCAACTGTCCACAACACAAACGGCAGAGATGGCCAATGCTCTATTTTCTGTGGTGTACGACGATCTCGACCCAGACGGCAAACCCTATCGCTTGCGGTATTTCCTCAGCCTAACCTTTGTGCTCGAAGATGAGCAATGGCGATTGCTGCTCGACCAGAACACCATGCTGCCGGATCACTCAGGCTGAGCGGCTCTGCTGCCAAACAGCCACAACGCTTCAGCAGTAGGGCCGAGAACACCAAGCCCTAGAACCACGGGCCAGAGCAACCGCTGCAGTGACGGCGGTTGGCCTTCACCACCTTCAGTGAGCGTATTTATGTTTCGAATTCTGACTCTGGCCTTTTTTCTATGCACCGCCATCAGCGCTTGTACGTCGGTGCCACTGTCGACCATGGCCAAATTGAGCACCTTTGATTGGCAGGACTTTAATGCCCTGCAAGCCGGTGACATTCAGGTGAAGATCACGGTGCCACAAGGGTTTGAATTGAACATTGAGCGCAGTTGGCTGGGATTCGAGCTGTCGTCCGAGCACAATCACCATAGTGGGCGGTTTGATTTGCAACGCTTGAGTACACAGGCGTCGGTTATCGACGGCGGCCTGTTTGGCTCCGACATCGCCGCCACCACCTATCGCTTGCAGTTGCAGCCCGAGTCACGGCCCGCATTTACTGAGTTGCAAGCGTATTTGCGCCAGCACAAAGCCGATAACGTTATGATTCGTGTGGTGCCCAAAATCAAACGCTACCCGGCCAACGCCGAGTTTGTAAGCGTTTGGATTGATCTGCAGTTATCCAGCCAAGAAGGCTTTTTCACCTTGGTCGATGGCTCACAACTGTCGTTATCGACGCTGAAAGTCCAGCGTGCAAATGCCACTGACAGGGCTAACGAGAAGACGACTCAGGATTTACCTTCGAATTGATCCGCTCGGTGATCTCCTGCAAGCGTGTCAGCGTTTGCAACACGATCGGCAACGCCACCGCAGACTGCACAAAATCAAACGAATAGGTGACGATGGAGAAAATCTCCCCCGTACTGGCATCGGCTTGTGTCGCGGCAAACCACAGGTTAAATGCCAGCATCGACAGCATCACAAAAAATATAATGCCGTACACCACGCTTTCGGTGTCCGACAAGCGCACTTCGTGTCGCCGCATGATTAAAAAATGCTGGGTCACGCGCTTGATATCGCGACTTTCTAAGGCCACCACTTGGCGCTCCGACTGCTCATTTAAATCGCGATTGACTCGCAAAAAATGCCCCGCCGCCAGTGCATAAATAGCAACAATGGCAATGGTCGCCAACCCTGCCGATAAGGCCAATGTGGAGTGAAAAGTGAATAAGATAATCAGCGATACCACCACGTGCACAACCGAGGTCATTGCCTCCGGTGCTTCGGTTTCAAGAAAGTCCACCAGCTCTCTGGCCATCAAGGCACGGGCATTCATTGACGAGATCGGCACCGACTCCGAACGCAAAAACAGCGCTTTATTTAACTCCACGCGAATGGTGCCATAGGCGCGGGTATCGTATACACGCCGCCCGGTGGCGACGATCAACAACGCCGCCAGCACTGCCAGCAAGTAATAAAAAGACTGCCAATCATCCGCCAGCAAGCCATCAATCGACAGCCCGAGCAGCAACGGAATAAAGGCGAATAAGGTGGTTTCCAGTAGCGTCAGTCCCCAAGTGATGGCAACCTTGCCGCGAAAATGCCGAATGATGGCACCGATGGACAGTTTTTTAGTGGAAGTAAGCATGAGTGCGCTCTGTTGGTTAGCCCTAGCCGGACTATATGTGCAAACGCTGCGACCGTCACACCAATGTCACGAAAACGCCACACTCTAGGCAGCTATAACGCTCACAGCTCAGAACAAGGAATGGAGACAACCCTAATGACGACCACTCTGGCGAATGCCACGCGCAAACAATTATGGCTGATGATGTTGCCCCTGCTTACGTTAGGTGGTTGCGGCTCAGATGATGATGACAACGACAACAGCACGCCAGCACCGAAAGCGGGCGAGGCGATGACGCTGAATATCCTGCACATTAATGACCATCATTCACACCTGGAAGAAGACGACCAAACCCTGACCATCGCAGGCCAGGAGACTGAGTTTGCCAGTGGCGGCTTTGCTCGCGTTGCCGCGAAAATGAATGAGCGCGAACAAGCGCTGGATAACGTACTGAAGCTGCATGCCGGCGATGCCATTACTGGTACTCTGTATTTCACCTCGTTTGAAGGCAAGGCCGACGCCGAATTAATGAACCTGGTGTGCTTTGATGCCTTCGCTCTTGGCAATCACGAATTTGACCGCGGCGATGAAGGGTTGAAACTGTTTCTCGATGAGTTAAACCAAGGCAGCTGTAACACGCCGGTACTGGCCGCCAATGTAAAACCGGCCATCGGCACCCCGCTGGCACCGCAAACCGCGACGGACTACATCCAACCTTACGTTATTAAAGAGGTTAGCGGTCAGCAGGTCGGTATTATTGGCATTGATATCGCCAATAAAACCAAAAACAGCTCCAGCCCGCTGGCCACCACCGAGTTCCTCGATGAACTCACCACCGCGCAAGCCACCATCGACGAGCTGCAACAGCAAGGTGTGAATAAAATCGTGGTATTAAGCCACTACCAATACGCCAACGAGGTGACCCTGGCGCAAAGCCTGCGCGGTGTAGATGTCATTGTCGGCGGTGATTCACACACCTTATTGGGCGATTTTTCCAGTTATGGCTTAACCAGTGCCGGAGACTATCCAACGCAAGTGACCAATGGCGATGGCGATAAAGCGTGTGTGGTGCAGGCGTGGCAATATTCGCAAATTGTCGGCGAGTTGAAAGTCGAGTTTGATGGCGAAGGTAAAGTCAGCAGCTGTACTGGCACGCCGCATTTATTGTTGGGAGAGCCCATCGTGCGTGAAGATGACGCGGGCGAAGAGTACAACCCAAGCGGTGATGAACTGGCCGCCATTCAGTCTGCACTGGCCGCTGCGCCGCAATTAAGCCTGGTGACACCCGATGCCAGCGTACAAGCCAAGCTCGACACTTACACCGCTCAGCTCGATGATTTCCGCAACGAGGTGATTGGCACAGCCACGGAAAACCTATGCCTGGAACGTATTCCTGGCCAAGGCCGTAGCACGCTGCCAGATTGTCCGGCAAGCAGCACAGCACAGCGCGGTGGTGATATCGCTAACTTGGTCGCTCAGGCGTTCTTGTATCAGAGCAAAGAAGCGGACGTTGCCATTCAAAACGCGGGTGGCGTGCGCGTGGACGTGCCTGCTGGCAACATCACCATTGGTGATGCGTATACCGTGCTGCCGTTTGCCAACACCTTGGTGAACTTGAACATGACTGGTGCTGAAATTCGCACGGTATTAAATGAAGCCGTCGACTTCGCTCACAACCCAGATGGCTCAAGCGGTGCTTACCCTTATGCCGCAGGCCTGCGCTGGAAAGTCAATATGAACCGCACCGCGGGCAGCCGTTTGTACGATATTGAGGTTAATCCACGCGCCAGTGGTGAATGGCGCCCATTGCAGGATTCTGAATCCCTGCAAGTGGTGAGCAATAGCTTTACCTCCGGCGGTCGCGACGGTTACGCCACCTTTGGTAGCGTCAGCGATGATGGCCGCGCCGAAGACACGTATCTGGATTACGCCCAGTCGTTTGTTGACTATGTGCGCGTTCAGGGCACATTAAATAAACCAGCGACGGATGAGTACTCTACGCAGTCATTTGTACCGGCAGCGCAATAATAAAAACCCCTGGCCGCAATGCGGCCAGGGGTTTTTATTACAATATCGTACCTGAGTTATTGAACTTCAGCGCTCTCTTCAAATTTAAAGGTTAGCGGACGTCCCATTCGAGTTTCTGGGTCATATACTGAAGATCTGACAACAATTGTATAAATGCCTGTATCATTGTCGTAGCTGGCCTCATAGGTATTATACCCGCGTATATTCAGGTCTAAATAATAGTTACCGTATGCACTCACTGCATTACCGGTCAATGTGTGCTCTAAGTACAGTCCTTCGACGATCAGTCGACCCTTTACAATCAGACCAGACCCGTCGTACTGCAAGCCTTCCAGATGATAACTAGGATTAGACATCGAGTGTACCCGCCAACAGCAGTCAGTTGGACCATCAAAATCAATTAGCTCTAAGTTCTTAAAGTCCTCGGCATACGAAGAGCATGAAATAACCACAAAAAAAACAGCAACTATAGAGTTGAAAACTTTCATTCCTTATTCCTCATTGAAAGTGAACAGCCAGTATATTGAAAATCTGTAACCTACTGTTCAAAACCATGTTAAAACGAACCAAATGAGGAGATGTCGCTGTCCACGCAACTTTCACACCGATCTCTATTATCACACTTTTGTAGAAAACAACGACCTCAGTTGACCTTCGAAAAAACGAACTCTAGCAAGTTCAGCTGAGTGCTTATTTTTCACTTGATATATAGTTTCAGACACTGCATGAGTGAGTAAATGACTCCTTATATCCTTTTTTTGGGGAAACATTGCAACCGCGGTTTCTGGCAGCACGGTAAACCCTAAACCTCGCGCCACCGGCTCAAGTATCAACCCGATTTGATTAGAAAACCCAGTCACCGGCAATTGCGATACGGATTCAAACTCACCGAAGTTCGCGCTCAATAAACGCCGGGCATGATAGGCACCGTCCGGATGATTAATAAAACCCAGCTCTAGCAATCGCTGCCAGCTGATTGCTGTCTCTTTGCTGCTCGTCACCAGCAGCAGTGCCTCCTCCGCCATCGGTTGGCACAACAGCTCACCATGGCGCGGCAGCTCAGTCAGTAACCCCACATCGGCCTCACCGGCCACCAGTGCCTGTTCAATGGCGAGATTCGGGGCAAAACGATAATCCACAACCAGCTTGGGGTGTCGCTGCTGCAGTTCAAGGCACTGCGGGTAGAACTTCAGGCCAATGCTACCTGGCGACAGTATGTGCACCACGCCTTCGTCTTCCGGGTCCTCCCGCACGTGCTGCTCCAAGCCTTGCCACTGCTGCAATAGCTGGCGACCACGCTGATACAGCCGCTCGCCGTGATTAGACAGGGCAAACCCTTTGCCCTGACGCTCGAGCAAGGTGTGCCCCAGCTGCTGCTCAAGCTTGTGAATATGCTGGCTAACGCCCGGTTGCGTCATATGCAAGCGCTCGGCGGTGCGAGTAAAGTGATTCACCTCCACCAGCGTACAAAAAGTACGCAGCCAAACCGGGTTAATCATTGTGCTCTGATGTCATGACACCTCTCCTGTCACATGAATAATAACAATGCAAAATCATTATTATCACAAATGATAATTTAACATAATCATAGTCCGCTATTAGCCTGTCGTTGAACTCAAACACACGACCCATAGGTTACTCATATGTCAGCGTATCCACGCACCTTCTCGCACATCGGCATATCCGTGCCAGACCTCGATGCTGCCGTCGAGTTTTACACCAAAGTGCTGGGGTGGTATTTGATCATGCCGCCCACACAGATCGACGAAGACGACAGTGCCATCGGCGATATGTGCAGCGATGTTTTTGGCCCAGGTTGGGGCAGCTTTCGTATTGCGCATCTATCCACGGGCGATCGTATTGGCGTAGAGCTGTTTCAGTTTCCCAACCAGCAAAATCCAGAGAATAACTTCGAGTACTGGAAAACCGGCATCTTTCATTTCTGCGTGCAAGACCCCGATGTGGAAGGGCTGGCAGAAAAAATAGTCGCGGCCGGAGGCAAACGGCGTATGCCAGAGCCGCGCTATTATTACCCGGGTGAAAAGCCATATCGTATGATTTATATGGAAGATCCGTTTGGCAACATTCTGGAAATCTACAGCCACAGCTATGAGTTGATTTACAGCGCTGGTGCTTATTAGAACCTGTTCATATTGTTTGGCTCTGCTGCTGGAAGGCGGTTTTTTCTTGAGCAAGACATGAGGCGTGTGGTTTAGCGGGTTAAATAAGCTGCGAATAACACAGCTCAGGGAAAAACGGCCTCCAGCCCTTCGGGGTCTGACAAAAAGACGAGTCGTTCACAGCGTACCCTTTGGCCACTGGCGCCCCAGCAAACACCAGCGCTACACTGGCTACTATAACTATGAAAAGGGTGTTCGCTGTGAATGACTTTCGCGCCGTTGTGGCTATTTTTATTGCCTGTATCAGCGGCTATTTGTGTATTGATATATTGCTAGAAGCTGTTTCACAACTTCTTTAGCACGATCATCATGCAGGCGGCGTGAAAGAAGGCTCGATACATTGAGAGCTTTCTTTCCCATCGAACCACTAATCGCCGATAATTTCCAAGCCAAGCAAAAGTGCGCTCTACTTTCCAGCGACGGTCGTACCTTCTCAGCTTTCTACCATCTTGCAGCGGCGCTTTTCTCCTGTTTCGACGATGTGGACAAATGAGATCAACGCCCCGTTTCTTTAACGCCATTCGCAGAGGATCAGAGTCTGCCGCTTTATCGTAAATCAAACGCTTCACCTTGCTCTTGCCATAGGAAACATTTAACAAAGCCTCAATCAGATTGACCTCCGCCGGTGACGCTGAGCCAAGTGTCAGCCCGATTGGAATGCCTTCGCCATCGACGACTATCATCCACTTCGACCCCTTACCACGCTTGGTTTTTCCAACACCGAGGCCCCTTTTTTTGCGGGTGCAAAACTACCATCAGAAAACGATTCTTCCCAATTTAACCGCGACTGTTGATCCAGAACGCGAAGAAGCTTACGCCAGGCTTTGACCCATGCACCTTGCTCTTCCCAGTACTGAAGGCGGCGCCAGCAGGTACTCGGTGAAGGATAGCGCTCGGGTAGATCACGCCAGCGCGCACCTGAACGTAAGACCCATAAAATGCCCTCGAAACAGGCTCGATTGCTGATAGGTTTGGGACCCCCTTTGCCACGAGGCAGGCTGGGTAAACAAGGCTCAATGTGTGCCCACTGTTGGTCGGTCAGTTCTGAGGTTGAACGTTTCATGGTGGAGGAGTTGAAGCTGATAGTTTTGATTATTATATCGGACTGAAGGTTATGAAACAGCTTCTAGCAATACATCTTGGATCTGAATGCTGTTTTAGCCGGGGAGAATAACAACGCAGTATCGTAGCGTCTAAAAAAGGCCGACTGTTTTCTAGATCAGATCATGATTCGTAGGTGTGAAAAAAGCGCAAACATTGTCAGTTGGCTTTTCTTACTATGGCATCAAGGTTTGACTCTCAAGCCGACACTCAGGAGCAAGTTATGAAAGCCAGTACCGGGGAGCATTACCGTAAACGCCTAACCCGCGTGGTGGATTACATCTACCAACACATTGACCAGGATTTAGACGTCAATACGTTGGCCGATGTGGCGGCTTTGTCACCGTACCACTTTCATCGTATCTATCGTCAGATCTCAGGAGAACCTGTCAACGTCACGGTACGTCGCTTGCGCCTGCATCATGCGGCTGGGTTACTCATCCAGAGTGACTGGCCAATATCGCGCATTGCCAGCAAAACGGCCTATTCCAGTAGTGAAGCATTTGGCCGGGCTTTTCGTGCTCAGTTTGGAGAAACGCCTGCGGACTATCGTCGTAGCCGCCAGCAGCAGCCAGTCAAACTAGAGCCGTTTATCGCTATGCTGGCACCTCAACCTGAGATGCCCCCTATGTATACCGTTGAAATTACTGAAAACCCAGCAGCTGAGCTGTTAGCCGTTGCCCACCAAGGCTCATACCTAAATATTGGCCAAGCGTTTGAAAAGCTGTATATCTACGCCGCCACTAAGCAGCTATTAGGGCCGACAACCCGTACCCTTGGTATTTATTATCAGGATCCCGACAGTGTGCCAGAAAGTGAATTGCGCTCTCATGCCTGCATCAGTATTAAAGATGCTCAAAGCCATGCCGGTGAAGGTGTCGAAGTGCTATCACTGCCGGGTGGCCGCTGTGCCAGCCTGGTCTTTAAAGGCCCTTATGCTGAGCTGGAAAAAGCCTACTCGTATTTGTTTGGCCAATGGCTGCCCAATAGCGGTGAAGAAATGGCAGACTTTCCAGCATTTGAAGAGTACCTGAACGATCCCAAAACCACGCCGGTTAGCGAACTGTTAACTCGCATCAACTGCTATTTAAAGTAGCTTGATAGACCTTGAAGGGCATCGCCCTTCAGGGGCGCTTGTTTGAATAATTAAAAGCCATGAAGCTTTTGTGGTTTTATTATACTTTGGTCGATGGGCTTATTGTTATATTGTATAGAGGTTATCAAATTTTATGATGGAGTTTTTCTATTTATTAGTAGTTTTAAATAAGCAACCGATTCGTGCTCTGGCTGGTGCCTGAGAATTAGTTTGTTTGGTTTTTCAATTCAATTTTTTTAGCACAAATTTCTTCCACCATGAGAATGGTAATTTCATCCGATTTTAGTCGTGCCAGAGACGCCTAAGCTGTTGCTTGCTCGGTTTCGCTTGATGAAACCATATTGAGTTTTTATCAATAGCCAACAGCGAAGGACTTTGCTATGCCCATTACTCGACTTTCTTTATCCACTGTTTTTATTGTTAACCTTGGATTGGCCGCTGGCGTGCCAGCAGCAATGGCCAAAGATGATTTGCAAATGGAAAGCTTAACTCAGCCAGCAACCCCCAGTATCGCCTGGATTGGTGAGCAAAATATCTCCGCCGGGCCAAAAGACTTCACGCTGAAGTGGAATCTATGGTATGGCGCCAATGGCAGTCGCTGGTATCTGTATCAGGATGGAGAGCAAATCCATCAAGCGGATATCAGCAAAAATAGCCCCAATGCTCAATCTGGCTCGACTCAAGTTACAGTGTCAAAAAACGGAAACTATCGTTATCAAGTAAAACTCTGTGATGTCAGTGCCTCGGGAGAGTTATGTAGCCTCTCGGCAGAGGCCACGGTCAAGGTGGCAGGAGGGCCGACCGATGGTGATGATCTGGATTACAGCGATTGGCCAAAACCACTAAAACAAAACAATCAGGCCTATCAAAATAGCAGTGGTAAACAGGTAGGGGCGTATTTTGTTGAATGGGGCATTTATGGCCGTGACTATCAGGTCGCTGATATTCCTTCCACTAATCTGACCCATCTGTACTACGGCTTTATTCCGGTTTGCGGCCCGAATGACAGCCTTGCCCAAGCCAATCCACAAGGGTATTCCGCGTTGGTCAGTCAATGTGCCAACAAGCAGGATTACGAAGTAGTGGTGCATGATAAGTTTGCAGCACTGGAAAAGAGTTACCCAGGCGATGTATGGGATCAGGAAGTTCGCGGTATTTTTGGTCAACTGTATCGCCTTAGCAATGCCCAGCCAGACTTGGTGATTCTGCCCTCCGTCGGTGGTTGGACGCTATCTGATCCACTGTATGACATAGGTACAGATGCTGCAGCCCGAGACATCTTTATCGACTCTATGATTGCCTTTATTAAAAAATACGACTTCTTCGACGGTATCGATATTGACTGGGAGTTTCCAGGCGGTGGCGGCGCTAACCCGGCGTTAGGCTCTCCTCAAGACGGTGCGGGCTTTGTGGTGTTGATGAAAGAGCTGCGCCAAGCACTGGATGCGCTCAGTCAGGAAACTGGCCGTAATTATCAATTAACCGCTGCGATGAGCGGCGGGGTAGAAAAACTGTCTCAGGTTGATTGGGAGCAAGCCGCGCAATACATGGACTACATCAATATCATGACTTACGACTACTACGGGGCTTGGAATGGTGTGCTGGGCCATCAAACAGGTCTTTATGCTGCGCCCGATGCGGCCATCGACGGCTTTAGCGCGCATGATGCGGTGCAACACTTGTTATCCCGCAATGTGCCAGCAGAAAAAATCGGTCTAGGCGCTGCTATGTATGGCCGTGGTTGGAAAAATGTCAGCGGCGGTCAGCCTGATGATCCATTTTCTGGTACGGGTGGAGATGGTATCAGCGGCTCATGGGAAAAGGGCATCGAAGATTACAAAGTCATCGAGCAAAAATACATGGGTGGCGTCGATGGCACAGGCATTGATGGTTTCCAGTTATTTTGGGATGACATCGCCAAAGCATCGTATTTATGGAACTACAGCGCCGGCACATTAATTACCTTTGATACGCCACGCTCGGTTAAAGCTAAGGGGCAGTACGTTCGAACGAATAATCTCGGTGGCATTTTTGCCTGGGAAATTGATGCTGACAACGGCCATATTCTCAATGCGATGCATCAAGGCCTGGGCCATAGCCAGGTTGGCCAATAATTTTAACAGCGGGCCGCTAGAGGTTCATTTGAGGTTTCCTCTAGGGCCCCAGGGAGAGCGATAATGATTCGACAGTTATTATTAGTTGCTTTAGCCGCTATCAGCAATGTGACTCAAGCTAACGATGAGAACTGCAAGCCCAGCGGTTTGTATTCAACACCAGACACACCAGTACCTTATTGCAGTGTTTATGATCAGGACGGGCGTGAGCAGCTAGGCACTGAGCATCAACGCCGTATTATTGGCTATTTTACCAGTTGGCGGCATGGAAAAAATGGCCAGCCGAGCTATTTGGTTAAGGATATTCCTTGGCAAAAAATCACGCACATTAACTATGCCTTTGCCCATATAGATAACAATTATCGGTTATCGATAGGCAATGTAGCTAACCCGGAAAATCCCGCTACGGGAATGACCTGGCCTGGGGTTTCTGGTGCAGAAATGGACCCGGCGTTGCCATATCAAGGCCACTTTAACTTGTTAACTCAATATAAACGTCAGTATCCGCATGTGAAGACGCTGATCTCTGTCGGAGGTTGGGCTGAAACTGGTGGTTTTTTTAACGAGCAAGGGGAGCGTATTGCCAATGGCGGCTTTTACTCCATGACCACCAATGCCGATGGAAGCATTAATGAAATAGGTATTCAGGCATTTTCTGAATCAACCATAGAATTCCTTCGCCGCTACAACTTTGATGGTGTGGACATTGATTATGAATACCCCAGTTCTATGCAAGGTGCCGGTAATCCGGACGACTATGGCTTTAGCGATGCTCAGCGTAAGAATTTGTGGCGCTCTTATCAGGCATTGATGAAGTCTTTGCGTCAGACTCTGGACCGCGCTTCCGTTGAAGATGGCAAGCACTATTTACTGACCATAGCGTCGCCTAGCTCCGCCTATCTGCTGCGTGGTATGGAAGACTTTGACGTGGTGCAGTACTTGGATTTTGTCAATATCATGAGTTACGACCTACACGGTGCTTGGAATCACTACGTCGGCCATAATGCGGCTTTATACGACACCGGTGATGACCTGGAACTGCAGGAAGGCAAGGTCTATAGCACACCACAGTATGGCAATATCGGCTACCTCAATACCGACTGGGCAGTGCACTATTTCCGCGGAGCCATCGCTGCCGGGCGCATCAATATAGGTGTGCCGTATTACACTCGCGGTTGGCAAAATGTGCAAGGCGGAACTCATGGCTTGTGGGGTAAGGCGGCATTGCCCTCGCAAAGTGACTGTGCGCCAGGTACCGGTATTTCAACACCGTGTGGATATGGAGCACTGGGCCTCAATAATTTATGGCACGACAAGGATACTAATGGCGCTGAGATAGGCGCGGGCTCCAACCCTATGTGGCATGCCAAGAACCTACAGCAAGGTATTGTGGGCTCTTATTTAACAGCTTATGGCTTTCCAGCTGATGCGCAACTGGCTGGAGACTATCAGCGTTATTATGATGATATCGCCCAAGCGCCTTGGCTATGGAATGCAGAGCAAAAGGTATTTTTGTCCACCGAAGATGAGCAGTCCATGGCGGCTAAAGTACAGTATGTTATCGATCAGGGAGTGGGTGGCATTATGTTCTGGGAGCTGGCCGGTGATTATGATTGGTTGCCAGGTCGTCAGGAATATTTTATCGGCGATAGCCTAACAACCACTGCCTACAATGCCTTTCGTGATGCAACGCCTTATGAGGTGGTCGCAGCGGATAATGTCGAGCTGCCACAGCAGGTGGTTTCCTTGAGTTACGACTTTGTCGGCTATAAGGTGGGCGACAATAATTATCCATTAAATCCCACACTCAGGTTAAGTAATAGCGGCGAGCAAACGATCCCCGGTGGCACCCAAGTAGAATTTAATATGCCGACTGCGACCTCTAGTGTTATTAATGATCAAAGCGGTATGGGACTTACCGTTGTCTCAGATGGCAGCAATGCCGCCGGTGGTAACCAAGGTGGACTAGAAAACAATTTTCACCGTGTGCGGTTAACCTTGCCTGGCTGGAAGACTCTGGCCGCTGGCGATAGTGTTGATATCACGATGAACTATTATCTGCCTGTCCCTTTGCCTAATGGCATGCGTGTGTTAGTCGGTGATCATGCTTACGGTACACGTCAGGAGTATCCATTATTGCCGATAGCAGATCTAAATGGTGGAGATGACGGCGATGGAAATGGTGACGGTAGCTGTAATGTCGATGGTATACCCGCTTATCCAAACTGGCCGCAAAATGATTGGTCGGGCAAACCTAACCATGCAGCGACAGGCGATAAAATGCTGCATGAGGGAGTGATTTATCAGGCTAATTGGTGGACTCAGAGCGAACCCGGTTCGGATGGCTCGTGGAAAATGGTGTGCAAGCTATAAATTGAGGGACAGGGCCATTAGGGCTGAGATCTTTCAGCCCCAATGGTTATGACATTGCTTGGCTATAGCACAACTTGCTTGCGCGCAATTTCGCGGCCATAGCCCCCCACCAGAACCTGTTTGACCTTGTTATCTTCAGTCACTACCTGGGCCGTCAGCATGGAGGTGCAGTTCATCGCTTTGCCTTGCTCAAAGGTAAAATGATGGCTGCCATCACCGGTATAGACATGCTTATTTAAATAACAGGCCAATGCACCAGTTGAGCTGCCAGTGGCAGATTCCTCGGGGATACCAACTAACGGAGCAAAGTTTCGACAGCTGGCGGTTAGGTCGCCGTCTTGTAATAGCTCAAAGGCATGGAGACCAACCAGTGAATGTTGTTTGCAAAATTCACTCAGACCTTTGTTATCAATTTGAATCTTATCCAAATAACCTTCAGGTACAGCAACGAAGATATCGGTTAATCCGGTCGTAATGATTTCTATCGGTAGCTGAGTAGAGGCCAGTACCGAGGCTTGAATACCCATTAGCTCGGATACTTGCTCGTAAGGCAGTGTACCCAAGTAATCAGGGCACCTTTGTTGCATTACGATACGGCCATCAGCTTCTATGGTGACTGCTAGCAAGCCCGCTTTGGTATATTGTGTATACCGTCCTGGCGTTAGCTGGCCAAGGTTATATAAGGTGGCGAATACTGCCAAGGTTGCATGGCCACAAAAATCGACTTCATCAGTGGGGGTAAAGAAGGAGACTTCCATGTCGGCGCTGTGATGCTGCGAGACAAAGGCTGTCTCAGAGAAACCTATTTCTTTGGCAATAGCGAGCTTGTCGGCATCCGACAGTATATCGGCATCGAATACCACACCAGCTGGGTTGCCGCCTGTACCTTTACAGTCTTTTTGGGGGCCATCTGTGTTCTGGCTGGTAAAGGCGCTTACTAAGAAAACTTCAATCTCCATTGAAATCGGTGCCTCGTTGTCGGTCAAATGACTCATTTAATGATATGTTTGTCATGCTCTATAAGTTTATGAAGTAAAGGATTCCCAATGAAAACTCCACCAAAGATAACTGTACAGCCGAGTATCGAAACCAGTCGACTGGAGATTAAACCATTTGAGCTTGCAGATGCACCTTCTGTGCAGAAATTGGAGGGTAATCCTAATGTCTCTAAGACCACATTGAATATGCCCTACCCCTATGAGGATGGCATGGCAGAGCAATGGATTGCTAGCCATTCAAAACACTGGCAGGCTAGAACCAGTGCTGCCTTTGCAATCAAACTAGAAGCTGTTTCACAACTTCTTTAGCACGATCATCATGCAGGCGGCGTGAAAGAAGGCTCGATACATTGAGAGCTTTCTTTCCCATCGAACCACTAATCGCCGATAATTTCCAAGCCAAGCAAAAGTGCGCTCTACTTTCCAGCGACGGTCGTACCTTCTCAGCTTTCTACCATCTTGCAGCGGCGCTTTTCTCTTGTTTCGACGATGTGGACAAATGAGATCAACGCCCCGTTTCTTTAACGCCATTCGCAGAGGATCAGAGTCTGCCGCTTTATCGTAAATCAAACGCTTCACCTTGCTCTTGCCATAGGAAACATTTAACAAAGCCTCAATCAGATTGACCTCCGCCGGTGACGCTGAGCCAAGTGTCAGCCCGATTGGAATGCCTTCGCCATCGACGACTATCATCCACTTCGACCCCTTACCACGCTTGGTTTTTCCAACACCGAGGCCCCTTTTTTTGCGGGTGCAAAACTACCATCAGAAAACGATTCTTCCCAATTTAACCGCGACTGTTGATCCAGAACGCGAAGAAGCTTACGCCAGGCTTTGACCCATGCACCTTGCTCTTCCCAGTACTGAAGGCGGCGCCAGCAGGTACTCGGTGAAGGATAGCGCTCGGGTAGATCACGCCAGCGCGCACCTGAACGTAAGACCCATAAAATGCCCTCGAAACAGGCTCGATTGCTGATAGGTTTGGGACCCCCTTTGCCACGAGGCAGGCTGGGTAAACAAGGCTCAATGTGTGCCCACTGTTGGTCGGTCAGTTCTGAGGTTGAACGTTTCATGGTGGAGGAGTTGAAGCTGATAGTTTTGATTATTATATCGGACTGAAGGTTATGAAACAGCTTCTAAAAACCAGTGGTCAGCTGATTGGCAATATTAGTTTGGTGGCGATTAATGGCGATCAGGCTGAGCTGGGCTATTGGTTGGGCGAGCCGTTTTGGAATCAAGGCTATGGCAGTGAGGCTGCAACGGCCCTGGTTGAGATGGCAGGTACTGCTATGGGGATTCGCACAATCATTGCTGAGCATTTGCAATCTAACCCCGCCTCGGGGCGTTTGATGCAAAAAATTGGCATGAGCTACAGTCATACCCTTGAGCGACCGGACCGAGATGGTCAGTTAGCGAAAGTGGATGTTTATCAGTTGCGGCTCTAGTTATCGCTTGCGAACTTTGAGGCTATTGCTCAGGTTTATTCACAAACAGGATGCGCCCATCAATGACCTCGTAGGAGCTATGCCGGGCCTATGTAGGACTTATGAGTGGCGCATCTGTTTGTACGCTGACTGCACTGGTGGTGCAAATTAGTATTGCCTTTGTATGGGGCTACAACGCTTTTACGTTGGTATTGCCTTAGCATTAGGGTCTGCATAATCACAGTGCACAAGAGATTTATCTCTGTTGAAGTATTATTGTTGTATTTATCAGCTTTATCTCTCCGGCGGTCTATATGGTAGGCCTTAGAATCCAGAAAACCATACATGCCATGTATCTCATGTTTCTGGTCGTGAAATTTCTGCATATTCTTGTTTGATATGTACAGGACTATTTCTGGTTTTTGATAACTATGTCACGCTGGTGTTCTGATAATTCGATGATTATTTTTCATCTTCCACTTGAATAAATATCAAGCGGTTATCGAAGTTATGCGAATCTAGTTGATGTATGATTACGACATCGCTTTGCATAGTTTTCAGTATAGTGATAGAAAAATAATAACACGCTCCTTCTCACTCTAACGGAATGGTTCTCTATTAGAAGGCCATTTTCCTCCCAGGTTAATTAATAATAAAGTTACTTTTTGGAGAAGAGTATGAAGCTAGCAGCGTTAGCTGTTTCGCTGTTTCTGATAACCAGCGTGTCTGGGTGTGGCGGAGGAAATAGCACGGGTCGAGGCGGTCAAGAGAGCTCTGAATCATCACAAACTGGCGATTTAGATAGTGGTGACTCAACAGGCGCTGATACGAGCGATAGCGACGATACCTCAGCAATTGATTCCAGTGACGACGTCATAAATAGCGACGTGCCGGGTGCCAGCGACGACTCCAGCGACGACTCCAGCGACGACTCCAGCGACGACTCCAGCGACGACTCCAGCGACGACTCCAGCGATGACTCCAGCGATGACTCCAGTGATGACTCCAGCGACGACTCCAGCGATGACACCAGCGATGACTCACCAGGTAGTGATGATCAGGTTGTAAGCACGCCAACATTGATTAAGACCATCGAGTTTGCTCAATCTCATGTACTGCCCGCCCAAGGGCTCAGTTGGGAGTTAGAAGGAGCGGGTGACTACAAGCTGGTAGAGAATCGTAATACGCTGTTGCTGGCATCTGTAACCGGTGGCACCGATTCTATTGAATTACACTTGTTTGACGAGAGCAATATTCTTCAATATCGTCAGCAACTTGATGCGCCAGATAGGTTGCCACCTAGTGAGGGAGGAGATATCAAGTATTCAGATGAACTCTGGTCTATCACCATTCCTGCGGAGCATATGAAGCAGGGAATATCTGTGCAATTAATCGCTGCAGGACAACTCCCATCTGCCGCTGTTGAGCCGGATTTATATCCAGAAATGAATCTGACCATGTATTCTCTGCCTTTTTTAATCTACGGCGCCAATGACGATAACATGCCGCTTTCTACCGCCGATCTGAGGGAGATGCTGACGGATGACGATGCAAAAAGACAGGCGTCCGCAGGCATGCCTTTTTCAGCGACGAGGATAGTCAACCATCCATTAGGGTTATTCGAGTCCAGCTACTTAATTCAAAAGCCTTCCGGAGAGGCGCCAGCTAAAAAAATTGAATCCGCTTCCGATCCAAGTTATATGTCACCCATACTGGATATTGTTTGGCAGGTGGTTTATACCACGGGCGATATGCGTTTAAACAATATTACTTATGCTCCAGCTATGCTGATCGATCATAGCATCGATAAGAAAATTAAAACCCGAGGGCTGGGAGGGGTCGCATACCTAGGTTCTGGTGCTTCGATGGGCTATCCGACCTTTGGCTTACTGTGGCATGAAGGTGGTCATGCTATGAGCTTGAGCCATTCGCTGGGCGATAGTCGAAATAGTGAAAACCCTTTGTACCCATATAAGGAGGCCAGTTTAAAAGGCTCTGCTTGGGGATATGACGAAGCCAAAGGCTATTTTAGATCTCCGCTGACCACACCGACATCGTTTTACTACAATTGTGGGTTGATGCGCCACGGTGCAATTTTCCAGAAGACGACTGACGGGCGCTGTTATCGTTTAGAGCCAATGCATTCCGCCGATGAGCAAAAAGACCCGGACGCAGACTTCCCGTTATTCTCTGACTTCAGCGCTGGGAAAATGCAAAAGTGGATGCTGGGTCGACGTAAATTAAATGCGAGCGGAGATGGATTCCAGCTGATTGATGAGGCCGGCGAATGGCAGGACTTTATCCCAGTCACTACACATAAAGCTGCTTGGGATATTAAAGAGTATCATCCGGTTAGCTTTGACAAAACAACCGACTTTATTCTGTTCACGCATAGCTTTGCCGGTACAGACGAAATTACACAGTTCTATAATCCAATCCGTTACCAGGGCAATGCCATTGCATTTCTGGATCCAACCAATCAATCTCATTTGGATAACATCAACTTTGAGGCGGATGATCAAAGCCAGGTGGAGTTTTCTAACTACTGCAAGCGCTTAGGCTGTGATTATACTCTTAAGGTAACTTACAGCGATGGCAGTGTGGCATACCGCATTGTAAAAGACAGCGCTCGGAAGCAATGGGAGCCGACTGTATGGAAAGACAACTATCAAAATGAAAACCACGGAGACAGTTTTCGGATGTGGAGCATAGCCATCGTTGCACCAGAGGGGCAGCCTGCCATCAGTAAATTGGAGCTGCTGGACACGCCTATGCTGTGGCGTTTGACACCATCGGATGTTATGTCTGCACCTGCCATTTTAACGAAGCAGTTGTAAAAAGGTCTCTGTATGAGTGTCCGCCCTGCGTTGAATGCAGGGCGTTTTTCCACATCGACTCGTACGCTATGATGGTTGCCGTTCCAAAAAAGAAAGCGTTTATGCATGCTCTAGCTGTGGTCTGGCTCTGACAATAATGGCTTGGCAGTCGACATCGGAGGGTAAGGTGCCATAGTTAATGCCACCATGGCTTTCTATGCGAGAGCGAACAAATGCGGCGGCGATCATAGGCTCACCTTGTTGAATCAATGTACTGGCCTGCAAAGCAATAGCGAGTTTATCTACCAGTGTGCGTGCCCGGTATTCCAAGGTTTCAAGGTCGTTAAATTCCGTGTCCAATGCCGCTACGAATTGATCATAGGCCGCATAGTGACCACAAGCTTGTTGCAGTTCTTGCAGAAAGGCATCGATCACCTTGGGCTCTTTATTAGTAGCGCGCAACACATCCAGGCACTGCACGTTGCCTGAGCCTTCCCAAATGGCGTTGACGGGGGCTTCGCGATAAATGCGTGGCAATATATTATCTTCCACATAGCCCACGCCACCGATGCATTCCATCGCTTCATACGCCAAATGGGGAGTGCGTTTGCAAATCCAATATTTACCGACGGCGGTCGCTAGGCGTAGAAACAATGCTTGTTGTGGATCATCGCTATGATCCAGTGCATGAGCTACTCGCATACTGATGGCGAGGGCTGCTTCACTTTCGATGGTGAGATCAGCCAGTACATTTTGCATCAGTGGTTGCTGATGCAAGCTCTTGCCAAATACGCTGCGACCGCTGGTATGGTGAATGGCTTGAGCGACGGCTGCACGCATGAGTGCTGATGAGCCGACCATGCAATCAAAACGGGTCATGGCCACCATTTCTATGATGGTGCGCACCCCTCGGCCTTCATCGCCGACCATCCAGGCAAAGGCGCCACGAAACTCGATCTCGGATGAAGCATTAGAGATATTGCCTAATTTATTTTTCAGACGTTGAATAAACATCTGATTTTTACTGCCATCCGGACGCCAGCGTGGCATTAAAAAGCACGACAAGCCGTTATCCGTATGGGCCAGTACTAAAAAGGCATCGCACATAGGTGCTGAGCAAAACCACTTATGCCCAATCAGTTCATATTCTGCGCCATTCCCTTGTTGCTCTGACACAGGGTAGGCTCGAGTGCTATTGGCACGCACATCCGATCCACCTTGCTTTTCCGTCATCGCCATGCCAATGGTCACACCCTCTTTTTCAAAATAGGGAACATTGCGCTGGTCATATCGGTTCGCCATGATTTTTGGCAACCACTCTTTCGCTAGAGTGGGGCTATGGCGGATCGCGGGTACCGCTGCAAAGGTCATGGTTAGCGGGCAACCAGAACCGGCATCGGCATTCATATGCATATACTCCAGTGCCGCCCGCGCCACATGAGCGCCAGCCTTAGGCGACACCCAAGGCAGCGAATGGACTTGCGCATCAATCGCGCTACGCATCAGCTGGTGATAGGCCGGGTGAAATTTGGCTAAATCAATACGCTGGCCAAAGCGGTCATGGGGATAAAACTGCGGTTTGTTTTCATTGGCTAAAAAACCCGCTTCGATTAATTCACCACCGCATAGTTCGCCGTAGGCATGTAAGCGCTCACTGGCCCAATCGCCGCCGTAAACGCGCGTCCAGTGTTGCAGCGCCACATCAGATTGGTAGGCATTAAAGTTCTCCAGCGCAGTAGGCTGGTTAAACACCTCGTGGGTATCGGCTTGGGCCAAGTGTTGCTCGCGAGCGGTTGAGGACTGTGCACCCATATTATGGCTCCTAAGGTGATGGATTAGCGCCCAGTAGGCGCAAGCTTAATGTCACTAATTGCTCGATTAAGTAGGGATTGTCTGGCGTGTTGCTGTCGCGGGACTGATCACGAAAACGTTGCGATAAAGGCCCAACTAATGCTTCGGCTAACAGGCCCACCAGAGCTGCCGCACTCACTGCGGTGTCTTGTTGGGAAAATTCTTGTGCTTCAATGCCGCTGTGAATCAAATCTTCAAACAGCTCGGCGTAAGCAAAGCGATATTTCAGCCGCTCTCGCTCAACGCGCGGATCGACGGGTTCAGCGATCAGGGCATACGCCAGAGTGGCGCCTTGCAAAGCGCGTTGGGCAAAGACATGAACGGCATGATGTAAGTGTTCACTTGCACTCTCGCCCAGCTCACTGGCCACCTTTACTTGGGCAATTTCATGTTCGGTGGCATAGCGAAAGACTTCCGCCACCAGCTCCGACTTGTTGGGAAAATGCCGGTAAATGGTGCCGGCAGCAACGCCCGAGCGCTGGGCCACGGCAGCGGCTGTTGCGGCTGCAAAGCCTTGCTCTGCCACCAGCTGACGGGCGGCTTCTAGTAAGCGCTGACGAGTCTCGGCTTTGCGCTGACGTGTATGCTCGGTTTCACGATAGGCCATGGCAGTGCTCTGTATTTTTAAAGAAGTGAATCACTGTTCACTTCTTATGGCAAGGTCGGGATAGGCCGCTCAATTTACCTTGGCTGTACTTTGGAAGGGTTGAAAGGTGTCAGTGGTTGCCTTCCTCTCATCTGGCAAGGTGATAAAAACGGACGCCAGTCACACTTTATTTTTCTTCGCTTTAGCGGTGCTTTATCGGCACTACAAAAACTGGATAATGCCGCGCCTGCCTTGGATACATCGGTATCGATGCCCTGGAAATCATCCCTAATGCTCTTCGCTGGATGGTTATTTAGCTGATGATATTTGAGCAAATTGAATGAATGTGACTGGAGTATGATGTGGTATCAACAATAAAAGCACTGGGCACGATGGTGTGCTTGTCTATGGCGCTGGTTGGTTGCCAGTCGTCTGAACAAGACAAAGATAAGGTGGAAGGTGTACCAGCGGATCAAGACCTGCGTGCGGATCAGATCACTATCACGGAGCCGTTTAATCGGTCGGTGGTATATGACTCTATCGTCAATGTTCGTGCAAATATTCCAGAAGCAGCGGATGTACAGGAAGTAGCGTTATTTGTTGATGGTATTGAAGTGGCACGTGACACGGATGGTGAGCCTTGGCAAATCCCTTGGGCTTCATACTACTGGGCAGATAACGATTCTCATACTCTGATGCTAAAGGCCGTTACTAAAGGCGGCAATGAAGTACGCAGTAACCAGCTTTTTTATGTGTATGTGGATACCTCTACCACTGAAATGTTGGGCTTTGAACCGGGTATCGCCAATGCAGTGCTGAAAGACCAGAACTCGCTGACGGTTGCTTTTAACGAGCTTCCTAGCGCCACTAAGTATGAAGTCAAATATATCAATGAAGATATCGAGAAAAAGATAGAAACGCAGGTTACAGAAGTAGAGCTAACAGATTTAGCTGTTGGCGAATACGAGCTGAGCTATCGTGCCTTTAATCAAGAGCGGGTTGGCCCTTGGAGTGAGTCGGTGACGTTTGAGGTGGCTGCTACCGACCTGCCAGCGCTGAATGCGGCTGAAATCTCACCGTCCGAGTCAGGCTATGATGTGCGTTTATCCTGGCAGGATATGAGTGAAGACAGCACATACAATGTTGAACTAACCAGTCTGATTAATGAGGAAGACTCCTCGGTGCATGAGGATATTTCTGGCAATGAGCTGCTGCTATCTGACTTACCTACGGGCCGCTATGAGTGGCGTTTGACGCGCATCAACTCACTCAATCAAGCTTCTCAGCCTTCACAACCTGAATTATTAGAGTTGGGCGTGTTCAGCAGGATTCTTGGCGGCTCGGGTGAGGATACGGCGAAGCAACTGATTTCTTCGAATCGGGGTGGCTATATAGTGCTGGGCACAACGTTGTCGCAAGAGGTTTCTGCTAGCGTCGATACTGAAGGCGACAATTGGATTGTTAAACTCGATGATCAAGGTAAGGTTGAGTGGCAATACATTGATAACGCTGCAGGCCGAAGCCGATTTGAAGACATTGTTGAACTGGCCGATGGCTCCATCGTTGCTGTTGGCAGTGACGCCAGTGCCAACAGTGGTGTTGCACTAAAACTCAGCAACCAAGGCAGCAGCTTGTGGGAGGTGACTTACCGCCCGGAAAATGTTGCTGAGCGCTATGATTTTCTCGATGTGGTTGAATTCAACGGTTCATTGTATGCATCTGCCGCGAAGTGGGGCCAAGCAGGCTGCAATGGCTGCACGAAAAGAACTGAGTACTATGTGCATGCTATTGGCTCTGGTGATGGCACAGTCTCAGACCCAATCGAACTGCCTGAAGTGACGGGTGTGAAGCGAGTATCTATTGATAAACTGGTGCAAACAGCCGCTGGTGAGCTGTTATTGGCTGGTATGGCGATGCCGGAAGTTGATGGTACCGGCAGTATTATTCAGACCGGTGCCTACCTGCAGATTCTTAACTCAGCGCTAATAGAAGTGGCTGCGTGGAATAATGCTGGCAAGCTATTTCACGGTAATCTAGGTGATGTCGTTGAGCTCACTAATGGACGCTTCGCTATCATTGGTCAGGGCATAAATGAGAGCAATGCACATGTTGCCGTAGTTTACTCTAACGAAGGTAAGCTGGTGGCACATAGCGATGATGCGAGTGGCTATTCCTACACTAATCAGCCACTGTCGGCTGGCCTCGATGGGGATTTTTATTCTGCCTTTAGCGGTGCTTCAAGTCGTGGGGATTCAATAAAACTAGCGAAGTTTGGTGCGGAGGCGACCTTCAAGTCAGCCACTAGTGACGGTTATGCATTCAGCCAACCTCCATTTATCTCCGGACTGACTAGCAATGATGATGGCACTTTCACTTATTTGGTTAACCAACCACAGTCGGGTAATAAAACGGATATAATGGTTGTGAAAGCGGTTTTTCAGTAATTTGCTGCTGCAATACTGTCAGTAATTGGGCCATGAACGACCTTGGAATACTAATGTTCTGAGGTCGTTTCATTATTGTGATAAATCAGTTTTCTAGTTCACAATACTCTCAGTGTTTACCGTAACTTTGCTGCTATAGCAGCAAAGTTACATATTGATATCAGCCAAGCCTATAGGGCTAGCAGAGGTTGTATAGAGTTTTGTCGCTAATATACTTGGTTTTTGAGTGCATGCACCGGGTTCGTTTTATATAGGATAAGCACCAAGGCTTGTTGTGGTGTCATTCCGGGAGAAAAAAGCTAATGTGGAAAAACTTGATGCCACTGATTTTTATAACGTTAAACTTTTCAATTTGGTTGTTGTTCGCTGCTGTGGTTCTCGATTTAGCTTGCAGGCCAAGCGTTTTCTTGTCAGTTTTTTCAACGGTGGTGTTTGCCTTAATCTATGGTGTTGCAAAACGTGAAAAAGACAAGCACGACTAGCAGGTGATCATGTTACTATTTACAGTGCTTTGGTTTAATTAACCCAGATCATCAAAATACCTAAAACCATCCTAGTTTTCACAGGCCTTGGAAGGCTGTTTGGAACCAGGTCATGGTTCAAAGATCTGGGTTGAATTTTAAGATTCCGTCACAGGCAATGACATCTGGATGACGCCATTGTCTTCGCCAACTTCCTCAAAGCCAATACGACGATACATGTCGCGCGCCTGGTTGCTGGCGAAAACGCCACAGCTGATATATTTAAGTCCAAGGATATTCGCTTTTTGGCGGTACCATATGAGGAAGCGACCGCCAATATTTCTATTTTGTAGCTCGGGTGGAATGTGTAGCGTATGTATATGCAGGCGCTCACCGATCAGTTGATAGAAAGAAAAGCCCTTTAAACGACCATCTTGCTCTAGAACAATGCCATGCTGATCGAGAAAGTGCTTGCGAATCGGCTCTTCGTTCCAGGGCTCATTTCGGGCGATGTAGTAGGGCTCCATATTGGCTTTCATTAACGTAAATACGGGCTCTATAAATTCATCCGTTAGTTCTTTGATCACACGATATTCCTTGCTGGGCCGTTAACCAGATGTGCTCAGTGTCATGCTGGTCTCCGCGACTTGTTCGCCATCGATGCGATAACAGTCGCTCATCTCGCCGATTATCTCAAATCCGGCTTTGAGATACAGATTCCTCGCGGGTGTATTAGCCGACAGCACATTTAAATCAAGCCAATCTATGCCATCCTGTTGCCGACAGAATTCAATAGCATGCTGTAGTAAGCGCATCCCCAAGCCTTGCTGGCGCATGCTTTTATCGACTCCCATACCCAGCAGTAACCGGTGAGACTTATAAGCATCGCCATGGTGTCGCAGGTCGATATGGCCAACTATGTGGCCGTCTTGGTCTTTGGCTAGAAGCTGTTTCACAACTTCTTTAGCACGATCATCATGCAGGCGGCGTGAAAGAAGGCTCGATACATTGAGAGCTTTCTTTCCCATCGAACCACTAATCGCCGATAATTTCCAAGCCAAGCAAAAGTGCGCTCTACTTTCCAGCGACGGTCGTACCTTCTCAGCTTTCTACCATCTTGCAGCGGCGCTTTTCTCCTGTTTCGACGATGTGGACAAATGAGATCAACGCCCCGTTTCTTTAACGCCATTCGCAGAGGATCAGAGTCTGCCGCTTTATCGTAAATCAAACGCTTCACCTTGCTCTTGCCATAGGAAACATTTAACAAAGCCTCAATCAGATTGACCTCCGCCGGTGACGCTGAGCCAAGTGTCAGCCCGATTGGAATGCCTTCGCCATCGACGACTATCATCCACTTCGACCCCTTACCACGCTTGGTTTTTCCAACACCGAGGCCCCTTTTTTTGCGGGTGCAAAACTACCATCAGAAAACGATTCTTCCCAATTTAAGCGCGACTGTTGATCCAGAACGCGAAGAAGCTTACGCCAGGCTTTGACCCATGCACCTTGCTCTTCCCAGTACTGAAGGCGGCGCCAGCAGGTACTCGGTGAAGGATAGCGCTCGGGTAGATCACGCCAGCGCGCACCTGAACGTAAGACCCATAAAATGCCCTCGAAACAGGCTCGATTGCTGATAGGTTTGGGACCCCCTTTGCCACGAGGCAGGCTGGGTAAACAAGGCTCAATGTGTGCCCACTGTTGGTCGGTCAGTTCTGAGGTTGAACGTTTCATGGTGGAGGAGTTGAAGCTGATAGTTTTGATTATTATATCGGACTGAAGGTTATGAAACAGCTTCTAACCAAAGTTTGCGCCAGGCCGACTTCCCTAAGCCGTGGTCGAAGCCATGGATGAATTTGTTTCGAGTTGTCTCTGATAGATGACGATGGGCTTTTGCCAACGGTTGGAACAGTGGTTGGCCATTTGAGGCATTGTCACTAAGTTGGCTCTGAAGATAGGTAAAAAATGATTCTAAATCTTGCGGTGTCGCGGCTACGATCTGCACAAATACTCCTGAAAGTGCGGGTTTAAGTTGAGATGGTTAGCTGGGGTTGAAGCTATAGCCACGAGTGTGTGTTATCAACTGAAAACCAGATTTTGCCACAATAGGCTGGCTCATATCAGAAGCATCGATGGTTAAGTAGCGCTTGCCCCGGCTTTTGGCCTCATGAATACGCTGCTGCAGTAAGGCTGAGTAGTGTCCTCGACAGCGATGGCTTGGCACAGTACTGCCACCCCAGATACCGGCAAACGGGCTGTTTTCTTTAAAGGTTATCCAGGCAGAAGATACGGGTTGACCGGAGTCGTACATCACGTAAATAGAAATCGACTCTGGTGCCTTATTTAATTGCTCGCAGAGTTGGCGGTAGTGCCAGTCGAAGTCTTGCTTCCATACCTGTTGCTGTACCTGAATGGCATCGCGAATGCCTTGTTCATCTTTTATACGCTGCAGCCCTGCAGAGTGCGCTGGCTGGCTTTCTACGGCATCGATATCCAGTACCATAAAAGCTTCTTGTTCTTCCTGCACGAAGCCGTGTGCTAACAGAGACGATTCAATGTTTTTGGGCTGATCTGTGGCATAGGTTTTCCACTCAAAGCCAATGCCTAAGTTGGAGAAATAGTCGACCTGCTGCTGTATTTGACTGTCGGTTTGATCGGCGGCAAAGTCGAAATATGCGATGTAGCTGCCGTAGGCTTGATTGGAAACCACTCGAGCGATGCTAGGAGAGGTCTCGACTCTGCCATTGCTATCATCGATTACCCGGCGTTCATATTGGTTGTAGAGTTGCATGATCTGCTGAATATTCAGCTCTTTGATATTGCTCAAACGAGTTTTCCTTAAAATTTTAATCGTTTATAAAAATAATATTGTGTTGTTCCAGCTGGTTTGCTCGCTACGTTACCATGCAGGTGAAGTCAGACCTCATTATGAACGTGATCTTAGAGCTTGGTCATTGCTGAGCTAGGCTGTCTCACTGTCAGTTTTGACTAAGATCGCTGCCTGCTCAGTACTATTTTGATGTTTATGACGGTTTCATGACAGCCACTAATAAACACTCGTTCAGTCTGAGCTTGTCGCCATTATTGTTCGTTGATGACAAATAAATCAACTTCGATGTATCCGACGAGCATCCTCATCATTAGCAATAGTTCCCGGGATAAAATGCGACATGATGTCGCGCTGTGCTGACAGCGTGAAAGGTCGACGCATAATAAGCCGCAGAATGTGATGAGTTTCGCCGAGAGTTGGTATTGCGGCATAGAACTGCAAGTCAGCCTCGTATAGTGTGAGCGATTCATGCTACGCATCAATATAGGAAGAGACGATGATTAAACCGGGACTAACTGTGATGGCGGCCGTGTGCCTAGCGGCCTGTGGTAGTGACAGCGATAGCGATGACAATAAATCCGTGGTGATTAACTTCGGCGCCGGCTTGGGCACTGAAGTGATGGCGTGCGGGCCACGCACGACACCAGTCGGCAGCCAGCAAACCCAGCCAGAGGTAAAAGACTTTCGTCTGTATATTTCTGATGTGCAGGTGGCGGGCAGCGATGGCCAATTCCGCTCGGTTGAGTTGGAGCAGAATGATTGGCAGCACAAAAATGTCGCTTTACTGGATTTTGAAGACGGTTCTGCCAGTTGTAGTGGTGGTAACGCAGCGATGAATAAGCAACTGACAGGCAACGTGAAAGACTTCAGCGGTGATGTTGCACAGGTGCGCTTTACCATTGGCGTGCCTGAGTCACTGAACCACTTGGATCGCACCACCGCCGCATCGCCGTTAAATATCGATGGCATGACTTGGAGCTGGGCCGGTGGATACAAGCACGCGCGCTTGGATGTGAACGGTTGGAATATTCACCTGGGCACTACCGGATGTACATTGGATGACAACAATCAAAACCTTGATTGCTCGAACGATCGCCCGAATCGTCCCACCTATACGCTGAGTGGCATCGATTTGGATGACGATAAAATCTACTTCGACTACGCCGCCTTAGTGAACAGTGCGGATATCAGCAGCAACATGGCAGACACGCCGTTAGGCTGTATGTCGTTCGCCAGCGACAGTGATTGTGCGCCGGTTTTCACCGCCATGGGTTTGGATTTAACCAGCGGCGAATGTGCGGCAGCGGGTTGCGACAGCCAAACCTGGGTATCCATTACTCCGTTGGATCAATAAACCTGCACGGCTTTTATAGAGTCAAAAGTGTTCACCGCCCCGCATAATCGATGCGGGGCATTCAGCCCAGTGCTGATGGAAACGGTAATGAAAACTGCGTTAACTGCTTTATTGGCCATGCTGTGTTTAACCGCATGCCAGCCTGAGTCAAATTTCAACATCGAACAACAGCAACAGCTTGACGGTAGCCAGGCCTTACAATTAAGCGTAGAGGGTGGCTTCGTCCTCCCTCCTATTCCAGATGACAATCCACTGACCGACGCCAAAGCCGAGCTTGGCCGGCATTTATTCTACGATGTTCGTCTGTCGGGAAATGGCCAGCAAAGCTGTGAAAGTTGCCACCAACAGTCCTTAGCTTTTACCGATGGTAAAGCGCTGCCGCAAGGTTCGGAAGGGCACACCTTGGTGCTCAATTCGCAAAGTCTGACCAATGTTGCCTATAACGCCAGTTATACTTGGTGGAATCCGATTTTAGTGGAAATGGAAGATCAGTTATTTATTCCACTGACGGGTGATGATCCGGTGGAGTTGGGCATCGACGATGGCAACCGCGAGCAAGTCTTGCAGCGCTTTCGTGACGACGAGCAGTATCAATCCTTATTTGCCGCGGCATTCCCACAACAAGCAGAGCCTGTCACCTTGGTGAACGTGGTGAAAGCGTTGGCATCCTTTGTTCGTACCTTAATTTCGGATCGCTCGGCATTTGATCGTGGCGAACTGTCCGACTCAGCACTGCGCGGGCGTGAGTTATTTTTCTCCGAAAAAATGGAGTGTTTTCACTGTCACAATGGCTTTAACTTTTCCAGCTCCACCGTCACGGTAAATACACGCTTTCCGGAGCGGGTATTTTTTAACAATGGCCTATACAACCTGAATAATAACGGCAGTTATCCATCCGCTATGCCAGGCAAGTTTAAGGTCACCAATGACTGGGCCGATATGGGCGCCTTTCGGCCGCCTACGCTGCGCAATATCGAGCTGACGGCGCCATACATGCATGACGGTTCTATCGCCACCCTAGAGCAAGTCATCGAGTTTTATGCCGCCGGTGGGCGCCATATCGAGTCTGGTGCCAACGCGGGGGATGGCCGCATAAACCCCTATAAGAGCGACTTTGTCAGCGGCTTTGAGGCCACCGAGCAAGAAAAACAAGATTTAATTAATTTCCTACATAGCCTGACGGATTACGAGTTTATTCGCGATCCGCGTTTTGCCAATCCTTTTGCCGAGCAACCCGATGCGTAGTGCTGCCCTTTTCTCCACTGTATTCGTCACTCATCTACTCAGCCCGGCAGTGCATGCCCATGCCCCCGCAGCGCCTAAACAGGGTAACGGCGCCTGGCAGCTGGATGCGTTGTTGAGTTACGCCGAAGATTCGGAAGCCAAGGTGCGCGGCGTATTGCCACAACAGAATCACTATGATCAGGCCGGCTTGCGGCTCAAGCATGTCGATATTAGCCGCAGCTTTGTGTTGCGCCAGCCCGCAGCGATGCAAGGGTTGGTGAGCTTGGGCTACCACGGCGACGGCGTCGAGTTAGAGCAAGCTTGGCTGCAGCCGTACAGCGACGGCTGGCAGATTAAAATCGGGCAAATGCAGCCTGAGATTGGTTGGCTCAATCAACAGCACAGCCATGCTTTAGCGATTACAGATCGGCCGCTGGTGTATAAAGCCTTGTGGGCGGGACAAACGACCGAAGCCGGAGTCAGTGGCTGGCACGACTGGTATAAACCCAGTGGCAATTGGCGCTTTTCTAGCAGCGTTTTAACCACGGAAAAGCGCAACACCCGTGGCAATAGCGGTGCTTGGTTATCGTCTCTGAGCTGGCAGCGACATTGGGACAACTGGGTGGTATCCAGCAAGTTGGACGGCTACTGGGCTTCTTTGCAGCAGTCGGGGCTGCAATTGTTCAGCGATGCTGCCATCAGTCATAGCCACGGCGATGACGCTACTGAATTTTTCTCTGGCCACAGCGCGCATCTGGGTGTGGCGCTGAAGGTGAGTTGGACCACGCTGTCAGGCACTTGGTCATTGATGGCGGAACATCAACAGCGCCGCGAGCGAGGTGATTTGAGCAGCGCAGCGGGCCAAACGCTCGATGCCCAGGCCGAGCTGGAGCTCAAGGCGGCTGGTCAGTATGTGCAGACCAGTTGGCTGTCTCCGCGTCAACAGTGGCAGCTGGCGGTGCGCTACGACGCTGCCCACAGCGACGTAGAGCTCAGTCGGGTGAACGGTCAGGATCTGCAACAGTCGCTGCTAAATCATCATCAGCAGCAACCGCAACTGCTGACGCTAGCGGCCAGTGCCCGTTTGTGGCCTGGCAGCCACTTGCGCTGGCAATGGTATGAAGCGTTGCAGCATGGCGATGACATTCCCCAGTGGCAGCTATTGCTACAGCAAAGTGTGGCGTTTTAACGCCAACGACAATGCCGCAAGCTGCCCCGTCACTCATGGTCAGCGCTGCGGCTGTTTTAACAACCAGGGCAACACGCGTGTAAACGACTGCTGAATGGCCGGCCACTGCTCTGGCTGTGCTTCCTGTGCCAGTGCCACGCCGTGCAGATAATCGGCAATCAGATCTTGTAATATGGCGATGTCAGCGCTGGAGTACTGTGCGCTTAACAGCGTCTGCAAACACTGGCAGAAACGTTGTGCCGGGCCATCCGACTCAAGGGTTAGCAATATATGCAACAGGCCAGGATAGCGCTGTAGCAGGGCTAGATACTGCTCGCACAATGCTTGCACGCGTGCCTGCCAGCGGCCTGTTGTGGGCGCCTCAATCGCTCCCACCAACTCGCAGCACAGCGCTTCTAGCAGCGCCTGTTTGCTGGAAAAGTAGTAATAAATCGCCATTGGGTCACTGTCCAGTTCGGTCGCCAGCTTGCGAATGCTAGGCATTTTCCCGTTGATCAGATAGTAATCCTGCGTTGCCTTAAGAATTTGCTCGCGGCTGAGCTTGTTTGCCATGTTCGTACCTCCAATGCCATAATTCTACACTGTAGAATTATGGCTGTGTAATGTTTTAGTGTTGGTGTGAGGTAGATATGCAGTGCTCGGTGTTTATTGCCACCAGTGTGGATGGGTTTATTGCCAAGGCCGATGGCGAGATCGACTGGTTATCGCTCGCTCACTTGGAGGGCGAAGACTACGGCTATCAGGTGTTTGCTGACAGCACCGACGTGTTGGTGATGGGGCGCAACAGCTTTGAAAAAGTCATGAGCTTTCCGCAGTGGCCCTATGGTGACAAGCCGGTTGTGGTGGTGAGCCGTGGTTTACGCGAACTGCCGGCGGATGCACCGCCATCGGTTGAGCTCAGTCGTGAACAGCCGCAAGCGCTGGCGGCAGGGTTACAGCAGCGCGGGTTTCAGCGCGTCTACTTGGATGGCGGTCAGTTGATACAGAGCTTTCTTGCTGCAGGCCTGATTGACGACATGGTGCTCACGACTTTGCCCATCACGCTGGGCAGTGGCATTCCACTGTTTGCTGCAGCAACGCTGCCAGATCAGGTCAGTCATGAGCAACGCTGGCAATTGCTGAGTCATCAGATATACAGCAATGGGGTTTTGCAGAGGTGTTATAAAAAGGCGTAGTTGGAATCTTCTAATTTGGAAAATGGTGTCACATGAACTTATTGCACAATAACATCGTTCCCGTCGCATTTGGTATAGTGCCTACCTGGCTTTCATCAGGTATCGAATGCCTATGAGTCTGAGCAGGACTTTTTGCATTTGTTAGCCGGCAAAGTTGCACTCAGTTATTTTCCGATTATTTCGCGTTTAATTGGCAATGGCTATTTGCAAGCGCCAACGCACATCAGCCCGGCCATTGCCAGCCCGTCACTCTGGACCCGGTGCAGCAGTTTATTGCTCACGCGATCAAATAGTAATGTGTGCCTGACTTGCTAGAACATATGGGATGGCGAAAGAAATGAACAAAGCCGCTGCTGGAAATCTAGGTTACCAGCCTGGGTTTTATAAATCTGGGTTTACAAATCTAGGTCTTACAAATCTAGGTCTTACAAATCTAGGTCTTACAAATCTAGGTCTTACAAATCTAGGTCTTAAAAATCAGAGTCGCAGCGTAACCAGCGGCCCAGCGTGCGCAGCAAGGTGGCCATAAGTTGAAAGGGAAAATCAAAGATGACCTCGACTGACTCATACCAGGCACTGTCGTGATTTCGCTTGGGTGGCCAGAGCAGGTGTACCACCACAAACCCGGCGATGGCGCTGACCAGCAACACCCAAGAAAAACCATTTAGAAGCTGTTTCATAACCTTCAGTCCGATATAATAATCAAAACTATCAGCTTCAACTCCTCCACCATGAAACGTTCAACCTCAGAACTGACCGACCAACAGTGGGCACACATTGAGCCTTGTTTACCCAGCCTGCCTCGTGGCAAAGGGGGTCCCAAACCTATCAGCAATCGAGCCTGTTTCGAGGGCATTTTATGGGTCTTACGTTCAGGTGCGCGCTGGCGTGATCTACCCGAGCGCTATCCTTCACCGAGTACCTGCTGGCGCCGCCTTCAGTACTGGGAAGAGCAAGGTGCATGGGTCAAAGCCTGGCGTAAGCTTCTTCGCGTTCTGGATCAACAGTCGCGGTTAAATTGGGAAGAATCGTTTTCTGATGGTAGTTTTGCACCCGCAAAAAAAGGGGCCTCGGTGTTGGAAAAACCAAGCGTGGTAAGGGGTCGAAGTGGATGATAGTCGTCGATGGCGAAGGCATTCCAATCGGGCTGACACTTGGCTCAGCGTCACCGGCGGAGGTCAATCTGATTGAGGCTTTGTGAAATGTTTCCTATGGCAAGAGCAAGGTGAAGCGTTTGATTTACGATAAAGCGGCAGACTCTGATCCTCTGCGAATGGCGTTAAAGAAACGGGGCGTTGATCTCATTTGTCCACATCGTCGAAACAGGAGAAAAGCGCCGCTGCAAGATGGTAGAAAGCTGAGAAGGTACGACCGTCGCTGGAAAGTAGAGCGCACTTTTGCTTGGCTTGGAAATTATCGGCGATTAGTGGTTCGATGGGAAAGAAAGCTCTCAATGTATCGAGCCTTCTTTCACGCCGCCTGCATGATGATCGTGCTAAAGAAGTTGTGAAACAGCTTCTAGCTTTTGACAGTTGCCAAATACCCAATACACTGGCAATCAAAACAAATATCGCCGCCAATAACAGATAAAACTTATTCGATAGAACATTAATCAATATTTATTCCATTTTATATCGTCCAAAGCCCGTGATACTCATCCAAGTAAATATTCGATTGACTCACGAAGCTTTTCACAAAAAGCCGACCAGCTCAGAAAGGTGTTTAATGGTATTGACCTCAGCTGCACTCTCGCTCGCTGGATGGTAACCCTGCAGCCAGGTGGCCTGCATTCCCACTGCCAGCGCACCTTGAATATCATTCACGGGATGATCGCCCACATACATACACTGCGATGGCTGCAAACCAGCCGCTGCAATGGCCGCTAAGAAGATGCGGGCATCAGGCTTGGAGCAGCCAAAGCCACCCGAACTCACCAACTCGCGAATCAGAGGCTGAAACGAGGTATTGTTTACAGTTGCCTGCCTAGAGTCATGGGCGCCATTTGAAATAATGCCGAGGTAATAGCGATCGTTATGCAATTGTTGCAGCAAGCGCTGGGCGCCCTCCATTTCTACGGTATTTTTTGGAAACTCGCCCCGCCAGAAAGCGGTGAGTTCATCCGCGCTCACCGGCTCTATCCAGTCGAGTTGCAATGCCAGCTCGCTACCAATGGCTTCGTACACCTTTTTGTAGGGTGATCCGGCTGGCAAATAGCCGCCGTTATCAATGTGTTTAATCAAGCTGGCAATCGGCTTGGCTTTGCTGTGTTGTAATCGCGACTGGTAATGGCCAACAAAGGCGGCTGCAAAACGCTCGATACTGGCGCTGCGATCAACCAGCGTATTATCCAAATCAAAAAAGACGGCTTTAATCATGCTGGCCTCGATACAAGGCATTGAGTAACTCAGCCAAACGCTGAGCCGCCAAGCTGGCTTGCTGATTCCACAAGGCGATGTGTTGTTGATGCAAATCGCTGCCAGCATCAATGGATTTATGCGGCTGACGATAAATCATTCTGGTGATCTGCAGCGACTCAGTGGCCCACTGATACACAGGTAGCTTTTTGCTGATCGGCACAGGTGTGGGCGACAGCATCACTGGCTTCAGTCGTTGTGGTTGGCGCTGCAGCAAACGGCCATCCCAATACTGATGCAGATTGCTACGCTCACCAGCAAAATTCAAACGCAGACGGTTACCACCGCGATCATCGCGGTAACTGACGTGCATCGGTTGATGAATATCGCCCACAAAATGACCCACAAATGCCAGCGCTTGCCAATTATTCGGCAGCTGCTGCAGCTTGGCCCATTGTTGTTGCAAGGCTTCGGTCACGCAGCCTTTACCACCACAATCCTGGGCGACGACCTGCGTTGCCGAGCGGCTGACGTTGATGTAATGCCAGGTTTTGGTGTGATCAAACTCGCGCTGGCGACGAATGGTGTCCGGCCAGGTACACAGCTGAGCAAAATCTTTTTGTCCGCCAGCACGGGCAATGTCGTCTAACCGCTGTGCCAGCGTTGCTGGCAGAGCCTGCTGCGCAGTATTGCAAATTAACCCGTGGCCATAACCGCTAAATGCCCAACCTGAGCTGCTGAACACAGCCAGTAACAGCGCGCCCAGCATACGCTTGTACCGTAGGTTATGTTTTGCTGCCATACTGTGTCGATGCTGAGCATGGCGGCGCACAGCCAAAGCTGCAGAACGATTACTGAAAATGGACAACTTCATGAAGCACACTCACCTTGTTAGCTTGTTAATGGCTGTTTCTCTCACCGCTCAGGCAGAGCCTGCGACTCAAGTACCGTCTTTACCAGTGGGCGAACTGTCGGCCACCTACTTTGAACCCGCCGCCGTGCAAGACATCAACGCCGATGCCGAGGTCACGCAAGTGGATACCCGTTTAAAGTTTCCCATCGGCACGCTCGGCAGTATCGATCAAGGCCTATGGGTATTTCAATTTAATCTGTTCGAGCGCGAATTTCGCACCACAGTGACCGACGAGGCCAGTGGAAAACAACGCTTATACGATGTATCTGTACCCATCAGTTACGTGCGCAAACTCAGCGACAGCAGTCGCTATACGGTGAATGTGTCGCCCGGTGTAAAATCATCATTGGAATACGTCGGCAACGACGATTGGGCAGCCAACGGCGTGGTGCAGTACAGCCACAGCAATGACGGCTTTGGTTACAACCTCGGTATTGTCTATACCCATGCCTTTGGAGAAGGGCGCTTTGTCCCATTGGCCAATGCTCAGTGGGACATTGGCCAACAATTTCAGGCGATTTTAGGTTTTCCGTTCAGCCGCGTCAGTTACGCCCCCAGCAAAGCACAGCATTATTATCTAAAGCTGACCCCCAATGGTGGCAACTGGCACGTCTACGGCGACGACAAAAACAACACCTTTGATTACACCCAACAAGGCTACCGCTTGGGTATTGGCGGCGAGTGGCGTGTGGTGGGCCCGGTTTGGTTGAATGTCGAAGCTGGGCAGCAATTTGCTCAAGAGCTGGAGTTCGACAACGAGCAAGGTTTGCGTGAAACGCTGGAGCTGGAAGACAGCTCGTATTTGCACCTCAGCGCGCGATTGCGGTTTCGCTAATGAGCGCGGTCACTGGCCGGGAATAAAACCGCACTCGGTCAGTGTGGTGCGCCAGGCGTAAACATGGCGCTGGCTGGCGCGGGTAAAGCCTTGTTGCCGCTGCTGTAGTTGCGCCAACCACTGCTGGTAAGCCTTCGGTACAGTTATATTCTGCTGCTGCAAGGTCGACTGCAGCGCCGTTAAATCCGCCAGCAATTGCTGGCCCAATTGATCGCTGCGGCTCATGTAAGGTTGCACCTGCGCCAAATAAAACTTCTGGAATACGGTAAACAGTATTTTTGCTTTATCCGTTTGCTGGCCAGTCATGCACAGGGGCTTTTCTGCGTAGCGTTGTTCCAATACCTGCGCCACACGATTCAGCACATCGGTTTGCAGCGCCTGCGCATGCAGCCATTTGCCCAAGGTTTCCCCCAGCAATAATTGTTGCTGGTGAAACTCCATATCACTGCTGTTGTAGACGTAGTCTTGCTGCTGCCAACGCTGCCCTTGAGCAATGGCATAGTCCAGTGCTTGCAACGAGCGCGACAGGTGCGCAGGTTCATCGCCAGTCATTTCTAAAGGCGCGGCCGCTGAGCTGATAAATTGCTGCCACTCTTTTGCGGTTAACCAAGCATTCCACCATTGCTGTAGGCGCTGGCTCTGTTTGAGCTGCAACGCTTGCTGCAGCTTATTGCTCAGCTCGGGCCGGCTGTCCTGCAATTGCGCCACACAATCTGGTGCTAACAGCAAAAAATCGCGCTCCATGTGCATGCGCTGACTGGGCGGCGCCACCTTGCCCAGGGTGGAGTTTTTCTTGCCCACCGCCATGCCCAATTCGCACACATTGAGGCGTAAAAACTCCAATAAACCGACGTCCGCCTTGGCCAATGGCAGCTCCAGCTCACGCAGCGCCAAGGTCGGCAACGCCACTGAGGCGGGCTCTGCAAGCGGTTGCTCGACCACCCGCGCTACACGCTCGGCGTAATCGTGCAGTACGCTCTCAGGACCGCGGCTGCAGGCTGCTAGCAGTAGGCTAAGACAAATGATCCAGCCACTGCGGACGCGGTGCAAAATTGTGCTGCAACTCCACCACTTCATCACGAAAGGCCTCGGTTAAATACGGTCGCTCCAGAGCAAACACCTGATACACGCCGCCCTGCAGCTGCTGCATATCCAATGATTGATGCTCGTCCGCCAGCAAGCTGGTACGCAAAAAAGACACCCAAGAGGTCACCACAATCCAGGTGTTCAGCGCCAGGCTGTCAATGCTGTCGTCGTCGATGGCAATGATGCCCGCCGCGCGCAATCCACGGTAGATCTGCACCACCTGCTGCAAACAATGGCGGAAGAAACTCTGGTATTGCTGTTTTAATTCGTCATCGGCGGCCAACAAATGTTCCATATCGCGATGAATAAAGCGGTACTCCCACAGCCCGGCCAAAATGCCTTGCAGATACATGATTTTATCGGTCACCGTCAGCGGCCGATCGCCCGGTACCTGCAACACCTCCAGCACCCGCGTTTGGTACCGATTCACCAGCTCAAAAATGATCTGCTGCTTATTGTTGAAATGGTAATAGAGGTTGCCCGGTGACATCGCCAAGTGCGAGGCAATGTGATTGGTACTCACGGCGCGCTCGCCGTGCTGATTGAACAACGCCAGGCTGGCGTCGAGTATGCGTTGTCGCGTGTTCATAACCTTCTTCTTGTGCGTCGCTGGCCGTCAAAAATGACACGGCGATGGCCGTTCAGGCCCTGTTGCCCAGCGGCTTGACGGTTTAGAGTAATCACTCTAATAATAATGCCAAACGATAACAATGGACGCCGTCACACCGCAAGTGAGCTGTTTCAGCACGCTGCAGCGTCCGCACATTCAGCGCCAGCGCCGACTGGCCACAATCACCGCAGACCGCTGCGAAGGAGCCCTGCTTATGGTCGCCACCGTCACCGATTTACGCTCGCACGACACTGAGCTGGCGCGGATGCAAGATGTTTTCCGCCACCAGCGTCAGGCCTATCGCCAACACCCCATGCCCACGGCGGCTGAGCGCTTGGCGGATTTGCAGAAGCTCAAAGCCGCGGTGTTAAAGCATCAGGACGCGTTGGCACAAGCAGTGAACCAGGACTTTTCCTGCCGCTCGGTGGACGAAACTCGCATTGCTGAAATTATGACCACGGTAGAAGGCATCAACTACACCAGCAAACGCTTGCGCCGCTGGATGAAGCCCTCGCGTCGCCACGTCAGCATGCTGTTTATGCCGTCCAGCAACCAGGTCATGTATCAGCCGCTCGGTGTGGTGGGCATCATGGTGCCGTGGAATTATCCCATCCAACTGGCGCTGCTGCCGCTGATGACGGCCTTGGCCGCAGGTAACCGAGCCATGATCAAGATGTCGGAGTTTACCCCGGCCACCAATCAGGCACTGAAGCGCGTATTAGCCGAGATATTCGACGACAGCCAAGTAGCAATAATTGAAGGCGAAGTGGAAGTCTCCAGCGCCTTTGCCGAGCTACCCTGGGATCACTTAATTTTTACCGGCTCCACCGCCGTTGGCCGCATCGTGATGGGCGCCGCAGCGAAAAACCTAACGCCAGTAACGCTGGAGCTGGGTGGTAAATCACCGGCGATCATTGGCCCTGGCGCCAATATGCAAGATGCGGTTGAGCGTATTTGCTTTGGCAAATCGTTAAATGCCGGTCAAACCTGCATTGCACCCGATTATGTGCTGGTCGAAGAAGGTCGCCAGCAGGAGTTTATCGATACCTACCAAAGCACCTTTGCGCGCATGTACCCTAGTATTCGCGACAACCAGGACTACACCGCTATCATCAACGAGCGTCAGTTCGAGCGTTTGCACAGTTGGGTACGCGAGGCCAGCGAGCAAGGCGCCAGCGTCACCGTGGTGAACCCGGCCAACGAAGATTTCAGCGGTACGCGTAAAATGCCTTTGCACATCATCGAGCACGCCGCCGCCGACACTAAGGTGATGCAAGAAGAATTGTTCGGCCCGGTATTGCCCGTGGTGGGCTATCAGCAGCTGAGCCACGCCATCGACTACGTCAACGATCGTGACCGGCCACTGGCGCTGTATTTGTTCAGCTACGATCGCCAAATTCAGCAAACCGTGTTGGAGCAAACCCACGCCGGTGGTGTCACCATTAACGACACATTAATGCACATCGCCCAAGACGATATGCCATTTGGCGGCGTTGGTCCGTCGGGCATGGGTCACTACCACGGTAAAGAAGGCTTTTTAAGTTTGTCCAAAGCCAAGGCGGTGCATAAAAAAGGCAAATTCAACAGTGGGCAGTTTATTTACCCACCCTACGGTGGCGCCTTACAGCAGCTGATCCAAAAGTTATTTATTCGCTGAGGAGACAGCCATGCTCAACACCACCCGCCGTGGTTTTATGCAGCTCAGTGGCGGCGCTGCCGCCACACTCACCTTGGGCTCATCATTGGCACTGCTGAGCGGCTGCAGCCGCCAGCCCGAAGCCGGTTTGCAATTCCTAACCGCCGACGACGCCGATTTTTTGGCCGCCTTAGCGCCGGTCATTATGGGTGCCAGCTACCCTGGCCAGCTGGGCCCAGAGCAAGCGCGTGCCCGTCAGGTGGCGGCGTTGGATAAGCTCATCGGCACGCTGCAATACCACTCGCGTAACCAACTGGTGCAATTATTGGCCATTATGTCGTCGGCGCCGCTGCGTGCGGCGTTGGGCGCGCCATTTCGCCACTGGAACGAAGCCAGCGCAGAAGAAGTCGAGGCATTTTTACTCGGCTGGCGCGACAGTAGCCTGCAAGTAAAACGCATGGGCTACGCCTCCCTGTGTAAATTGCAAACCATGTGCTGGTACGCCCTGCCAGAAAATTACATTGCCTCCGGTTACCCCGGGCCACCGCAAAAAATCCCCACTGTTGTCAGCCAATAACAATAACGAGCTCCCATGAAAACAACCGAACGTAAGCCTGATATTCCGGTGATCGCCGCTATTCAAGACCCCATCCTCAACGGCATGGCCAATGGCTGGCAAGTGCAGGAAGCCACCGAATTTGACGATGGCACAGTGCTGGAAGCCGACGTCGTTATTATCGGCACCGGCGCAGGTGGCGGCACCAGTGCCGAAATTCTTGCCCAAGCTGGGCTCAAAGTACTGATGCTGGAAGAAGGGCCGCTAAAATCCAGTAACGACTTTAAAATGGACGAGCGCGAAGCCTACAGCGACTTGTACCAAGAAAGCGCCGGTCGCATGAGCAAAGACGGCGCTATGTCGATTTTGCAAGGTCGCTGCGTGGGTGGCACCACGGTGGTGAATTGGACCTCCAGCTTTCGTACACCGGATCAAACCCTAGATTACTGGGCGTCAGAGTTTGACGTTAAAGGACTCAGCAAAACCGATATGGCACCCTGGTTTGAGCGCATGGAGCAGCGGCTCAATATCAGCGACTGGCAAGTGCCGGCCAACGAAAACAACGCCGTATTAAGCCGCGGCTGTACGCAACTCGGCTACGATTGGAAAGTAATTCCACGCAACGTCGCCGGTTGTTGGAACCTGGGTTATTGCGGCACTGGCTGCCCCACCAACGCCAAACAATCCATGTTGGTGACCACCATTCCGGCGGCGTTAGAAATGCGCTCACAGCTGATTTACAGTGCCCGCGCCGAGCGGTTAATTATTGAAGGCAATAAAGTGCTGGGGGTGGACGTAACCGCACTGGATGCACGCTACCAACCGTCCGGTAAACGTATAGTGGTAAAAGCCCCTCACATCGTCATGGCTTGTGGTGGCATTAATGGTCCGGCACTGCTCAAACGCTCTAACGCACCCGACCCACAACAACGAGTCGGCAAGCGCACCTTTCTGCATCCGGTGGCGTTTAATTTTGCCCGCTTTGATCGCACCATCGATCCTTACTATGGCGCGCCACAATCGATTTATTCCGACCATTTCCAGTGGCAGAATGTCGACGGCCCAGTGGGCTATAAACTCGAAGTACCGCCGCTGCAACCGGGCTTAGCGTCGGTATTATTATTAGGCCATGGTGCGCATCATTTTGACGACATGAGCCACCTGCCCAATACCCACTCGATGATCGCCTTATTACGCGACGGTTTTCATCCGCAAAGCCAAGGCGGCACGGTTGAACTGGCCAGTGATGGCTCGCCCATCATTGACTATCAGGTAAATGATTATCTATGGGACGGGTTTAAACGGGCTTTTCTTAGCATGGCGGAAATTGAATTCGCCGCGGGCGCCAAGGCCGTACGCGCTTCACATTTAGACGCCCGCTGGTCTACAAGTTGGCAACAAGCGAAAAAAGACATTTCTCAACTGGAGTTTCGCTTGAACGCATTTATGGCCGGCAGTGCTCACGTAATGGGTGGTTTGGCCATGGGCGAGGACTTATCGCAGTGCGTGGTCGACAGTAACGGCAAGTATCATTATCTAGATAATCTTTACGTCTTCGACGGTTCGGTATTTCCCACCAGCATCGGCGCCAACCCACAACTCTCAATTTATGGATTAGTGGCACGCCAAGCGACTCAACTAGCGCAACAGTTAAAACCTGTGTGAGCAAGCTGATACTGCTAAGCCCTGTGTTGATAGCAGGGCTGCTACTTGGCATCTTTTGGTTGGCAGCCCCAAAGCAAGCACCGGTTCTGCCAAAGTTCTCGGCAGGCTGGCAAAGCGCGGGGTATGTTGGGCGAGTTACAACATTAAAATCAGATCTGTATCAAGAGCCTACAAAATTTTGAGATGTTGTTTCCAATGGTGGTTGGAGTCTTCTATGTCAGGTGCTGTGTTACTCATATGTCCACAGTGGCTAGGTAGTTTGCCCGCGAAGAAGCAGGCCACTACTGAATGAGTATATTGGGATAGGCGCTCTAGTTGTTAACTATATGAGCCCAGCTTATCTATGACTCAACCGTAGCCAGCAAGCTGCAACAAGTTCCCTATGGACATTATCACAAAGTAGACAATAAAAACGGGGTAGAGATAAACAAGAAAGCTTGGAGCATGTGAAATCTCTTCACCCTGGCTCTTTCTCTTTATGGCTACGCGAAGGGATGCATGAAGTTTATAAACGTAAACGGTGAGTGCAGCAAAGACTACAGCCAAGATCAAATGAACAACCACGAACGGGCTTCCATAACTATAATTAAGCGACCGAATTTAACCACTCTCCTCAACTTGAGTCAATTGGTGAAAAATAGCCAGTCTGGCTAAAAAAAGTATGGCTGCTTGCCGTTAAGTCCGATCACTAGCTGCCTTGAACACGGTCTATCAATGAGTCAAAAAATGACTTGACGATCAAGACAGAGTTTCAGACAAAGCTAACTGCTGCTTGTTGATCAGACAGGCTTTTGATGGAGAGATTTTACTGTTTTCTTTTAAGTCAGCAGCTTCTGGCACGTACCGATACCAGCGGTTCGGTGTTGTTTACTATCTTGGAAGAAGCAGCTCAGTTTGGCCTTTAGCTTCTGAGCACTGCCCACCAGGCCTTTAAACTGGCTTTCAAATTGCTGCGTCATGACTAGCCAATGTTGTGAGTCAATACCCAGCCTAAGCAGCGCGGGTGGCAGGCTTTGATCAATATAACCGGGCTTATCCTCACGTATTTGTCTGCCGGTCCAGTCCACCAAGTCGATGTAATCGGTTAACTTCATTGGGATGCCTTCTGGCATGTTTTCACGAGGGTTGCCAGCGAAGTTAAATAGCTCGGGGACTTGTTGGAACGGGTGATTGGGTGAACTGGCTTGCTGTGCTTTACGGCTGCGTTTTTTGATCGAGGTATAATCAGACGTTTCCGGTGTTTTCGCCATGCCCGCTCTAACAGGGTTTAAATCCACATAGGCCATGCAGGCAGCCAGTGCTTTTTCGTCGAGCAGTGCCTGGGACTTAAAGCGGCCCTCCCAGAAGTGACCGGTACATTCGTCTTCTTCGTTGGCCATGCGCGCAATTTTTTCGTTCAAGCGACGCATAAACCAGCTAATGGAGGTTAAACGCTCACGCCATTCGTTGGCGTACTTTTCAACTAACTGCTCTTCCACCGAGCTCAGCGCTTCACCTAACAAATAGCGTTGCGTAAAAGCATTGCCTTTGTACAGCCGGTGCCAGCGCTCGATTACTTCACGCACAGGCCAGCTCGCAGCCTGGCCCTGCGCGACGTGCAGCACCACATGAAAGTGATTCGACATCACTGCATAGGCAGCGATGTCGACGGCAAAGACTTGGGCTTGCTCCAGCAGCAATGACTCTATCCAGCCTCGACGATGCTCAAAGCTACGCCCTTCCTGATCAAAGCCGCATAAAAAAGCACGCCGCACACAGCGTGAAACGCAGTGATAATAAGGCGTGGCTTCCAGAGAAACGAGTTCCTTGCGTGGCTTGGGCATAGCTGACTCCCGTGAATAGGACCTGCTCATAGCCTAGCCAGCAGATTTAGGCGTTGCCATCAGGCAACTTTCTTATCATGACTGTCTTGTTTATTGCGTTGTTTATTGCGACGCGGCCCAAGAAACTTCATTATCTGAGGATCTCGAAGCATTGCCAAAACAGGCTTCTTATCTTGGTAATGAAGATCTCTCAGCTTTACCGGAATCATAATATTGACTTCACCATGTAACGCCCGCAGAACCGGGCCTGCAAGCGTTTATTGTCCTGCTTTTCAAGGCCAATGCTTGCTGGGTCCGTGTTGCTGCGTTTGTTAACTTTTTTAGTTTGGTTCTTCATTTACCAATTTAACTGCTTTGAAAAATCTTTGGTAGCAACTGGTTTTCTTTCTAAGATAGATAAATGTTAATAAGGCCACTGAGGATGAAAAAATAAAGAGTTTTGGATCATTTTTTGCGGACTCTGCATACATTTTTTCACTTAGCTGCTCAGAGCTAAGGAATAGCCCAAAACGTTTCATAAAGTTTTGGAACTCTTTATCTGAATACTTTGACACCATTTCCTTAAAGCTGAAATTAACATTGCGTATTTCATGCACCAAAGAATTTCTAAGCTCAGACAGTGAAACAATAAATCTTTTGTGATCACTGCTGATTAGCTCCATAGATTTTAGTAGGCCAACCTTTCCAGTTCTTTGATTGCTCATTTCTAGATGAGCTATAACATCCACTAATCTTTCGTCATCAAAGTGCTCTACAAGAAGATGACCTGTTGCAGCTTCTAGTAATGCATGAAGCTTTATAACAAACGACCAATCATCTTCCGTTAATAGCGACTGAAAAAAACCTACATCCACACCTAGAGAAATTTCTAATTCATTGATTTCATCTAGTTCCACGGCACGGTTCCCTTAGAAGTTAACAGTTTAATAGTGTGCGTGCCTGTTTTTCTAGCTAGAACCATTCGAGGTATCTCTGACAGGCCATTGATTTGCAACCGGATACCTTCCTTTCTTTCACATTCACTCCTGGAAAAACGTGCTTGCCTACTATCCACGCCTCAAAGTTCTGGCAGTTTAAGGATAACTCACTGATTTTTCGTGCATTTAAGCTACCACCCTGCGGTAAAACAGGCAAGCTGGCTGGAAAAGCAGGCCAGCTCTTTGCCGAACCAGAAAATATACTGGTTAGATATCAGTATGCCTTTACATTCGAGGTATGGGTATTTTCAAACCGCTACCCGCCATCTAACACCGTTTGCCCACAGGGGGCCGGACTCGTGCCTAGGTTTTCTGCGCCTTTGCAGGACTCCGGTGTTGGCAATGGCTGTGCCCGCAGGTGCTGCCCGGATGGCAGCACCAGCCAACATCCTGCCGGGATGCAGGCTGTTGGTGTTGCGGTGACCACAGCATTGGCTACAAAGGATAACGGCCTGCGCAGGGCAAAGCAGGCTGAAAGCTATCTACGTTGTTTCTGCTGCGTTAGAAATCACCTCGTGCGCGAGTCCGATCGCCATGCTCACTTACTATTTGTAAGCTGCGCTTGTCGAGTGTGACTCTCTCGCTTTTTGCCTTGCAGAAACTGTCTCAATATACGCTTTCAGTCGTTCGCCCGCCCGGCGTGAGGGATAAGATCCCTCAAGGAGGGCATAGCGTTTTTCCCCTACCATTACCCCAATGCAGGCTTACCACGAAAGGCCTCAAGTCAAACGCCTAAAGCTCCTCCACGCCCATATTAAACAACGCAAAACTGTAAATATCGGCATACAGATCAATGACCTTACTGGTCGGCGTACCCGCACCATGACCGGCATCGGTTTCGATGCGAATCAAGGTGGGTAGTGGCCCGCCTTGCTTGGCCTGCAGCTCAGCGGCAAATTTATATGAGTGTGCCGGTACTACGCGATCGTCGTGATCGCCGGTGGTAATTAACGTCGCCGGGTAATGTACCCCAGCTTCGACATTGTGCAGCGGAGAGTAGCCTTTTAGGTACTCGAACATTTGTTTACTCTGCTCCGCTGTGCCGTAGTCGTACGCCCAGCCGGCACCGGCGGTAAAGGTGTGGTAGCGCAGCATATCCAATACACCGACTTGTGGCAGCGCCACTCGGAACAGCTCTGGTCGCTGGGTCATCACGGCCCCGACCAACAAGCCCCCATTTGAGCCGCCTTCAATGGCTAACTTATTTGATGCCGTGTATTTGTTCTCAATCAAGTACTCAGCTGCGGCAATAAAATCATCAAACACATTTTGCTTTTGCAGTTTGGTACCGGCATCGTGCCAGGCTTTGCCGTATTCACCGCCGCCACGCAAGTTGGCCACGGCAAATATGCCGCCCATATCTAACCAAGCAGCACGCACCGAACTAAACCAAGGCGTCAGGCTGACATCAAAGCCGCCGTAGCCATACAAAATGGTCGGCGCGCTGCCATCACGTGGTAAACCTTTTTTGTGGGTCAGAATCATCGGCACTTTAGTACCGTCTTTTGAGGTATAGAACACCTGTTCGGATTCAAACTTATCCGAGTCAAAAGGTGCTTCAGATTTACGATACACCTGGCTCTTGCCAGAGCTAATATCTAACTGATAAATCGTGCCCGGCGTTTTGTAGTTAGTAAAAGTGTAATACAGCTCGCTGTCATCTTGTTTGCCACGAAAACCACTGGCACTGCCAATATCTGGCAACTCGATAGTGCGCAGCAGTTTGCCGTTCAGATCGAACTGTTTAACCTGCGACGTTGCATCCACCATATATTGTGCAAACAAGCTACCACCGGCGGTTGATGTGCTCAGTACATGCTGGGTTTCAGCAATCACGTCCACCCAATTGCTCGCCTGTGGCGCGGCAATATTTACCTTAACCAAGCGTGTATTGGGCGCCTCTAAGTTGGTCTGTAAGTACAAGGTGTCGTCTTGCGAGGCGATGACCCAAGTGTCGGCGCCGGTATGGTCTTGCACAGTGATCAGTTTTGTCTCTGGCTTGGTGAGGTCTTGCACGTACAACTTGTTACCGGAGGTGGATTCCATCGCGCCAATGACCAAATAGCGACCATCTTCGGTGACGTAGCCCGAGACATAACGGTGTTTTTCTGCCTCACTGCCACCAAAAATCAATTCATCATCCGCTTGTGGGGTGCCTAGCTGATGAAAGTACAATTTGTGCTGATCAGTTTTTGCAGACAGCTCGCTGCCTTCGGGCTTGTCGTAACTGGAGTAATAAAACCCTTCGTTACCGCGCCAGCTGATGCCGCTGAACTTAACATCCACCAGCGTATCGCCAATCGACTTTTTGCTCTCGGCGTCGAGCACAATCACTTTGCGCCAGTCGCTGCCGCCTTCTGAAATGCTGTATGCCACCAGCGAGCCATCTTTAGAGAAACTCACGCTGCCCAGTGAAGTGGTGCCTTCTTCGCTAAAGGTATTGGGGTCTAGAAAGACTTCAGCCTCACCTTCGCCGTGCTGGCGATAAAGTACATCCTGATTTTGCAGGCCATCGTTTTTATAGAAATAGGTGTACTTGCCTTCTTTAAATGGGCTGCTGACTTTCTCATAGTCCAGCAACTCAGTTAGGCGTTGTTCGATTTTTTGCCGATATGGGGTTTGCTCTAGGTAGCCAAAGGTGACTTTATTTTGCGCCGCCACCCAGTGAGCGGTCTCTTCACTGCGATCGTCTTCCAACCAGCGGTATGGGTCTTTAACCTGGGTGCCAAAATACTCATCCACCACGTCGACTTGGCGGGTGGCTGGGTAGTCTATGGCTGGGTAATCTATGGTCATTTGCTGTACCTGTTGCTGCTGGCCGCTGGCGGCCAATGAAACTGGGGCTAGCGCCGCTAATGAGGCAGAGACTGCCCATGCTAAGGCTTTGAAAGACATAGCCCGTCCTTGTGTTGATGGGTATTTAAAAGAGGAGAGGTAAGTTACTACATTTTTGCCACTAGAACATAGAGAACACTGTCATTCACTGGCCAAGGCAATGGCGCTGTTTACGAGTGCATCGAACTTATCAATAGGCGATTTGAAATACGAAACCCTGCGCTTTCCTTGGGGTTCTTTCTAACTCCGGGTGGGCGATTCACCCGCTTTGCGCTGCGCGATAAATCTTAACGCCGAATCAATTAATGGCTGCGAGGAAGCTCAACCATGGACCTGAATAATGAAAACAATTGGTTCAGAATTTATAGCGATGAGACTCAATAAATTCGTAGTGCTGAGTAAGAAAAACTTTAAACCGACTAATTATTCGATATTTAATTTCTAACAATTGGAAGGGGAATTTCAGCAACCACAAGCACCGAGGCTATCGACTCGGTGCTTGGGCCCACACATTAACGAGCACTTACGGATCAATATTGGTATCCGTTAGTGCCCCTTCTGCCGCTGAGGTAACGGTGCTGGCAAACTTGGCCAGTACGCCACGGCGATAACGCGGCTGTGGGCGCTGCCATAAACTTAAGCGACGCTGAATTTCCTCGTCGCTCACGTGCAGCGAGATGGCCATGTTTTCTGCATCAATGGTGATGGTATCGCCATCTTCGACAATGGCGATGGGGCCACCGTCCATGGCTTCTGGCGTCACGTGGCCAACCACAAAGCCGTGGCTGCCACCAGAAAAGCGGCCGTCGGTAATCAGGGCCACATCGTTACCCAAGCCTTTGCCCATCACCGCCGAGGTCGGGCTGAGCATTTCTCGCATGCCCGGTCCGCCACGCGGGCCTTCGTAGCGAATGACAATCACATCGCCTTTGACGATGCCGCCGTCCAGAATGGCTTGCAGCGCTTCTTCTTCTGAGTGAAATACTTTGGCCGAGCCGGTAAAGGTTAAGCCCTCTTTGCCGGTGATTTTGGCCACCGCACCGGTGGGCGATAAATTGCCTTTTAATACCACCAAGTGGCTGTTGGCTTTTACCGGGTTGTCGAAGTCGCGAATAATGTCCTGCCCTGCCGGGTAGTCACTGACGCTGGCGAGGTTTTCTGCCAACGTTTTACCAGTCACGGTTAAACAGTCGCCATGCAATAACCCCTGTTGCAGCAGGCGTTTCATGAGTGGCTGAATGCCGCCAATGGCCACCAGCTCAGACATCATGTATCTGCCGCTCGGGCGCAAGTCGGCCAATACCGGTACGCGCTGGCCAATACGGGTGAAATCATCCAGAGTTAATTCCACGCCAATGGTGTTAGCCATGGCCAACAAATGCAGCACGGCGTTGGTGGAGCCGCCCAATACGATGGTAATGGTGATGGCGTTTTCAAACGCTTCACGGGTCATGATGTCGCTGGGCAAAATGTTATGCTCCAGCAAATTCATGACAGCCGCGCCGGCGGCTTCGCAATCATCACGCTTGTCGCTGGACACCGCCTCTTGCGCCGAGCTGCCGGGTAAACTCATGCCTAACGCTTCGATGGCCGACGCCATGGTATTGGCGGTGTACATGCCGCCACAGGAGCCCGGGCCGGGAATGGCGGTTTCTTCAATGCGCTCAACGTCGAGCAAATCGATGTCGCCTTTGGCGTGCTGACCCACAGCTTCAAATACCGACACAATATCCGTGTGGCCAGCGCCTGGCTGAATGGTGCCGCCATACACAAATACCGCCGGGCGATTCAGCCGCGCCATGGCCAACACACAAGCCGGCATGTTTTTATCGCAGCCACCAATTGCCACTAGGCCATCAAAGCCTTGGCAGCCCACCACGGTTTCGATGGAGTCGGCGATCACTTCACGCGACACCAGCGAATACTTCATGCCTTCGGTGCCGTTGGCAATGCCATCAGAAATGGTAATGGTATTAAATACCACGCCTTTGCCACCGGCTTGGTCGGCACCGATGCGGGCATGCTCGGCCAATTCATTGATGTGCATATTGCACGGCGTCACCATGCTCCAGGTCGAGGCCACACCGATTTGCGGTTTCTGGAAGTCTTCTTTGTTAAAGCCCACGGCGCGCAACATGGCACGTGCTGGCGCCTGTGCGACACCATCGACCACCTGAGCCGAGTGCTTGCGTTTGTCGGTCATGCTCTCACCTTTATTGTGTTATCACAGCAGTAACACTGCAGCCTAGCAGCAAGGCATAAGGCGACCAATACGCTGCCCACACT